>JAWVFN010000128.1:0-2837 GCA_033855935.1 Solirubrobacterales bacterium | reverse complement strand
GTAGAGCATGTAGCTGCCGAGCCGCGTCGCCTGCATACGGAGCTTGCCGGCGCCGGGCGCGGCCTGGCCGGTGGCCGAGGTCAGGGTGAAGCAGCCTCCGGCCAGCGAGTAGCGGGTTTCGGCCTGCGCCGCCGGTGCCGCCGATGCGACGATTGCGACCGCGCACACCATCAGGGCGGCGAATCTCCCCGCCCGCCTCCTCCTCGCGCTCCCCACGAGCTGCGCCATGCCCGCAGCATATTGCGCCGCGCCGAACGCGGCGCCGCTTTACCCTGCGGGTCGTGGCCTCGTCCGCCGGCACCTCGACAGCCTCCAGCGCCCCCGACCCGCAGGTCCTTGACGCGGCGCGCGGCGGCGACGAAGCTGCTTTCGGCCTGCTGGTCGAGCCCCACCGGCGCGAGCTACAGGCCCATTGCTATCGCATGCTCGGCTCGCTCCACGACGCCGAGGACGCGGTCCAGGAGATGCTGTTGCGCGCCTGGAAGGCGCTGGCCAGGTTCGGCGGCGAGCAGCTGCTGCGGCCGTGGCTCTACAAGATCGCCACCAACGTCTGTCTCGACGCGATCGCCAAGCGGCCGAAGCGGGTGATGCCGGTGGATCACGTGCCCGCAACGGACCCGACCCCGGGCCCGGTCGCCACGCCGGTGATCGAGTCGGTCTGGGTCGAGCCCTTCCCCGACGAGACTCTCGCGGTCGAGGACGGCTACGCCGGGCCCGAGGCCAGCTACGAGCTGCGCGAGGCGGTCGAGCTCGCCTTCATCGCCGCGCTCCAGCACCTGCCGGCCAACCAGCGCGCCGTGCTGATCACCCGCGAGGTGCTCGGCTACTCGGCCCAGGAGGTTGCCGACCTGCTCGACACCTCGGTGCAGTCGGTCAACAGCGCCCTCCAGCGCGCGCGCAAATCGGTCGACGAGAAGCTTCCCGAGCAGAGCCAGCAGCGGACTCTGCGCGCGCTCGGCGACGATGGGATCCGCGAGGTGGTCGAGGGCTACATGGACGCGATGGAGCGCGGCGACGTCGACAAGGTCGTCTCGATGCTCGCCGAGGACGCGGTCTGGTCGATGCCCCCCCTCGACGCCTGGTTCGGCGGTCCCGAGGGCGGCCACGAATCGCTGGAGGGGTTCCTGGTCGGCGGCCCGCTCAACGGCGAGTTCCGCTGGAAGCACTTGGCGGCCCGCACCAACGGCCAGGTGGCCGTCGCCGCCTACGCCTGGGTCGACGACGAGGGCGCCTACCTGCCGTTCGCGCTCGACACCATGGCCCTGACGCCCGAGGGCAAGATCCAGGAGGTGACCTCGTTCATCGTCCGCACCACCGACCTGCCGCCCGAGGCCTTCGCCCACTGGCCGTATCACCCGATTGACCCGGAGACCACCGAGGCCGTCTTCGGCCGCGCCGGCCTCCCCGCCCAGCTGACTGACTAGCCGGCGAGGCGCTCCTCCATGCGGTCGAAGAAGCCGCCCCAGCCCTCCTTCGCTCGCGCGTAGCCGGCCTCGTCCATGTGGTCGCCGGACTGCTCCATCACCATCTCAGTGCGGCCGTCGCCGAGGTCCGTGAGCGTCACCGTGATCAGGTCGAAGACGTCGCCGGGCCGGTCGGAGACGGTGAAGGCGAGGCGCTCGGGCTCGTTGACCTCCTGATAGGCGCCGTGCCAGTCGATCTCCATCTTCCCGTCCATCGCGAACATCTTCGCCTTCCAGGCGCCGCCCTCGCGAACGTCCATCTCGACCGAGTCGACCGGGACCTCGGCCTCGGTGCCGCCGTACCAGTCGGCGAACGCCTCCGGCATCGTCCACTCCTTCCACACGGTCTCGCGCGGGGCGTCGAAGGTGCGGGTGATCGAGATGTTGGGGTCAGCCACGGGTCTTCTCCTTAAGTCGTTGGTCGAGTCGCTGAAAACTGTCGGTCCAGAAGCGGCGGTAGTCGCCGAGCCAGTCGGAGGCGTCCTTGAGCGGCCTACCCCGCAGCCGCGACGGCCGCAGCTGGGCCTCACGGCCGCGGGTGATCAGTCCCGCGTGCTCGAGCACCTTGAGGTGCTTGGAGACGGCCTGGGTGCTGATCGGGAACGGCTCCGCCAGTTCGTTGACGGTGGCGTCGCCCTCGGCCAGACGGTCGAGGATCGCCCTCCGCGTCGGGTCGGCGAGCGCGGCGAAGGTGGCGCTGAGCGCGTCGCTGGGTATTTCTTTCGTCTTGGCGATGAGTTTTGGTCAATCAGATAGTTGAACAACTGATAGGTTGAATATAGCTTAGACATACGTCAGAAAAGGAGAAATCAGATGGGAAAGATCGTTGTGACCGAGTTCGTTTCGCTCGACGGAGTCATCCAGGCCCCGGGCGGGGGGGAGGAGTACGAGCACGCCGGCTGGAGCTTCAAGTTCGACCGCGGCGATGACGGCGACAAGTTCAAGTTCGACGAGCTGGTGGCGGCCGACGCTCAGTTGCTCGGCCGGATCACCTTCGAGGGCTTCGCCGCAGCCTGGCCAAAGATGAAAGACGACCAGGGCTTCGCCGAGAAGATGAACGGCATGCCCAAGTACGTCGTCTCGACCACCCTCGAGGATCCCGAGTGGGAGAACTCGACGGTGATCTCCAAGGACGTCGCGAAGCAGGTCGCCAAGCTCAAGGACGTCTACGAGGGAGACATCCTGATCGCCGGCAGCGGCACCCTGGTCCGGAGCCTGATGGAGGACGGCTTGATCGACGAGTTCCGGTTGATGGTCTTCCCGGTCGTCCTCGGTTCCGGCAAGCGGTTGTTCGAAGAGGGCACCGCCAACACGACGCTGAAGCTCACCGACACCAAGCAGGTCGGCTCCGACGGGGTCACGATTCTGACCTAC
>JAWVFN010000127.1:0-4498 GCA_033855935.1 Solirubrobacterales bacterium | reverse complement strand
GCGCTCGAGCGGCGCTGGAACATCGTCGCCGGCGACGGCATGACCGTGCGCCTGCCGCTGGTCGTCGGCTATGGCCGGGCGATGGAGATGATCGTCACCGGCCGCCCGGTCGAGGCGGAGGAGGCGCTGCGAATCGGGCTCGCGAACGAGGTTGTGCCCGAGGGCAAGGCGCTGGAGCGGGCGATGGAGCTCGCCCACCAGATCGCCGAATTGCCCCAGGGGGCAATTCGCTCCGACAAGGAGACGATGGTTCGCAACGTCGGCCGCACCTACGAGGAGCAGCTACGCCAGGAGCTCGAGGCGACGATGTCGATGTTCCTGCGCAAGGACTCTCACGCGATCGGCGCCGGCGCCTTCAAGCGCGGCGAGCGGCCCGAGTGGCCGCACCACGGTCTCTAGGCGCTCGGCCTAGGCCCCGGCGCCGGCGAGGTCGAGGGCGAGGCGGTCGGCCTGCTCCCGGTACCACTCGGCGACGAGTCGCAGCCATTCGACTTCGGCGCGCGTCCGCGTCGTCACGTAGCCCGCGTGGTCGTCCCCCGCGAGCTCGATCGCCTCGGCAACCGAAATCTCCTCGGCGTCGTCTCCTACCCGCGTCCATTCGGCGCGGCCTCCATGCTCATCCTCGAGCGCGAGCCGGCTGCCGTCGTTGAGCATCAGCGACTTCGGCTGGCGTCCGGCCACGCGGATTCCCTGGATTCCGTTCTCACTCATATCTCTTCCCTTCTTGGCCCGCCTGCCGCGAGCCGGTTGCTCTGATCGGTTGATCAAGAACTGCATGATCCTAGCAACCACTAACGAAAGGCTAAGACCGTGTTAACAGTTGGCTGAGGCGACTGGGGCCGCCCATTTGACGCGCGGGCCATAATCATCAGCCTTGAGACGGGGCGCTCGATTTGCAACCTCCCTGGGGCTGCTTGCAGTCTGCCTCGGCGTGCTTGCGCCCACCGCGCCCGCCAAAGGCGGGCACCAACGGCTGAGCCCGGCGAGGGCCCGGCAGTTCGTGCGCGCGACCCTCGCCGCCCGTAGGCTGACCCCGACCCTGGTCCGCTGCCACTACGGTGGCGGCGGCTACGCCTGCGGCTGGCGCGCGACCCGCGTCGTGCGCGAGTGGGAGTTTCACTGCCGCGGTCACGCCTGGCGCGGCAAGGGCCGCTCCAGCGTCCAGGCCTGCCGCATGGCCGGCCCCGTGCTGGCGCCGCTGCGGCCGGCCGCGGAGGTCGGCGGCTGGCAGCCGTCGTTCGGATTCAACGAGGACTGGCTGACCGCGGTGCCGAAGATCGACCTCGAAAACGGATTCGCCCCCAACACGGACCGCATTCCATTCAACTGGGCGGTTGTCGAGCCGCAGCGCGAGCACTTCAACTGGGGCGGCTACGACAAGGTCTATCGGGCGATGCGCGACCGTGGCGTGTCCCCGCTGCTGGCGATCGAGAGCTCGCCGTGCTGGGCGCGGCCGAAGGCGCCCTGCAGCCCGGACGCCGAGTTCCCACCCGACAACGAGAACCTCGCCCAGTGGTCGCACTTCGTGACGCTCACCGTCAAGCGCTATCCGAAGCTCGCCGGGATCGAGGTCTGGAACGAGCCCAACCTGACCGGCTTCTGGCAACCGAAGCCGAGCCCGAAGCGCTACGCGAAGCTGCTCAAGGTCACCTACAAGGCGGTCAAGGCCGTCAACCCCGACCTGCCTGTGATCTTCGGCGGCCTCGTGCCGCAGTTCGGCTTTGCGACCCGCGGCATGGATTCGCGCACGTTCCAAAAGCGCGCCTACAAAGCCGGCGCCGGCCGCTGGGTCGACGCCTTTGCGGTCCACCCCTACGTCTTCCCGAGCGACGACCCGAACCTGATGGTCAGCGTGCGCCTGCAGATGGCGGTCCCCAAGGGGATCGCCGCCCATTACGGCCATCCGGGGACGCCGCTGTGGGTGACCGAGTTCGGGCTTTCGACCAACGGCCCCGGTGCGCTCTCGCCCGCCGACCAGGGAGCGAAGATCGTCGCCCTCTACGAGATGCTGCGCCAGATGCCCGGCGTTCCGGTCGTCATCCTCCACCGCCTGCTCGACCTCAGCCCCACCGACCCCGACTGGCAGTCCGGAATGGGTGTCGTCAACTATCGCGGCGCTCCCAAACCCGCCTACTGCGCGCTGGCAACAGCTCGCACGGGCACCTGCCCCTACCACTGAACCCGCTGGGGGCTCAGGGCTGGTTGCTACCCTTCGGATGTACGACGGCTCCTCCGCTTCGCGTCCGGGGCCGTCTGAGGTTCCATCAAGAGCGGTTGAGGGACCCGGCCCGCGGATACCGCAGCAACCGGCCAAGATCTCCGGATCGCGGCGCGGTGCTAACGCCGGAGACGATGGAGGGAATCACTTGAGCAGCAGCAAAACCGAACGCGACTATCTAGCCGCAGTGCGCGAGCGCATCATCCTCTTCGACGGGGGCATGGGCGCGACCCTCGAGGAGTTCGACCTGACGCAGGAGGACTACGGCGGCCTGCTCGGCAAGTGCCACGAGGCCTTGATCCTCAACCGCCCCGATGTGATCGAGGGCGTCCACACCTCGATGCTGGAGGCCGGTGCCGAGGTGCTCGAGACCGACACCTTCCAGGGCAGCCGGCTGAAGCTCGACGAGTGGGGCCTCGCCGAGCACACGCTCGAGATCAACACCAAGGCGGCCGAGATCGCCCGCGAGGCCGCGGGCCCGGACCGCTTCGTCGCCGGCTCGATCGGGCCGACCGGCTTCCTGCCCGCATCCACCGACCCGACACTCGGCAACATCTCCTTCGCCAAGCTGGTCGAGGTCTTCGACGAGCAGGCCGGAGCGCTGGTCGAGGGGGGCGCCGACCTGCTGATCATCGAGACCCAGCAGGACATCCTCGAGACCAAGGCGGCGATCTTCGGTGCCCGCCAGGCGTTCAAGCGCATCGGGCGCAGCGTCCCGATCCAGGCCAGCTTGTTCATTCTCAAGGAGTCGGGCGGCATGCTGCTCGGCACCGACCTGCCCTCGCTCACCACGACCCTAAATGCGCTGGGTGTAGATGTGCTGGGCCTCAACTGCTCGACCGGGCCGGAAGACATGCGCGACGCGATCCGCTACCTGGGCGAGAGCTCACCGGTGCCGCTGCACTGCATCCCCAACGCCGGCATCCCCCATCAGGGCCCCGACGGCGAGACGATCTTCCCCGCCGAGCCCGAGCCCCTCGCCGACGTCCTCGGCGAATACGTCGAGCGCTTTGGCGTCGGCATCGTCGGCGGCTGCTGCGGCACGACGCCCGAGCACATCCGCGCGATCCGGGAGCGGATCGGCGAAGGGCGCAAGCCGTCCGACCGTCCCTCCCCCGGCCCGGTGATGGTGTCGAGCATGATCACCGCCACGCCCCTGGTCCAGGAGCCGGCGCCGACGCTGGTCGGCGAGCGGGTCAACTCTCAAGGCTCGCGCAAGGCCAAGGAACTGCTGCTCGCCGACGACTACGACGGCCTGATCCAGGTCGCCGAGGACCAGGTCACCGGCGGCGCCCACGTGCTCGACCTCTGCGTGGCGCTGACCGAGCGCCAGGACGAGGACGAGCAGATGAGCGAGGTCGTCAAGCGGGTCTCGCTCTCGCAGCCGGCACCGGTGCAGATCGACTCGACCGAGCCCGAGGTGATCAAGGCCGCCCTCGAGCACACCCCCGGGAGGCCGATCGTCAACTCGATCAACCTCGAGGCCGGCCGCGACAAGGCCGACGTCGTCGTGCCGATGGCGGTCGAGCACGGCGCGGCGCTGATCGCGCTGACGATCGACGAGGTCGGCATGGCGAAGACCGGCGAGCGCAAGGTCGAGATCGCCAAGCGGATCAAGGAGATCGCCTGCGACGAGCACGGGCTGGACCCCGAGCTGCTGATCTTCGACGCGCTGACATTCACGCTGACCACCGGCGACGAGGAATGGCGGCCGTCCGCCGTCGAGACGATCGACGGAATCAGGCGGATCAAGGCCGAGATCCCGGGCGTCAAGACCTCGCTTGGCGTCTCGAACGTCTCGTTCGGCGTCTCGCCGCGGCCCCGCGCCGTGCTCAATTCGGTCTTCCTCCATCACGCCGTCGAGGCCGGCCTCGACCTGGCGATGGTCAACCCGAATCACGTAACCCCTTATTCCGAGATTCCGCCCGAGGACCGTGAGATCACCGACAACTTGGTCTTCAACCGCTCCGAGGACGCCCTCGAGAAGTTCATCGAGCATTTCGAGAGCAAGGGCGACGACGCCGAGGAGGAGAGCGCCGAGGACCCGACCGCGGACATGGAGCCCGAGGAGGCCCTGCACTGGCACATCCTGCGCCGCAAGAAGGACGGCGTCGAGGCCCAGATCGACAAGTCGGTCGAGAAGATCGGCGCCGTGCCGACGCTCAACAAGGTGCTGCTGCCGGCGATGAAGGAGGTCGGCGACAAGTTCGGCGCCGGCGAGCTGATCCTGCCCTTCGTCCTCCAGTCGGCCGAGGTGATGAAGCGCGCCGTCGCCCAGCT
>JAWVFN010000126.1:0-5391 GCA_033855935.1 Solirubrobacterales bacterium | reverse complement strand
GTGTGCCCCGCCTCGAGGTTGTTGAGCGCGGCTCGGACGATGCCCTCCGGGTCGACCGCGCCGTGCTCGTAGAAGCGCGAGTCCTCGATCGCCACGGTCCCGTTCTGGAGGTCGGTCGGGATCGCGTTCATGGCGATCGGCGTGCGCGCGACGTCCGACTGGATGAAGCCGAGGCGGGTGCCGTCTGCCGCATAGACGACCGAGTTGGCGCCCTGGTTGACCGGCGTCAGCTCGTCGAGCGAGGGCACCCCGGCGACGATCGACTCGACCCAGATGCCGAGCGTCATCGTCGCCATCGCGGCGAACGCTGCTATCACCACCAGTCCCAGCACGATCGGATTGCGCTTCCTGCCGGAGCGACGGTGCCTTCTGCGGGCACGTGCACTCATGAAGCCGAGAAGGGTAGCGGGGTGCGCCTCAGCTTCCCGTAACTTCCGCTGCGCTCAGCAAGCCGGCTTTCCTCAGTGCCGATTGCGCCTTTTCGCGCAGCTCAGCCTGCTGTTGCTGTCGCGCCTTGTTCGGCTCCTTCTCCTCCTTCAATTCGAGCCTGGCCCCGTCGGGCTTGAGCTCGGCGAGGCTGACGTGGCTGGCGCCGGCGGCCTCGATCGCGCTGCGGGCGGCGTCGAGGTCGATCGCCGGCGGCACCCAGATCGAGGTGATCGCCGGCGCCCGGGCGCTGCCGCGCGAGTTGTTGACGATCTTGTCGGTGGTGAGCTGCTCGTTGGGGATGATCACCATGTCGCCGTCGCCGGTGTCGATCTTGGTGTAGGTGAGGCTGACGTCGGCTACGCGTCCCTCGCGATCGCCGATCGTCACCTGATCGCCGATCCGCACGGGCTGGGTGATCGCGATGACGACGCCGGCAACTGCATTGGCGATCATCGTCCGCGCGGCGAAACCGACGACCAGCCCGAGCACCGCGGTCGAGGCGAGGATGCCGGTGGCGAGGCGCTTGATCTCGGCGAACTGGCTGAGCGCGAGGGCAGCGCCGATCAAGATGATGAGGACGAAGAGGAGCCGGCGGAAGAGCCGCAGGCGGGTGCGCGCTCCGCGCGAGAAGACCGCGGTGTCGACCCGCTCGGCGGCGGCCTCGGCGCTGCCGAAGGCGAGGCGGTCGACGAGGAACGCGATCCCGATCGCGATCAACATCGTGATCGCGGCCGAGACCTCGTTGCCGTGGGCCTGCCAGAAGGTTTGTTCCATCAACAGTGGGAGCATCGATCGTGGGGTTAGGCTGCCAGGTCAGTGGCGGAGGAGCGAGATTTCGCGACCAGGGCTGTCTTTCTCGACGCGCTCGGAACGCTGATCGAGCTCGACCCGCCGTGGGTCCACCTTCGCGAGTTCGTGCCCGATCGGATCGACGACGAAACACTGATCCGCGCCGTGCGCGCCGAGATGGCCTACTACCGCGCCCATGCACACGAGGGCCGCGACCAGGCCTCGCTCGCCGACCTGCGCCGCCGCTGCGCCGAGCTGATCTCGCGCGAGCTCGGCAGCGAGATCTCGGTCGAGCAATTGCTCTCTTCGGTTGTCTTCGCGGCCTACCCCGATGCCTCGCCTGCCCTCGCCGACCTTCGCGAGCAGCGGCTGAAGCTGATCGTCGTCTCCAACTGGGACGTCTCGCTCGAGACGGTGCTCGAGCGCTGCGGGCTCGCGTCGCTCCTCGACGACGTCGTCTCCTCGGCCGCCGCGGGCGTTGCCAAGCCCGACCCGGCGATCTTCGAGGTCGCGCTCGAGCTCGCCGATTGCGAGCCCGGCGAGGCGCTGCACGTCGGCGACACGCCGGAGGAAGACATCGAGGGCGCCCGCGCCGCGGGCATCCGGGCGCTGCTGATCGATCGCGACGGCCGCAGGCGGGCCCGGACGCGCAGCAGAGGAGCCGCCGTTGATAGTCACATCGCCTCTTTGTCGGAGATCAGCGAGCATCTCTGACCGCATGGAGCCCGAGCTCAAGATCGAGACCCCGTTCAACCGCTTCGTCGGCGCCGCGATCGACGACGGCCTCTGGTTCGCGCTGTTCGTCTACATCATCGGGTTTCTGCCGACCAGCGTCTACGAGGACAGCCCCGAGGTCCTCGGGATCATCCTGATCGTCATCGCCTCGGGCTGGCTCAACTACTTCGCGATCGCCGAGTCGAAGTGGGGGATGACCGTCGGCAAGAAGGTGATGGGGATGCGGGTGCTCGCCGGCGACGGCAGCAAGGCGACATTCGGCGCCTGCTCGATCCGCAACGTGCTGCGGCCGGTCGACTACCTGATCATCGGCCCGGTGATGATCGCCAATACCGAGCGCCACCAACGGCTCGGCGACAAGCTCGCCGACACGATCGTCATCCGCGAGCGCGAGGCGTACCAGCCGCCGCCGCCGCGGACGGAGGCAGCGGCCCGCTCGGCGCCGGACGAAGACACGCCGTTGACCGAGCGCGAGCACCGGCCGCTGTGATTCCCGGCGTCACCTGGGACCTCCGCACCACCATTAAGGGCACGCTCGCGGGGCTCTTCCTCGCGGTCTTCATCGCGCCGCTGCTCGTCGTCCCGTTCGATCCAAACCTCTCGTCGCTCGGTGCCACCCTCGTGGCCCAGGCACTGTTGACCGTGGCGCTGATCGGCACCGCTATCTACGTCGCCCGGCGACCGGGGCCGACGGACGTGAAGACGGCGCTGGGCCGGCTCGGCTGGCGCCCGTTCAAGCCGCGGGCAATCGGCCAGATGTTGCTGATGCTGCTGGCCTTCTACGCCTTCGTCCTCGTCTACGCGGCGTTGATCACGCAGCCCAATCAGGAGAACATCGCCGACGACCTCGGGCTCTGTCGCGGACCGGTCCTCGCCGGCCTCGCGGTGTTCCTGATCTGCGTCATCGCGCCGATCGCGGAGGAGACCTTCTTCCGCGGCTTTCTCTACGGCGGCTTGCGGGGACGGCTCTCGGAGATACCGGCGGCGTCGATCTCGGGGCTCGTATTCGGCATCGTCCACGCGCCGACCGGCCCGACGACGGTGATCCCCCTCGCCGCCCTCGGCTTCGGGCTCGCCCTGCTCTATCAGCGGACAGGGTCGATCTTCCCCGGGATGCTCGCCCACGCGATCAACAACTCGATCGCGATCGCATCGCAGTTTTCCCACTGCTGACCGTGTCTGAAAACCGCGAGGTGGGGCCTGAGCCCTCATGTAACATGCCGCGCTCTATGGCCAGGTCACGGTTCAAGGGCGCGCTGTGCGCCGGGCTCACAGCGAGCGCCTTCCTGGCGCTCGTCCCTGCCGCGCACGCGGATGACTTCGCTCTGACGCTCGACGGCAAGGGCCTCAAGAACCAGGTCGCCTCGATCGCCGGCACCGTCAATGTGAACGGCAAGCTCAGCAATCCTGGCGGCCCCGGTGTGCCGGTCACGGTCACGGTCACGGTCGGCAAGGACCAGGTGATCAAGCGCCAGATCCTGACCCAGACCCAGGGCAACTTCTCGATGCCGATCTTCGTCAACCGTTGCTGCCAGTACCGGATCAGCGCCACGGCGACGCCGCCCGCCGGGCCGGTGACCAAGACCGCGGCGTTCAACGTCGGCGGCATCCCCCAACTTCACCCCGGCAGCACGGGTCCGAAGACCAAGCTCTTCATCTCCAGCCTCCGCGACCAGGGTTATTTCGTCCGCGGCAAGGACAGGTTCACCTCGAGCACCCAGATCGCGATCCTCGCCTTCCGCAAGGTGAACCATCTGAATCGCAACGAGAGCTACTCGCGGGGGATCTTCCGCACGCTGCTCGAGGGCAAGGGCGCCTTCCCGCTCGCCCACCCCGAGGAGGGCAAGCACGTCGAAGCGGACCTCTCGCGCCAAGTCCTGGTGCTGGCCGACAACGGCAGGCCGAAGTACACGTTCCCGATTTCCTCCGGGGCCTCGGCGACACCGACCGTGACCGGCAAGTTCCACTTCTACCTCAAGACCCCCGGCTACAACGCGAAGCGCATGTACTACTCCGCCTACTTCATCGGCGGCTACGCGACCCACGGCTACAGCCCGGTGCCGAACTACCCGGCGAGCCACGGTTGCCTACGTAACCCGATCGCCGATTCAGTCTTCATCTACAACTGGATCAACATCGGCGACACGATTTACGTCTACCACTAGGTCAGACGTCTTCGTTTATGTAGGCTCGCCGCGATGAGCGAGCAGAGCCTCCGAGTGGGCCTCGTCTTCTTCGGGGCAGTCAATCTCGCCCTCGGCATCGTGATGATGCTGGCGCCCGGCTTCTTCTTCGACAACATCGGGACCTACGGGGCCCGCAACGACCACTTCATCGGCGACCTCGGCGCCTTCTACATCGCCGCCGGCGGCGGATTGCTGGTCTCGGTCCGCCGGCCGAGCTGGCGGGCGCCACTGCTCTACGTGTCGGCCGCCTGGTACGCGCTCCACGCCGTCAACCACCTGTTCACGATCGGCGACGACAACAAGGGCGACGGCCGCGGCATCGCCGACACCGTCGTGATCGCGGTCGGCGCTGCGGCGCTGTTCTACCTCGGCCGCTCCGCCCAGAGCGATGAAGGCCCGGCTCCGCCGGCCGGGCCGCCCCGGGGGTTGCCGCCGCGCCCCGCTGACTACCCGCCCGGCGACTAGTGAAGGTCTTCCTCGCCGGCGCCAGCGGGGTAGTCGGCAAACCTCTGGTGCCGGCACTACTCGCCGCTGGGGACGAGGTGACGGCGATGACCCGCTCGGAGCAAGCCGCCACCGTACTGCGGGCCGCTGGCGCGGAGGCGGTCGTCGTCGACGTCTTCGATCGCGAAGGGGTCGAGCGCGCGATGCTCGCCGCGAAGCCCGAGGTCGTGATCTCTCATCTGACGAAGCTCCCCCCGAACCTCAACCCGCGCAACATGAAGCACGCCTACGAGGAGAACAACAAGGTTCGGGGGGAGGGGACGGCAAACATGCTCGCCGGCGCCCGCGCGGCGGGCGCCAGGCGGATCCTGGTCCAGAACGTCTGCTTCCTCTACGAGCCCGAGGGCGACCTGATCAAAGACGAGACCGCGCCGCTCTATAAGACAGCGCCCGACTTCGTACTCGACACGATCGCGGTCCACGAGGAGATGGAGGCGTCGGTGACGGGCGCCGGCGACATCGAGGGACTCGTGCTCCGCTTCGGCTACTGGTACGGGCCCGGAACCACCTTCGCCCCGGGCGGATACACGGCCGAGCTGGTGCGCAAGCGCTGGTTTCCGGTCGTCGGTGACGGCGCCGGGTGCTTCTCGTTTTGCCATGTCGAGGACGCCGCCGGGGCGACGATCGCCGCGATGAGCTCCGGCGAGCCGGGCGTCTACAACGTCTGCGACGACGAGCCGGCGGCGCTGCGCGACTGGCTTCCCGTCTACGCCGAGGCGCTGGGGGCGAAGCCGCCCCGCCACGTTCC
>JAWVFN010000125.1:0-13235 GCA_033855935.1 Solirubrobacterales bacterium | reverse complement strand
AACATCACCGCGAACGGGATCAGGAAGAAGGCGATGTTCTGGGCGGCGCGCGAGACGTCGGTCGAGTAGGTCGCCTGGAGCGCGTAGAGGACGATCGAAGCCGCCAGAGCGATCGCCAGCCAGCGGGCGAAGCCGCTCGGCGCCCTGACGTCGCGAGCGTCGCCGCTCAACAACGACGCCACTTCGCCCAGAACCCCGGCGGCGATCACCAGATAGAGCGGGATCAGCAGGTAGGAGGTTTCGCTGCCGGTGTCGACGGGGATCCGGAACGGCAGCACGGCGATCAGTGCCAGCGGCAGCAGCAGCGGCCACCTCGAGAACGCCACCGCTAATACACCCAGGCCGCCGACCAGCGCGACGACGATCGCTGCCAGCTCGAGCGGGCGGTCGCGCACGTGGCTGAGCTGGTCGTCCCAGGCCTGGCCGAGAACGAGGGCGCCGGCGAGCGCGAGGGCGGCGAGCATCGCCGCCCCGCGCAGCCGCCGGTCGCCGCTGAGGAGCGCGGCGGACGCGGCCGCTGTTCCCGCGATCCCGGCGATCACCTCGAGCGCGGTGCTCATGGGCAGCTCCTGGCCAGCACGATCGATGCGTTGGGCGGCGTGATCGTGCGGTCGCTCTCGATCTCGTGAATCCTCAGCGTGTAGGTGCCCACTGGCGCCGGGGTACCGCCGTCGGCGAGCCCGTCCCAGACGTAGTGGGCGACCTTGTGGTCGGCCATCCTCTGACCCACGAGCAGGTGCCGGACGACCTCACCGGAGGAATCGAGGATCTCGAGGTTGACGCGGTCCGGGCCCTTGATCCGGAAGCTGATGCCCGCCGTGTCGTCGTGGCCGTCGCCGTTCGGCGTGAAGCAGCTGTCGGCGCGGATCCGGTCGACGACCAGCCCGTCGCGGCGCGTCCGCTGGTTGATCACCAGCCCAGCCACGCAGGCTACGACGACGACCGCGACCAGCAGCGGCGCCGCGATGCGCCTAAGTTCCAGCGCGGTCCTCGCCGACAACTACCGCCACCGGCTCCCCCTTGATCGCCTTCTTGACGTCGGCGCTCATCGGCTCGATCTTGGTGATCTGAAGCTTGGCGGCGACCGCCTGGGCGGTCTTCTGGTTGGCCGGGTCGGAGGGGTCGAACATCACGGTGCTGACGGTGAAGGGGATGTCGGTGTTGCCGACGAAGCCGAGCTTGAATCCTGCCGGCCGAACCTCGCCCTGGCCGACCTTCGCCGCCAGGGCGGGCACCGGCGTCCCGTTGAGGACCGCCACGCTGGTGACCGGGGCCTGCGCCGCCGCCCCGCCGGCGCCAGAGGTGGAGCTCTTGTCGGACCCGCCGAGGAGGTTGGTCGCAGCGAAGATCACGCCCGCTGCGAGAACGGCTATGCCGAGGCCGATGACGATCATCGACCGCGGCTCGGGCCTGCGGCGGCTCGTGGCGGCGCCGGAGCCCACCGCCGCGGGTGCGGCCGAGCCCGGCCTGCGGCGGCGCTCGAAGCGCTCCCGTCTTTCGGCGGCAGCGCGGGCTATCTCGACCTGTCTCGCGGCCTCCTTGGTCTGGGCGACCTGGGCCTCGACCGGCTGCTCCGCCTCCTCGGTGTCCGCAGCCTTGCCCGCCGGAACGGCGGCACCGGGGGTCGCGACCTTCGCAGCCTTGCCCTTCTTGGCGGGGGCCGGGGAAGTGGGCAGATCGAGGCCCTCGGGGACGAAGGTCGCCTTGTCCTCCAGGTCGCGCAGGTGGCGAGACTGCATGAATTGCAGGAAGGCGATCAGTGCCAGGCCCAGGAAGGAAGCGAGGCCGGCGAAGGCGCCGATTTTTTCGATCAAAGCCATAAGAAGGTGCGGCGCGGGATGCTAGTGAGGACGTCCACGAAACGTTCGCTTCAGCAGGCTTCTACGCGTCGAGCCGGAGCTCGGTGGCGCTGCGAATGCGCTCCGAGACGAGCTCGACGGTCTGCTCGGCCAGCGACGACTCGTCGCCATCGCGGACGAGCGTCTCGAGCTTCTGCACCGAGGACTCGACCCACTCGGGGTCGAGCGGCGCGCCCCGCACCGCCCGGACGATCTTCTCGGCGGCAGTCGGCTGGGCCTTCTCGTCGGCCCCGAAGAGCTGCTCGTGCAGCTTCTCCCCCGGGCGCTTGCCGGTGAACTCGATCGCGATGTCGGTCTCGGGCTCGTAGCCGGCGAGCTTGATCATGTTGCGGGCGAGGTCGACGATCTTCACCGGCTCGCCCATCTCGAGCACGAATACCTCGCCTGTGCCCGCGCCGAGGTCGCCGGCGCGGATCACGAGCTGCACGGCCTCGGGAATCGTCATGAAATAACGCGTCATCTCGGCGTCGGTGACCGTGACCGGCCCACCGCGCTCGATCTGGCTGCGGAAGATCGGCACGACGCTGCCCGAGGAGGCGAGCACGTTGCCGAACCTGACCGTGAGGAATTTCGTCGTCGGGTACTTGCGGCCCGAGGCCTCGACGATCCACTCCGCGATCGCCTTCGAGGCACCCATCACGGTGCGCGGGTTGACCGCCTTGTCTGTGGAGACAAGGACGAAGCGCTCGGCGCCCGAAGCCGCCGCGGTCTCGGCGGTGACCCGGGTGGCGATCGCGTTGTTGCGGATCGCCTCCAGCGGGTTCTGCTCCATCAGCGGCACGTGCTTGTAGGCGGCGGCGTGGAAGACGACGTCGGGCTTGAAGCGCTGCATCACCTCGAGCATCCGGTCGGGCTCCTTGCAATCGGCGAGGACGGCCTCGACCCGGGTGAAGTGGCGCTCCTCGGTCATCTCGCGCTCGATCTGGAACAGGTTGTCCTCGGCGTGGTCGAGCATGATCAGCAGCTTCGGGCGCACGCGGGCGATCTGGCGGGCGAGCTCGGAACCGATCGAGCCGCCGGCGCCGGTGATCAGCACCCGCTTGTCCTCCATGTAGGCGCCGACCCGGTCGATCTCCATCACCACCGGCTCGCGGCCGAGCACGTCCTCGACCTGGACCTCGCGCAGCTGGCGGGTTAGCTGGACGCCGCCGCGGAGCAGCTCGAACACGGTCGGCAGCGTCCGCACCGGGATGTCGCGGTCGCGGCAGGCGGTCACGACCTTGCCGCGCAGCTCGCCGGGCGCCGAGGGAATCGCGATCACGACCTCGGCCGGCCTGGTCTCGTCGAGGATGCGGCCGATCTCGCTGGTCGCCCCAAGGACCTTGAGCCCGAGCATGCCCATGCCGCGCTTGCGCGGGTCGTCGTCGACGAAACCAATCGCCCGGGCGCCGAGATTGGGGTTGAGCTGCAGCTCGCGCACGACCATCTGGCCCCCGGTGCCGGCGCCGACGACGATCACGTCGCGCCCCTTTTCGTCGGCGGCCTTGCGGGCCGAGCGCTCGATCGTCATCCGCACCAGCAGGCGGGCTCCGCCGACGAGAACAAGGGTGAGCAGGAAGTCCATGACGACGACCGAACGCGGGATGTCGTCGTCGAAGGGCTGGATCACCGTGAAGGCGACGACGAGAATCCCGGTCGAGACCGCGGCCGCGCGCACGATCGCGGCGTAGTCGGGGAGCGTGAAGTAGCGCCACCATTTGTCGTAGAGCCCCGAGATCGCGAAGACAATCAGCTTGCCGACGACGACAAAGCCGATCGAGGCGAACAGCAGGTCGGTGTAGCGCTCGGGTATTCCGTCCGGGCTGTCGAGGAATCGAAGCCGGAAGGCAAGGTAGAAGGCCAGCGCGACCAGGACGGCGTCGGCGGCGGCCTGGAGGGTGCGGTGGCGATAGACGGGATGATTGAGCCGGTCCACGCGGCCCCTACTCTACCCCGGCGCACGCGAGGACAGCGGGCGCCGCGTAACACAAAGTCACGGCGGCAAGCCGCCGTGGCCACGTGGGGCGGCTGGCTGACCTCTACGATATGGCGCTCCGGCGCCGCGGCGCCTCCGCAGCACCCTTCCCACTCCCGCAATGGACCCCTTCCTCACTGCATCTATCACCGAGCCGCTGGTCACCTTCGCCACGAACCTGATTGGCGACATCGGCTACGCCGGGATCTTCGTGCTGATGACGCTGGAGAGCGCCTGCATCCCGATTCCGAGCGAGGCAACCATGCTGTTCGCCGGCTTCAAGGTCTCCAACAACCACTTCACGATGTTCGGGGTCGTCGCCGCCGGCGTCCTCGGCAACCTCGTCGGCTCCTGGATCGCCTATGCCGCCGGCTACTACGGCCGGATCGAGCTGCTCGAGCAGAACCGCTTGATCCACATCAACCCCAAGCACCTGGCGCAAGCCGACAGCTGGTTCGAGCGCCACGGCCCCGCGACGGTCTTCTTTTCGCGCATGCTGCCGATCGTCCGCACCTTCATCTCGCTGCCCGCGGGCGTCGCACGGATGCCTTTCTGGCGCTTCACCGTCTACACGGCCGCCGGTTGCATCCCGTGGGTCCTGGCGCTGGCGCTGATCGGCAACGCCGTCGGCGACAACTGGGAGAAGTGGAAGCACAATCTCGAGTACGTGGACTACGCGGTTGCCGCCGCAATCCTCGCTCTGATCGTCTACTGGGTCGTGCGGCGCCGCCGGGACAGAGGGGACCAAGGTGAAGAGCCCCGCACCGCGGAAGCCGGCGGCTAACGACACCGCGGTTCTGCGCCGGGCCGTTGCGCTCGGCCTGATCCAGGGGCCGACCGAGCTGCTGCCGGTGTCGAGCTCCGCCCACCTCACCGTAGTCCCCTGGCTCGCCGGCTGGGACTGGGACCAGCTCGACCCCGAGATGCGCAAGAGCTTCGAGGTGGCGTTGCACGCCGGCGGCGCCCTGGCGCTGCTGATCGGCCAGCGGCGCGTGATCGCCTCTGAGCTGCGCGAGTTCGACCCGCGCCGGGCGGCGGTAATCGCGCTCAGCTTCCTGCCGCCGGCGGTCGTCGGCTACACGCTCGAGCGCCATATCGAGGGGAAGCTCGGCGGGCCGAAGGCGACGGCGCTCGCGCTGCTCGCCGGCGCCGCGGCGATGGTCGCCGCCGACCGCAAGCCTCAGGTCCGCGACCGCGGCGTCGCCCGCCCGGCCGACGGGCTGGCACTCGGCTTCGCCCAGGCCGCCGCACTCGTGCCGGGCATCTCGCGCAACGGCGCCACCCTGAGCGCGGCGCGCTGGCGCGGATTCACCCGCGAGCAGTCGAACATGCTCTCGCGCACCGTGGCGCTGCCGGTGATCATCGGCGCCACGGTTCTCAAGCTCGAGCGCCTACGCCGCCGCGGCGTGCCGCGCGAGACCCGCAAGGCGCTGGCGGCAGGCGTCGCAGCATCGTTCGGCTCGACCCTCGCCTCGCAGGAGCTGATCAAGCAGGTCGAGCGCGACCGGGCGCTGTGGCCCTATGCCGCTTACCGCGTGGGCATCGCCGGAGCCGTGCTCTACCGCCTCGCCCACCGCCGCCGGATCAAGGTCGACACCGCCACCAACGGCCATCACAAGGCCAAGATCGAACTAGTCGCATGAACGACGCATACGCGAAGGCGGGGGTTAACCAGACCGATGCCGACCGCGCTGTCGCCGCGCTCGTGGCCGCGCTCGGCAAGCCGGATAAGAGCCGCTCCGTGCTGGCCTCGGGCCACTACGCCAACGTGATCGCGCTCGACGACGAGACCGGGATCGCGCTCTCGACCGACGGCGTCGGCACCAAGCTGCTCGTCGCCGAGCGCCTCGGGCGCTACGACACGGTCGGCATCGACTGCGTGGCAATGAACGTCAACGACGTGATCTGCGTCGGAGCAGAGCCGATGGCGATGCTCGACTACCTCGCGGTCGAGAAGGCCGACCCCGAGCGCGAGGCGGCGATCGGCACCGGCCTCCGCAAGGGGGCCGAGCTTGCCGGCATCGAGATTCCCGGCGGCGAGCTCGCCCAGCTCGGCGAGCTGGTCCGTGGCTTCGACCTCGCCGGCGCCTGCTTCGGCGTCGTCAAGATCAGCGAGATCGTCACTGGCGCGGCGATCGAGCCCGGGGACGCGCTGATCGGCCTGCCCTCGTCCGGACTTCACTCCAATGGCTACACCCTCGCCCGCACGGCCCTCGACGGGCTCGACTGGGGCGAGGATCCGGGCGGCCTCGGGAGGCCTCTCGGCGAGGCGCTGCTCGAGCCGACCGAGATCTACGTGCGCGCCGTGCTCGAACTGCTGCGCTCCGAAGCCGAGGTCAGGGGCCTCGCCCACATCACCTCGGGAGGACTGGGCAACCTCCTTCGCCTCGACGCCGAGGTCGCCTACGAGATCGAAGACCCGCTGCCCGTGCCGCCGCTGTTCAGCCTGATCGCCGAGCGCGGCTCGGTGCCCGGCACCGAGATGGCCGACGTCTTCAACCTCGGCTGTGGCTTCGTCTGCGTCGTCGCCGGCGCCGACGAGGCGGTGGCGCTCGAACTGCTCCGTGGCCGCTACGCCGACGCCAAGACGATCGGACACGCGGCTGAGGGAACGGGCGAGATCCGGCACGCCTAAGCGGGATCGTGGCGACAATACGAGCGTGAACACCGGCGGAAGCGCACAGATGATCGGGACTCTGCTCTCGGGCAGGTACCGGCTCGAGTCGAAGCTCGGCTCCGGCGGAATGTCGACGGTCTACCTCGCCGAGGACGAGACGCTCGACCGGCCCGTCGCGGTCAAGGTCCTGCACCGCGAGATCTCCGACGAGCCCGACCAGCTCGAGCGCTTCCGGCTCGAGGCGCGATCGGCGGCGAAGCTCTCGCACCCGAACCTGGTCACGGTGATCGACGCCGGCGAGGACGACGGCACCCCCTACATCGTCTTCGAGTACGTCGACGGCGAGACCTTGAAGCAGTTGATCCAGCGCGACGGCCCGCTCGGCGTCGACGAGGCCGTCGCCTACGCGATCGAGATCGGCCGCGGGCTGCAGGCCGCGCACGCTCGGCGCCTGGTTCACCGCGACATCAAGCCGCAGAACGTCCTGATCGACACCGAGGGCCGCGCCAAGGTCGCCGACTTCGGCATCGCTCGCTCGCTCGAACAGCACGGCATTACCGCGGCGGGGAGGGTGCTGGGTACCACCGACTACGTCTCCCCCGAGCAGGCGATGGGCGAGGACGTCGACGAGCGCTCCGACGTCTACTCGCTCGGGATCGTCCTCTACGAGATGCTGACCGGCGACGTCCCGTTCCAGGCCGAGACCCAGGTCGGCGTCGCGATGAAGCACATCAACGACCCGATGCCCGACGTCCAGGAGCTGCGCCCCGAGGTCTCGGCGGCGGTCGCGGGCGTCGTCGACCGCGCCACCAGCAAGGACGTCGACCAGCGCTACTGGAGCGTCGCCGACATGGTCGACGACCTCGAAGCGACGCTCGAGGTCGAAGCCGCGCGCGGCGGCGGCACCACCGGCCAGGCGACCGCGGTGCTCGACTCGGTGCCGCGCAAGCGCCGCACGCTGGCCCCCGGCCGAGCGTCGGGTGCCGGCATCGTCATGGGCCTGCTCGGGGTCGCCCTGATCGTCGCCGCCCTGATCGTCGGCGAGAAGCAGCTGAGCACCCATTCGGCGAGCAGCAGCGTCAAGATCGCCTCGGCCGCCGAGTTCGACCCGGGTGGCGACGGCAAGGAGACCGGCAGCCAGGACCTGGCAATCGACGGCAACCCGACCGGCAGCGCCTGGGCCAGCGAGCACTACGCCAGCGCCGACTTCGGCGGGCTCAAGACCCCGGGCGAACAGGGCGTCGGTCTGGTCCTGCACACGGCGTCACCCGTCACCGCCAAGTCGATCGACGTGCGCACGGAGGAGAGCGGCTGGGACGCAGAAGCCTACGCGAGCAGCGACTCCTCGCCGCCGGCAGACCTCGCCGGTTGGGGCTCTCCGCTGGGGCACGTTTCCGGCGGCGGGACGCACGAGACGATCCCGGTCAAAGCCGGGCCCTCGAGATGGTTTCTGCTGTGGTTCACCAAGCTGCCGCAGGCCAAAGACAGCCCCAGTCAGTTCCAGATCGACGTCAGCGACGTCCGGATCCTCCGCTGATCAGAATTCGTAGTTCTTCAGCCGCTCATAGCGCTCGACCCCGAGCCTGACCAGACGGTCGCAGAGCTCGGCGTAAGGGACGCCTGAGGCCTCGAGCAGCTTGCCGTAGACGCTCGTCTCGGTGAAGCCGGGCAGGGTGTTGAGCTCGTTGACGATGACGTCCTCGCCCTCGACGAAGAAGTCGCATCGGGCCAGGCCGCTGCAGCCCATGAGCTTGAAAACTCGTGTCGCCAGATCCTGGACGCGGCGCTGGGCGCTCTCGGAGATCCGCGCCGGGACGTGTAGCTCCATCCCCCCCTCGCCGTACTTGGCCTCGAAGTCGTACCAGTCGGCGTTGGCGACGATCTCGCCGGGCACCGACGCCAGCACCTCCTCGTTGCCGAGCAGCGAGCACTCGACCTCGGCGCCGTCGGCCTGCGCCTCGACGATCACCCGCGGGTCATGGCGGCGGGCCTCCTCGACGGCGGCGTCGAGATCGGCGGCGTCGGTGACCCTGGAGATGCCGACGCTCGATCCGAGCCGCGAGGGCTTCACCCACAGCGGCAGACCGAGTCCCTCGGCGTGCTCGCGCCAATCGTCGCCGGAGGCGTCGAAGAACTCGACCTGCGGAAGCTGCGCTTCGGCGAGCAGGCGCTTGAAGATCAGCTTGTCGAGGCAATTGGCCGAGGAGGGCACATCGGAGCCCGCATAGGGAACGTCGAGGACCTCGAGCGCCCCCTGCACCGAGCCGTCCTCGCCACCGGGCCCGTGGAGGATCGGGAAGGCGACATCGGCGCCGAGCAGGCCGCCCCCCGCGCGCAGCTCGACTTCCTCCCCCTCCCGGAGCCATCGCCCGTCGCGCTCGATCAAGACCTCGACGACCTCGTGCCCGGCGTCGCGCAGGCCCTGCGCGAGCGACGCTCCCGAGCGCAGCGAGATGTCGTGCTCGCTCGAGGTGCCGCCGCTGAGCACTGCCACCTTCATCGGCGGCGAGCCTATGGAGTCGTCGTGGTCGGGGTCGTCGGCGGGGCGCCGACCGAGATCTGCACGGTCGAGCCCCGCGTCGCGGCGCTGCCGGCGAGCGGGAACTGATCGACGACCAGTCCCGCGGACTCAGGCGGCGCCGAGGTGTCGAGGCTAACGACCGGCTTGAAGCCGGCCCGCTTCAGCGCCGTCACCGCCGCCTGCTTTGTCTCGCCGACGACGTTGGGGACCTGGAGCGTGCCGGTCGAGACGAAGATCGTCACCGTGCCGCCCTTCTTCAGGTCCTGACCCGCGGTCGGGGACTGGGCGACGACCTTGCCCGGCGGCGACGGGTCCTGGCGCTGCTGGGGGATCGCGGTCAACCCGGCCTGCTGGATCCGCGCGGTGGCGGCCTCCTGCGTGAGGCCGATGACACCGGGCACGGTGACGGTGTTGGCGCCCTTGGAGATCAGCAAGGTCACGGTCTGGCCGGTCTGGACGCCGGTGCCGACGGCGGGCTCGGTGCCGAAGACCAGGCCCTTGGCGACGTCGGCCGAGAACCCCTCTCTCGAGGTCACCTGGAAGCCGGCGTCCTCGAGCTTCTTCTTGGCGTCCTTGGGGGTTAAGCCCTGGACGTCGGGGATCTCGACCGTGCCCGGCCCGGTGCTGACCGAGAGCGTGATCGTCGATCCCTTGTCGACGTTCGAACCCGCGGTCGGATCCTGCTCGAGGACGGTGTCGCGGGCGGCGAGGTTGGGAACCAGGGTCGTATTGACGTCGAAGCCGTGGGCCTTGAGCACCGCGGTCGCCGACGCCAGGCTCTGGCCGGTGACGCTCGGGACGTCGGCCTTGTCGGGACGCGTAAGCGCGTAGGCGACCGCACCGGCGACGAGGCTGACCAGCAGCGCCACGACGATCCACCTCCAGATCGAGCGCCGGGGCGGCGGGCCGTACGCGGCCTCTTCCTCCGGGTAGCGGACGTCGGTGTAGTCACCCTCGGTATTGACCGCCGCGTAGGCGGCGGTGTCCTGGCGCCGCGGCGTGTCGGGCTTGCGCTCGGCCTCGTCGAGCGCCTTGATGAAGGCGGCGGCGTCGGCGAAGCGCTGCTCGGGCTGCTTGGCGAGCGAGCGCATGACGACCGCGTCGAGGGCCGGCGGCACGTCGGGGTTGATCGAGCTCGGCCGCCGAGGCACCTCCTGGACCTGCTTGAGGGCGACGGCGACCGGGCTGTCGGCCTCGAACGGCACCTCACCGGTGAGCGCCTCGTAGAGGACGACGCCGGTCGAGTAGAGGTCGGACTGGGCTGTGACCTCCTTGCCCTGGGCCTGCTCGGGTGAGAGGTACTGCGCAGTCCCCATCACCGAGCCGGTCTGGGTGATCTCCGAGCTGCCGGCGCGGGCGATGCCGAAGTCGGCGACGCGGGCCCGGCCGTCGCCGTCGATCATCACGTTGTGGGGCTTGATGTCGCGGTGGATGATCCCCTTCTTGTGGGCGAAGCGCTCGGCCTCGAGGATCTGCCTCGTCACCTCGACCGCGGCGGCTACGGTCATCCCCTGGTTGATCAGGTCCTTGAGCGAATCGCCCTCGACGTACTCCATGGCGATGAAGTAGGAGTTACGGAACTCGCCGCGGTCGAAGACGCCGACGACGTTCGGGTGCTGGAGGCCGGCGGCCGAGCTCGCCTCGCGGCGGAAGCGCTCGACGAACTCCTTGTCCTGCGAGAAGTGCTCGTGGAGGATCTTGATCGCGACCTGACGGTCGAGCTCGATGTCGTCGGCGAGCCAGACATCGGCCATCCCACCCGAGCCGATCTTGCGGACGAGGCGGTAGCGCTCGTCGACCATCGTTCCCTTGCGCGCGCTGGCCATCAGGCGCCGCTCCCGAGCAGGCTCTCAGCGACCGCCTTGAAGATCGGCCCGCAGGTGGGGCCACCGAAGCCGGACGTGTGCTCAACGATGCAGGCGATCGCGATCTTCGGGTCGTTCGCCGGGGCGAAGCCGATGAACCAGGCGTCATTGACACCCGGCGAGATCTCCGCGGTGCCAGTCTTGCCGGCCACATCGATGCCGGACACGGCCGCAGCCGTTCCGGTCCCCTCGCTGACGACGTCCTGCATCATGCTGTTGAGCTTCGAGGCGGTGTCCTCGCTCATCACCCGGCTCTGGTTGGCGGGACTCAGGTTTGTCTCCCGGCCGTCGGGATCGATCACCTTCGACCAGAGCCGCGGCTGCATCAGCTCGCCCTTGTTGGCGACGGTCGCGGCGACCTCGGCCATCTGCAATGGCGTCACTCGGAGGCGCTCCTGGCCGATCGCGACTCGGCCGATGTCGATCGCGTCTGAGGGAGTCAACAGCCTGTTCCCCGAGTAGACGCCGCTGGCGGCGAGCTGGAAGCTCGGCAGGTCGAGCCGCGGCTTGGCGTTGAAGCCGTAGCGGTCCATGTACTTGAACATCGTGTCCTTGCCGATCTTCTCCCCCGCCTGAGCCCACCAGGTGTTGACCGAGTTGGTCAGCGCCGTGGTCATCGGGATGTCACCGAACTGCTCGTTGGCGGAGTTCGAAAGTGGCACACCCTCGATCGTGATCGGGGACCGCCCACTGAACATGGAGTCCGGGGTGAGCGTTCCGCTGTCGAGCGCCGCGGTCGCAGTCACCACCTTCATTGTGGAACCGGGCGGGTAGCCGGCCTGGGTCGCGCGGTTGAAGAGCGGCGCGCTGTTGTCGGTGTTGAGCTTCTGAAAGGTCCTCGAGTTTTCGACCAAGTTCGGGTCGTACTCGGGGATGCTCACCATCGCCTTGATCTCCCCGGTCGAGGGGACCATCGCCACGACCGAGCCGCGGCGGCCGGCGAGACCGGCGACAGCAGCCCTCTGAGCGGCCGGATCGAGCGACGACTGCACGTTGTCGCCGACCTGGGCGTGGCCGCGGAGCTGGTCGAGGATCGAGAGAAACTCGGTCTTGTTGCCGACCAGCTCGTCGTTGTGAGAGAGCTCGAAGCCGACCTGGCCGCGATCGACGAAGCTGTAGCCGATCGGGTTGCCGAACAGGCCGCCCTGGGGGTAGTGGCGGATGTAGATCTTGGTCGAGCCGTTGTCCTGCGGCGTCGAGTAGGCGATCTTCGACCCGTCGGAGGCGAGGATGTCGCCGCGGTGGATCTGCTGCTCCTCGAGCAGCGGCCGCTTGTTGGCGAGGTTGTCCTTCAGCCCCTTGGCCTCGAACACCGACCAGTAGGAGGTGAAGCCGAGGATCAGCGCGTAGAGGACGACGACGAAGCCGAAGAGCTTGACGATCTGGGCGTTCACAGCAATTCCGCCTCTTCTTGTAAGCGCGCGTGTCTTCGTGCCTTGTCGGAGATCATCAGCAGCAGGGCCAGGAGGATGAAGTTGGCGAGGATCGAGCTGCCGCCGTAGCTGATGAAGGGCAGGGTGACGCCGGTAAGCGGGATCACCCGGGTGACGCCGCCGATGATCACGAACGCCTGCAGCGCGAAGACCGCCGTCAGCCCGGTCGCCAGCAGCTTCGAGAAGCCGTCGTCGGCGATCAGCGCCGTCTTGAAGCCGCGCAGGGCGATCAGGCCGTAGATCACGATCACCGCGCTGGCGCCGAACAGCCCGAGGTCATCGACGATCAGGGCGTAGATCGTGTCGGTCTGGGGCGCCGGCAGGATCGGCTGGGTGTGGTGAGGCCCGAGGTAGAGCAGCGAACCGCCGAAGCCCTTGCCGAAGAGGCCGCCGTCCGCTTGAGCGAAGAGGGACTGAGCGATCTGGTAGCCGTTGCCGCTCGCGTCCTTGAACGGATCGAGCCAGATGTCAACACGCTGATGGACATGAGCAACGGTTTGGGTGAAGAACCAGGACCCCGCGACAAACATCAGCAGGCCGATGGCGACGAAGGAAACCTCTGCGGTGGCGACGTAGAGCAGCGCGAGGAAGGCGCCGAAGAACATCAGCGAGCTGCCGAGGTCGCGGATGAAGACGAGCATGAACATCGAGGCGCCCCAGACGACGAGCAGCGGCCCGAGGTGCTTGAGCGGCGGCAGGGTTATGCCCGCGACCTTCTTCGCCCCGACGACGAGCACCTCCCGGTGCTCGCGCAGGTAGCTGGCGAGGAAGATGACGAGGCAGATCTTGGCGAATTCGGCGGGCTGGAAGGTGAGGGGCCCGAGCTTGATTCCGAGGTAGGCGCCGTTGACCTGGGCGCCGATCCCGGGCACCCGGGGCAGCAACAGCAGGCCGATGCCGATCGTCGCGATCACGTAGCGGTAGCGCTCGAGCACGTCGTAGTCGCGGAGGAAGACGATCGTCGCCGCGAAGAGGACGAGGCCGAG
>JAWVFN010000124.1:0-3539 GCA_033855935.1 Solirubrobacterales bacterium | reverse complement strand
GGACGCGGTCGTGGACCGAGGCGCCGTTCTCGATCGGCAGCACGTCCATCGTGTCCTGGCCGTCGGGGACGGGGCGGCGCAGGTGGTTGAGACAGCGGTTGCGGGCGATCCGGTAGAGCCAGGGCCGTACGGCGATCTCGCGCTCGTCGGCGATCATCGCGTTGTAGGAGGCGACGAAGACCTCCTGGAGCACGTCCTCGGCGTCCTCGGTCGAGCGCAGCATCTGCCGGCAGAAGCCGAGCAGGCGGGGTTGATAGCGCTGGACCAGGACTTCGAAGGCGGCGGGGTTGCCTCTACGCGTCATCCCAACGAGCTTGTCGTCGCCCTGCAACCTGAGCAGGGGCGTCGGCCGCGTAAACAGGCCGCGCTTCTGTGCGTGTGTTAGTGCGGAAGCTTCCACCGGGGTCCCCTGCCGGTGGGAACACGGTAACAGGGGGGTTGTTGCGTTTTCATAAAGGCGGTTTCGTTCGTGCCTGAGCACTGCCTACCCAAATTGCGAGTTTTCGGGCGCGAGTCACGACTACGATGCTCCGACGCCGGGGTGGCGTAATTGGTAGGCGCAGATCGACTTAAAATCGATTGCCCCTTCGGGGGCGTGTGGGTTCGAATCCCACCCCCGGCACTGGCAGCGGCTTAGAAGTGGACGTGGAGGTTGGCGCCGAAGAGGACGAGCGGCCAGAGGCCGATTGCGAGCAGGGCCGAGACGACCCGGTCGACGTTGCTCAGGTGGCTGAGGTAGTGGTGGTTCGAGGCGACGAGGACGCCGACCACCAGGTAGATGATCGTGAACAGGCTCGGGAACCGGGTCATTGCCTTCCTCCCTCGACCTCAGCTTCAGGCTGAGCGTCTGCGATCAGAGTGGACATTGGGTGCTCGATTTACCCGGTGGAGGGCCGGCGAAACCGGATTGGACCGGTGTTCGCCGACCCCCTCGAGCTCAGGCGGCGATGGCCTGGGGCTCTGGCTCTGACTCGTCTGACTGTTCGTCGGGTGCGTGCTGATCCGTCTCGCCCTTGGTGTTGGGCGAGCGGACCGCGACGACCGCCGCCGCCAGCAGGAAGATGCTGCCGGCGAGCAGCGCCCGGTGGAAGCCGGAGGTCAGCGCCTCGGGGGCCGGGGCGCCGGAGGCGAGCAGGTCGCCGGTGCGCGAGGTCGCGATCGCGGTGAAGATCGCCAGCCCCAGAGCTCCGCCGAGCTGCTGCGACGCATTGAGGAGGGCCGCCGCGAGACCGGCCTTGTCGGCGGGCACGCCGGCGTTGGCCGCCGTCACGGCGCCGACGAAGACGCCGCCGATGCCGAGCGAGACGACCATCATCCCGGGCAGCAGATCGCTGACGTAGGAGCCGTCGACCGGGATCCTCGAGAGCCAGTAGACGCCGGCCGAGGCGATCAGCGCTCCGCCGACGATCACCGGCCGGGTACCGAGCCGGGTCAGGAGCTGCGAGGAGACCCCGGCCGAGATGACGACGCCGAAGGTCAGCGGCAGATAAGCCGCCCCGGTCTGGATCGCCGAAAAGCCGAGGACGTTCTGCATATAGAGGGTGAGGAAGAAGAACATCGCCAGGAATCCCGCGAACGCGATCAGCGCGGTCGTATCGGCGGCGGCGAGCCCGCGGATCCGGAACGTCGAAAGCGGCAGCAGTGGGTTCTTGTTGCGCCCCTCGTTGAAGACGAAGGCCGCGAGCAAGACAGCGGCCCCCGCGAATTCGGCGACCGTCTGGGACGAGCCCCATCCGTGGATGGGGGCCTCGACGAGGGCGTAGACCAGCAGCAGCATGCCGCCGGTCGCCAGGATCGCGCCCGGGAGATCGAAGTTCGCCAGCCTGCCGCGGCCACGGTCGTTGTTGAGCAGGGCAAAGACACCGAACAGCACGAGGACGGCCGCGATCGGGTTGACGAACATCACCCAGCGCCAGCCGGGCCCTTCGGTCAGCAATCCGCCGAGCAGCACACCCGCGGCGGAGGCGAGGCCGCCCATGCCGCCCCACACGCCGAGCGCCGTGTTGCGCTCCTTCCCTTCTTTGAAGGTGGTGGTGAGGATCGACAGCGCCGCGGGCAGCATCATCGCTGCGCCGATGCCCTGCGAGAGGCGGGCGGCGATCAGCAGGCCGGAGCTCTGGGCGAAGCCGCCGATCAGCGAGGAGACGCCGATCATGACGGTGCCGGCGACGAGCACTCGCCGCCGTCCGAGCAGGTCGGCTGCTCGGCCGCCGAGCAGCATGAAGCCGCCGTAGGTCAGCAGGTAGGCGCTCGGCACCCATTGCAGGGTCTGCTCTGAGAAACCGAGATCCGTACGGATCGAGGGGAGAGCGATGTTGACGATCGAAGCGTCAACGAAGTCGATGAAGGCGACCGCCGCAAGCAGAGCGAGGGTGAGCTTGCCGCGGCGGGTCGCGAGGAAGGTGGGTGGAGCGATTGCGGTGTCCATCAGTTCACCGCCTTCTTCACGAGCGCGACGATCTTCTTTTCTTCTGTGGCAGTCAGCTTCTTGAGCGCGAAGCCGACCGGCCACATCGAGTCCTTGTCGAGGTTCGCCTTGTCGCTGAAACCGAACGTCGCGTACCTCGTCTTGAACTTCTGCGCGTCTTGGAAGTGGCAGACGACCTTGTCGTCTTTGGTGTAGGCGGGCATCCCGTACCAGGTCCTCGGCACGAGGTCTGGCGCCGTGGCCCTGACGATCTCGTGGAAGCGCTTGGCCATGGCGCGATCCGACCCCTTCATCTCGGCGATCTTCGCGAGCACGTCGGCTTCGCCGTCCGCCTTGTTCTTCTGTGCCTTCAACTCTCGGGAACGCTCCTTCATCGCCGCTCGTTCCTCGGCCGTGAAGCCCGTGGTCTTTGTTGGGCTCATCAGAATCTCCTTGAGTTCGCGTTTGATAGTAGTGCGCTGCCTCAATCATTTGTAGCACAAACTATTGATTAACCCAAGCAATCCGTGCAAAGATCACACCCGATGCCGCACGAATCGCCTCCCAATCCCGACGCCGCGGAGTTCGCCGGCCAGCTCTTCTTTCGACTCTGGCGTGCGTCGCACACCCGGATCGCCGAGAAGCTCGAGTCGATCGGTCTGACCCCGGCTTCGTTCGGGGTTCTCAACCTGCTCGGCAAGCGCGACAGCGCGATTCAGCAGGAAATCGGCGCCGCGATGGGGATCGACCCGAGCACGATGGTCGCGCTGCTCGATGGGCTCGAAGAGGCCGGCCTCGTCACTCGCAGCCCGCACCCGGCCGATCGCCGCGCGCGGGTGGTGGCGCTCACCGCGAAGGGGCGGAAGGCGCTCGAGCGCGGCCGCAAGTTGAACGAAGAGGTCGAAGACGAGGTCCTGAAGGGCCTCAACAAGACCGAGCGGCGCCAGCTCCTCGCTCTGCTCCGACAGGCCCTCGTTTCATCTCCGCCGCAGCCCCCGTGGAGCACGGCGGAGGGCGACTGACTTCGGTGCGCTAGCCGGGAGGGAGCATCGGGAAGACGAGGCCGTGCTTCTCGATCAGCGCCGGCACCGGCTCGAGGTCGAACTCGAGCCCGTATTCGGCCGCGAGGGCC
>JAWVFN010000123.1:0-8325 GCA_033855935.1 Solirubrobacterales bacterium | reverse complement strand
GACTTCTACCGCCCGCTGGACTCCGGCGAGCGCGACGTGGTCGCGCTCCAGGGCGTGACCGTCGGCGACGAGGTCACCGAGCTGATGGCCAAGCTGGAGAAGGACGGCGAATTTGCGGAACAGCTGTTCACTCACGGGATCGGCGTCCAGGCCGCGGAGGGCCTCGCGGAATGGACCCACGCCGAGGTCCGGCGCTCGCTGGGTATCGAGCTCGATCAGGGCCGTCGCTACTCGTGGGGCTACCCCGCCTGCCCGGACCAGTCCGAGCACGAGAAGGTATGGCGCCTGCTCGACCTCGAGCAGATCGGCATGCGCCTTTCCGGCGGCTACGCGGTCCTGCCCGAGCAATCGACCGTGGCGATCGTCGCCCACCACCCGCAGGCCGTCTATTTCGGCATGAAGTCGGGCTTCGTCCCCAAGGACAAGGTCGGCGACGAGCTGATCGCCGGCACCGACCGCGGCGGCGAGCTGCCGCCCGAGGACGATCCGCCCGACGGCGCCGTCGAGGAAGAGGACGCGCCGGAGCCCGCCTCGGCGTAGGCCTCAGCCGACCGCCGCGCCCTCCGGATCCCAGACGAACATCGGCGCCTCGCGCTGCGCGAGCTCGCGAGAGGCCGCGATCAACGGCAGGCGCTCGATGAACCGGGCCCAGAGGGCTTCCGCCTCCACACCGTGGGCCTCGCGGGCCGTGACCGCGATGCGCCGGCCGCCTATCTCGATCTGGGCCCGCGGCTGAGCGCGGAGGTTGAGGGCCCAGGCCGGGTCGCGGTCGCTGCCGAGGTTGAGACCGGCGCTCGCGTAAGAGCGGCCGTGGCGGATGTAGGCGACGACGGTCGAGCGTGGGCGGCCAGATCGTCGGCCCGTCGTCGTCAGAACGAGGACGGGCTGGCCGCCGGCCAGCAGCACGGAGCGCTTGATGCGTCCGCGGCTGAGACGCACAACTACCGAGTGGAAATGACCGACCCGCGGCTGCAAGCGGCGGAACCGCGTCAGCGAGCGAACGAAGCGGGCCATTCTGGCGTTCATCGTGTCCATCGGATCTCCTATTCTTGAGAGCCTCACAAGCACCTTACCGAATCTCTTGAGAGGGTGTCAAGAACTTTGCCCAAGACTCGCCCCGCCGTCAGTCGCGATCAGAAGGTCGACGAGATCCTCGCTTGCGCCGAGCTGCGCCTCCGCGAGGGTGGCTACGAGGCGCTTTCGGTGGCGGCGATCGCGCGCGAGCTCGGGCTCGCACAGAACGCCATCTACTGGTACTTCGCCTCGAAAGACGAGCTTTTCGTCGCCGCCTTGCAGCGAATGCTTGCCGAGATCGCCGGCCGCAAGCCGCGCAAGGAAGACGCCGACGAGATCGAGAGGATTCTCTGGTTCACGGACCAGTTCAAGGCGCTCTCGGACCTCCGCCCGGCGATCAGCGAACGGGCTCGGCGCTCGGAGGTGGTGGCCAAGTTCGCCAAGGACCTCGACGCCCTGCTATCGCGAATGCTCTCCAACGTGCTCAGCGCCCGCCTCCCCCCCGAAGACTTGCCGATCGCCGTGGAGGCCTTCCGGGCGACGGTCGAGGGAACCACGGCCAGGGGGCTCAGCCGGCAACATCAGCGACGCGTGATCGACTTCGCTCTGCGGCGCCTGATCGGGCGCTAGGCTGGCGCGGCCGATGAAGCATCCAATCGTCGAGCACAAGCTTGAACTGGGGGGCTCGCAGACGAGGGCGCTCGAACTCGACGGCGACGGGCCGCCCATCGTCCTCCTACACGGTTTCAGCGACAGCGCCGACACCTGGCGCCTTGTGCTCGACCGGCTGCGAAAGCGCGGACAGGCCGCGATCGCCCTCGACATGCCCGGCTTTGGCGAGGCATCGCGGCTGGCGCGCGAGCCCGAGCTGATCCTGCCCCAACTCGACGCATTCGTCGCCGCCGCCGCCGGCCACTGGGCGACGGGCCGGGGGGTGGTCGTCGCCGGCAACTCGCTCGGCGGCTGCATCGCGCTGCGGGCCGCCCAGAGCAGGGTGTTGCCGATCGAGGCGGTGATCCCGATCGCGCCGGCGGGCCTCGACCTCGCCCGCTGGATCACGCTGATCCAGCGCGAGCCGATCGTCCGCAACCTGCTCGCCTCGCCGCTGCCGATGCCCCCGGCAGCAGTGCGGGCGGCGGTCGCCCGCGCCTACCGGGTCATGGCCTTCGCCAAGCCCCTGGCAGCCGACCCGGGCGTGGTCGCGGCCTTCGCCAGCCACTTTCACTCCAAGCGCGACGCGCGCCGCATCCTCGAGACCGCTCGGCGGCTGTTCAGCGAGATCCAGGATCCGTTCGAGCTCAGCAAGATCACCTGCCCGGCGATGGTGATCTGGGGCGACCGCGACCTGATGGTTCCCGTCGCGGGCTGCGAACGCATCGCCGAGCAGATCGCCGACACCCGGGTCGAGGTCTTGCGCGGCATCGGCCACTGCCCCCAGGTCGAGAACCCCGACGCGGTGGCCGCGCTGATGCTCGACTTCCTCGGCGATGCCGGCATCGCCGGCGGCGAGCGCGAGTCGGCTGTGTCGGGCTAGGGACGCGCCGATGCTCGTCGACCTGCATGCCCACTACCCGATGCAGGTGGTCCCCGAAGAGCGTCGGGGGACCCACGACCAGATGCAGCGCTGGCACCAGGCCCGCGGCCGCGCCCAGCTGATCAAGACGATCTCGTGGCTGAAGAACTTCCAGGGCGACAACCGGACTCCGTCGGTGACCTTCGACGGCATGCGCAAGGGCGACGTCGGGATCATCCTCTCGGTCCTCTACCTGCCGTTCGACGAGATCGACGCCGACTACGGCGCGCCGCCGGCGGGCGATTCGCTCGGCCACATCACCGACCAGATCGAGGCGGTCGAGGCGAGTCTGCCCGGCGACCCCGGGGCGCCCCGGGTGATCGTCGTCAAGGACCTCGAAGGCCTCGAAGACGCCGTCGACGGCGAGGGACTCGGCCTCGTCCACTGCATCGAGGGGGGCTTCGTCCTCGGACCCGACGAGCAGCGAATCGACGAAGCGGTCGCGATGCTGGCCGGGCGCGGCGTCGCCTACATCACCCTCGCCCACCTGTTCTGGCGCCGGGTCGCGACCAACGCGCCGGCGCTGCCGTTCATGCCCGACTGGCTCTACCGCCGCTTCTTCTCGCAACCGAAGGAGGGGCTGAGCGACCTCGGGCGGCACGCCGTCGAAGCAATGATCGGCAAGCGAATGCTGGTCGACCTCAGCCACATGAGCGATGCGTCGTTCGACGAGACGCTGTCGATGATCGAGGCACATCCAGGGACGCCGGTGCTGGCGACGCACAGCGCCTTCCGCTTCGGCTACGCCCGCGGCGGCCTCGAGTACAACCTCGACCCGGCGCAGGTACGGAGAATCCAGGATGTAGGTGGGGTCATCGGCCTGATCATGTGCACCCACTACGTCTCCCACGGGCTCTACCCGCCCGAGGGGACCAGCCATTCCCTCGACCTGCTCTATGCCCACATCGACGTGATCGCCGAACTCTGCGACTGGTCGTATGACCACATCGCGATCGGCTCCGACCTCGACGGATTCATCAAGCCGGCGCTGCCCGGCCTCGAGCGCCTCGAGTACATGGGCGCGCTCCAGGACGGCCTGGTGCGGCGTTACGGTCGCGAGATCGCCGAGAAGATCTCCTCCGGCAACGCGCTGCGGATGCTGCGCTATCGCTTCGGCGGTTAGCTCGGCGCCGAGCCCGTCTTGGTCGCGCCCCTGTTCTCGGGGTGCGGCTCGAGGTGAACCGGCGCGGTGCTCAGCGCCCTGATCCGCATGTCCGACCAGGTGACGCCCTCGCGCACGAGCGCCGGCACGCCGAGGATCACGGCGGTCGAGATCTCGACCGCCTGGAGGATGATCCCGTAGGCGAGTGCGTCGGCGCTCGAGATGCCGAAGCCTGTGTGGAGGACGCTGATCACGGCGAGCTGGAAGATGCCGATGTTGGACGGGGTCGCGGGGACGACGGCGGTGACGTTGACCGCGAACAGCACCGCCGCGGCGGCGCCGATGCCCGCCTGGTGGTTGAGCCCGAGCGCGAAGAGCAGCGCCCAGCAGGCGGCGAGCTGGAGGCCCCACGCCCCGAATTGGGCCAGGGCCGCGATCGCGCCGCGCTTGGGCTGCTTGAAGACGACGAGCCCGCGGCGCACCTGGAGCAACGCTCCGCGCGCGGCCCTGCCGAAGCGTGCGAGGCGGCCTTCGCCGCTCGAGCGCAGCAGGATCGGCGCCAGCAGCACGGCGACCAGCAGCAGCAGCGGCGCCAAGCTGAACAGGAAGAGCGTCTGGGTGTTCGAGTGGAAGAGGTCGGTGGTCGAGACGATGATCACACCGAGCCCGAGCAGAGCGACGATGTTGAGCACCGTCTGCGAAACGAGGGTTCCGAGCAGGACGGGGAACGTCTCGCGCATGCGCCCGATCCGGCGCGAGAGCACCATCGCCCTGGCGGGCTCGCCGAAGCGCGCCGGCAGGGTCGCCGACATCAGCACCCCGATCATCGTCGCCGAGGTCACGTCGCGACGGCGGATTGGCCGATTCGGCAGAGCGGCGCGGGCGATCGAGACCCACGAGATCGCCCGGAAGAAAAGGGACGCGCACATAAGCGCAATCGCGGTGACCACCCAGCTCACGTCCGAGCGGACGACGCTTGCGACGACGTTGTCGACTCCGATCTGCTGGGCGGCGAGGAAGGTGAGCCCGATCGCGAGCACCGCGGCGGTGCCCATCGCTATCCGCCGGCCGAGGCGGGCGCGCTTGGCGCCCTTGGTCTCGGGCACGGGGTCGAGGGTCGGGAGCCGGCGGGCGGGGCGGCGCGGACCGCCATCGGCGCGGATCAGCCCGGTTGTGCGGGCGGCGCGCTCGGCGGGTCCGATCGGCGCCGGCACGTCGATCGCCCGCTCGTAGACCTTCTCGACCTGGTCGGCGACCCGCGGCCAGGCAAAGCGCTTTGCCTTCTCGCGGCCGGCGGCGCCCATCGCGGCGCGGCGCTCGGGCTCGGAGGCGAGCAGCTGCAACTCCTCGGCAAGGCTCTGGGCGTCGGCCGGCGGCACGAGGACACCGTCGACTCCGTCGCTGACGACGTCGCTGTAGCCCGCGATCTTGGAGGCGATCACCGGCGTGCCCGAGGCGAAGGCCTCGATCAGGACCATGCCGAAGCTCTCGCCTGCGAGGGACGGGGCGCAGACAACGTCGGCCTTGCCGAACTCGCGCCAGAGCTGGGCGTCGGAGATCTTGCCGACGGTGTCGATGTGCTCGGCCATCTCGGGATCGGGGAGGAAGCGCGCGACCTCGTCAGCGTCGGCGCCGACGATCGTCAGCCGCGCGGGCACGTACTCGACCAGCGCCTCGAAGGCGGTGAGCAGCACCGGCAGCCCCTTGCGCTCCTCGGCGCGGCCGACGAAGGCGATGCGGAACTCGTCGCCGGCTTCTTTTGCGGTAGTGGGCGCGGCGGCGATGTCGACCCCGTTGGGGACGATCGTGTACTCGCCGCCGTACCAGCGCCGCGCCGTCCAAGCCGCCGCCTGCGAGACGGCGATCCGCGCCGAAAGCTGGTTGAACTTGCGACGCGCGCCGAGCAGCGTCGCGACGTGGTTTGGGAAAGCCTTGGTCGAGTAGGCGTGGAAGGTGCCGACGACGGGGGCGCCGCGCCACGAAGCGGCGTCCCAGCCGATCGCCGGCGCCGCGGGCTCGTGGACGTGGACGACGTCGTAGTCGCCGTCGCGAAGCGCGGTGCGCAGCCTGGTCGGTCCCGCAGGGAAGGTCGAGAGGTTGGAAACCGCGCCGTTGGCGCCGACGCCGAACGAGCGGCCGAGCGGGACCAGGTAGTCGGGCATGGGCCGATCGACCGGAGGGCCCCTGTGAATCAGGGCGCTCATCCGATCCGGGGGGTCCCAGGGGGCAAGTACGTGGGTCTCGTGGCCTCGGGAAATGAACTCCTCGGCCAGAGACTCGACGTGCCGGTTGACGCCGCCCTGGTAGGTCCAGGAATAGGGCGAGACCAGCGCAATGCGCATCGGCCCAGGGTAGCCGACGACACGGCTCCCTCAGCGTGCCGTCAGCGCTCGCCCTCAACCCCGATCAGGAACGCCCCACAGGCAAGGAGGAAGCCGGTGCCGATCATCAGCAGCACGGCGCCCGAATCGTTGGCGACCGTACCGAGCACCGTCGCGGCTGCCGCCCCGCAGACTCCGGCGAAGACGAGGCGGTTGCCGAGCAGCTCGGCGAGCCGGCGTCTGTAGAGAATGGCGAGCGCCATCGCCACCGCTGTTATGTAGAGATAGGGCGAGGTCGCCGCCCGCCCGAAGCTCTTCACCGAGAGCTCGATGCGGCGCTGGGCGACGTCGGCGACCCCCGAGGCGCCGCCGGCGCGTAGCACGGAGCTGGTCAGGTGGGCGCCGCCGCCGAGGATCAGGTCGAGGGCGGCGAGGATCGTGAGCGCGAGCACCGGCGCCGCGACGATCAGCAGCACAGTGCGCCGCCGGCCGCCGGTTCCCGCCGCGACCGCCGCGGCGACCGCCGCGCCCGCCGGCAGCACGATCACCGCGCCGACGTCGGCGCCGAAGCGGCCAAGCCCGAAGATCAGCCCCGTGAGGGCGCCGACGCCGGCGAAGGCGGCGATGGCGCGCCGGCGCACGGCCTCCTCGCCTCCCCGCCAGCCCCAAGCGGCGAGGCCGGCGCCGACCCCGGCCGGCACGAGTACCGCGAAGGTGGCCTCGAGCTCATTGCCGATGCCGAAGAAGCGCACGCCGATCGCCGGGTTCGGCCCGAGCAGGTCGAGCTGGGTCAGCGGCGAGCCGAAGATCATGTCGATCGCGTAGGCGCCGACCGTGACCGCGCAGGCGATCGCGAGTGCGGCGTAGCCGCGGAAGACGGCCCAGGTGGCGAGGGCGAGTAGGGGCGAGCCGAGGCCGACGGCGAGCCGTTCCGTGAGCCGGCTCGGCTCGAGGCCCGCGGTGGCGAGCAGCATGAGCGGCATGTAGATCACGGACAGGCCGAGTAGGGGCAGCGCCACCCGCGCGCCCCTGCGGCGGCCGATCGCGATCGCGCCGGCAGCCAGCGCGATCCAGGAAAGTACGTTGATCATGATCACCTCGTGGCGGCGCGAGGCGACGACCGAGAGCCGGTCCTCGAGCTTGTTGATGGCGCCAACGTCGGGGCTGCCCTCGGTGTGGATCGGCTTGCCAATCATCTGGCTCGGCGTGCCGAGGCCGAAGCGCTCGAGGATCGTCGGCGCCAGGTCGGGCGCGGTGACGAAGCCGTTGGTGCGGGTGTTGTCGGAGGTCAGATTGCCGTCGAAGCCCCGCCCGGCGATCCCAATCGCCAATGACTCGCGATCGACCGTCGGCGGGCGCTCGAGCGCAATCAGCAGATCGTTGCCGCGAAGCCTGCGGCGCAGGCCCGCCAGCTCCCCGGGAAGCGCGGGCACCACGGTCACCCCCGGCGGACAGCGCCTCTTCGCGCAGTCGAAGCTACCGCGGCGATCGACGATCCCCGCGCGGTTGGCGCCGATCAGCGCGGCGGCGTTGAGCAGCGGATCGACCCGGACCCGGACCCCGGCGTCCTCGAGGGTCTGCGCGAGCAGGCCGGGAACGGTGTCGCTCGGCGCGTCCTCGGCGCGCTTGACGATCGCCGGCCAGCTCTCGACCCGACGCGGGCCGGCGACGACGTCCTCGATGTCCTCTCCCGGATAGAGCGAGGTGAAGATGCGGTTGCCCTGGGAGATGTCGAGGTAGGTCTGAAAGACGGGCACGGTGCTGAGCCCGGCGCTCCAGAGGCCGGGTGAGAAGCCGGGCACCTTGGCGATGTCGCCGGTATTCGTGCCATGGGGGAGCAGGGCGACGATCACCCGCGGCTGTGCAAGCGCCTTCGCCGGCGCGAGGAGGACGAGCGCTAAAGTCAGCGCCAGGTAGATGGCAGATCGAACCTTCGTCAAGTTCACCTTCTTCAAGCTCGACCCGGCCTGGCGGCGACGGGACGCAGAGGACCGTGCCCGCGACAAGGCTGAGTTCCTGGCCGCCTGCGAGGACTTCGCGGTCGACCGCTCGCTGCGAGCGTACTCGACGGTCGGGACCCGAGGCGACGTCGATCTGATGCTGCTCAGCCAGAGCCCGGTACTCGAGGACATCCACACCTTCCATGTCGTCCTCGGCCAGAGCGGGCTCGCCCAATGGGCCGAGACCCCCCACTCCTACCTGGCGATGACCAAGCGCTCCGCCTACTCCGAGCAGGAGGTGCGGCCGGAGATCTGCGTCTCCGAGCGCAAGTACCTGTTCGTCTATCCGTTCTGGAAGAAGCGCGAGTGGTACGC
>JAWVFN010000122.1:0-14388 GCA_033855935.1 Solirubrobacterales bacterium | reverse complement strand
GCTGCGCCAACAGCTCCGAGCCGCGCTCGAGCGTGCGGCCGAAGCCCTCCTCCTCGTCGCGGACCCAGCGCAGCACCGTGTCGCGTTGCGCGGCGAGCTCGGGGTAGGCGGGAGCGAGCAGCTCGAGCGCGCGTTCGGCGAACTTGTCCATGAACGGCGACTCGATCCCGATTGCGCGGCCCTGCTGGATCGCCCGGCGCATGATCCGGCGCAGGACGTATCCGCGGTCCTCGTTCGAGGGCACGACGCCGTCGGCGATCAGCGCCGCCGCGCCGCGCGAGTGGTCCGCGAGGATCCGCATCGCCCGGGTCTCCTTGCCCTCGTCGGCGTAGCACTCGCCGGAGAGGTCCTGAGCGACCTCGATCAGCGGCCACAGGGCGTCGGTCTCGAACACCGAAGGAACCCGCTGGAGGATGGCGGCCATCCGCTCAACCCCCATGCCGGTGTCGATGTTCTTCTGCGGCAGCTCGGTCAGCGTGCCGTCCTCGGAGAGGTCGTAGGTCATGAACACGTGGTTCCAGTACTCGAGGAAGCGATCCGTGTCGTCGCCGGGCTTGTCGCCGGGACCGCCGAACTGGTCGCCGCGGTCGAAGTACATCTCCGAGCACGGCCCGCAGGGCCCGGTCGGGCCGGCCTGCCAGAAATTCTCCGAGCGCGGCAGCTGGACGATTCGCTCGTCGGGAACGCCGGCGCGGCGCCATACCTCGATCGCCTCGGTGTCGGGCCCGAGGCCGAGCTCCTCGTCGCCGGCGAAGACCGTGACCCAGATCTGCTCGGGGTCGAATCCGTATCCCTCGGTCGAGAGCTCCCAGCCCCAGGGGATCGTCTCCTCCTTGAAGTAGTCGCCGAAGCTCCAGTTGCCGAGCATCTCGAAGAAGGACAGATGGCGCGCCGTGTTGCCGACCTGCTCGATGTCGGTCGTCCGGAAGCAGCGCTGGACGTCGGCGACGCGAGGCGCCGGCGGCTCAGCCTTGCCGAGGAACATCGGCTTGAACGGCTGCATCCCGGCCGTCGTCAGCAGCACCGAGGGGTCGTCGGTCGGCGGCACCAACGGCGCCGAGGGCACGATCTTGTGACCGCGCTCGGCGAAGAAGCGCAGGAATGTCTCGCGGATCTCTTCGGCCTTCATCTCGTGGAGTGTTTCAAGCGCAGAAAGCGAGCGACCGGCGAATCGCCGGCCGCTCGCACCGCTTCGTGTTCTGCTCGGCTACCGAATGACCTGGGTGGTCACGGGGGTCGGGCCGGCCAGGCTCTTCGCCTTGACCTTGAACTTCGCCTTCTTGCCCTTCTTCAGACCCTTCAGGTGCACGGTCACGAAGCTCTTGCCCTTCTTGACCGTCGCCTTGACCTTGGCCGTCGTGGCAACGCCCGGTGGCAGGGCGAGCTTCGGGTTGATCGTGCCGATGTTCGTGCCGATCGAAACCGGCCAGGTGACGAGAATGTCAGCCGTCGAGCTCAGGGGCTTGAACGAATACCCCTGGGCCTGTCCCTGCTTCGTGAACACCTTGCTGAACACCAGCGGGGGCCTCTTGCAGTCGAAGCCCGCGGTGATGCTCGCGGCGACCGCCGGGACCGCGCTGGAGTCGGCCAGGTTGAACGCCTGGCCGCCGGTGTCGGTGGCGATCTTCGTCAGCAGCGTCGGATCGGTGGCACCGAAGCCGACGGTGTAGGTCCTCACGTTTGGCGTGAGGTGCCCATCGTTGTAGGTGCCGACATTGTGCTCGCCGTCGCTGAGGAAGATGCGCCCGTTGGCGTTCGGGTTGGCCGCCTTCGCCGTCGAAAACGCGAGGTTGTAGTCGGTCGATCCGTTGTCAGCGTTGACGAGCCCGAACGCCGCGGCCAGCGTGCCGTCGGCGATCGGCATCGCCGTCGGCGGGAACAGCGTGTCGGCGCTGGTGCCGAACTCGACAGCCCCGAGAAACTTTCCCTTGTTCGAGGCGATGCTGTTGAACGCGTTGAGCAGCTCGGTGCGGTTCTTGTTCGGGTCTGTGACCGACATCGAGCCCGAGTCGTCGACGATCGCTTCGATGTTGGTGCCCTTGGTGCATGCCGCGCTTGCCGAAGCCACGGGCGAGGCGCTGGCCCCGGAGCTCATTGCGAGCGCAGCCGTGACCGCGAAAACGGGAGTGGCGCCTAGCCACTTCAGATGCTTCGACCTCATCTCCTACCTCCTGGTTAGCCCAATAGTCATCCCAACCTAACCGATGCTCGGCGAGCCTGTGTGATTCACGCAGGCGCTTAGACGATCGTTGCCTGGCCGACCACCAGGTCGCCGTCGAGCAGTGATGCCGTCTGCCCGGGGGCGACCCCACGGGCGGGTTCGTCGAGAGTCGCGAGGACCTCGTCGTCCCCGTCCCCCGGCGAGGCCACGAGGCGACACGACAGCGGACGCGCGTGGCTCCGCAATCGCACCCGGTCGACGCGTTCGGGACCTCTGTGAAGGACGGCTCCTCCCAGCCTCACCGACGCGGTCTGGAGCTCTTCGCGGGGGCCGACGACGACGCGATTCGCGCCGGCGTCCTTGCTCAGCACGTACAGGGGCTCGCCGCCGCCGACGCCGATCCCCTTTCGCTGGCCGACGGTGAAGTTGTGGTGGCCGCGATGAACGCCGAGCACGCGGCCGCCTGCGTCGACGATCTCGCCGGCGCGGTCTTCGAGCCCGGCATGGCGGCGCAGGAACTCACGCTTGCCGGTTCCCGAGAGAAAGCAGAGGTCCTGGCTCTCAGCCTGAGCCGCGACCTCGAGCTCGGCCTCGGCGGCGAGCGCCCGCACATCGGCCTTGCGCAACTCCGACAGCGGAAAGCGCAGCCGCGCCAGCGAGGCGGGGCGCAGCGCCGAGAGCATGTGGGTCTGATCCTTGGCGTCGTCGTGGGGCGCGGCCAGCAGCGGGCCCTCGCCGTCGTCCACCACTCGCGCGTAGTGGCCTGTGACAAGCCGCTCGGCGCCGACCCGGTCGGCGAGCTCGATCATCGCGTCGATGCGCAGCTCGCCGTTGCAGCGCACACAGGGGTTCGGCGTCCGTCCCGCCGCGTAGCCCGAGAGGAAGGCGTCGACCACGACCTCGCGAAACCCCTTCTCGAGGTCCAACGTCAGGTGGGGCAGGCCGAGCGAGTGCGCGACGCGGCGGGCGCGGACGACCGCCTCGGGCGAGCAGCAGCTCGCCACCGTGTCGACTCGCTTGTCGGCCCAGAGCTTGAGCGTCACGGCGACGACCTCGGCGCCTCGACGTCGCTCGAGCAGCGCCGCGACCGCCGAGTCGACGCCGCCGCTCATCGCCACGAGCACGCGCCCGCCGTCGGCCGGTGCAGGCGCCAGCGTCTTGCCCGAGGAGGCGAGCGCCGACAGCCCCCGGTGCAGAGCGTCGGCGGCGAGGCCGGAAGCGTGCCGGTGCTGCGGCGAGAGACCGCCGAGCTCGGCGTCGATCTGTTCGGCGCCGATCCGCGCCGCGTCGAGCAGCTTGGCGCCCTCGGCCAGCTCGCAGGCTGCGGCCGCCGCAGCGCGCGTCGCGGCGCAGCCCTCGGCCTCGAAACGCGCCGCCTCGACGACGCCGCCGGCCGCGACCAGCGAGATCCGCACAACGTCGCCGCAGGCCGCGCCGCCGGCGGCGCCGCTGAAGGCGCCCGCCGGCTCGGGCCCGCGACGCGAGGAGTCTTCGAGGTATTCCTGGAGCCGGGCGCTCATCCGACCAGGGTAATGCGGAAGTTAGGTGGCTCCACCCTGCCGTTGCCGTCCGGCCTGAGAACCCGATAAATCAGGTGGGTGTCTACCGAACAACCCAAGGGCAATCCGGAAAGCGACTCCCGAGGCCATTTGTGTTGGGTACTTTGGGACGGCTGGCAAACAGGCCAGAACCATCACCAAATCTACTCGGCGTCCGAGCGTTGTCAACCCTGCTATCCGTCGGTGATCCTGCGAATCCACTGCCGCGGCCCGACGCCGAGCGACACACCCTCCGACGTGCTCAGGGCGATGGCGCCGCCGCCACCGATCAGCAGGATCAGCGGCCAGAGACCGAGGTGGGTCGGATGCGGAGGCTTGCTGTTGAGGTCGAGCCCGGCGATGAGCAGGAAAAGGAGGAGCCCGATAGCCCCGACGTAGACGGGACCGCGAACGCCCATGTTGGAGCCGAGGCCGACGAGCGCGATCGAGACGACGAGCAGCAGCACGTCCCAGAGCGCGCTGGTGCCGATCGGGTTGCCGCCCGTGAACGGGATCGGGAACAGGGTCAAGAGCGTGCTGATTCCGAGCCCGCAGCCGAGGACGGCGGCGATGCCGGCGCCGGTCAAGAACTCCGAGAACTTCCGCTGGCCCTCCACCTTGTCGGCGGTGGCGCGCCAGAGCCGGATGCCGGCGATCAGCAACAGGATCGCAAGGACGCCGAGCAGCCCTCGGTAAGTGCCGATGTGCCCGTTGATCCCCTGGTCGCCGAGGATCTTGTCCCAGAGCGCGGTCCAGGAGACGATCGCCGCGATCGACGCCGCGAGCAAGCCGAACCTGACCCCGACGACGTGGCCGGCATAGACGCCGAGCCCCGCCGTCACGGCAAAGACCCAGAAGACGTTGAGGTCGGCGCCGGCGCTGCCGCCGATCAGGTTGACGAATCTCGTGAGCGCGAACGGAACCAGGATCAGCCCGAACACGGTGTAGACGGCCTGCCAGGGCCGGACCTCGCCGGTGTCGCGGACGGTGTTCACACCGAGGCCGTAGAGGAGGACAGCGGGAATCGCGAGGACGAGGAAGAGCGGGAAGTCGCCCCAATCCTGACTCTTGCGGATCAGGATCATCAGCGCTCCGAGGCCGACCAGCAGGCCGCCGATCTTGCGCAGTGCGTCCCGGGTGTCGTCGGGCTTAGATGACTCGCTCATTGACTCCCCTCCAGATTGGTTGACGAGTGAGTGGTGCGCGGACCCTATTCCGCCATCCGGAGAGATGTCAATTCGTGAAAGTGTCCTTCAGGTCCTTGATCCGCCCGTAGGAGGCCTCGAGCTGCGAGCGCGAGATCGTGCCCTTCTCGGCTGCCTTGAGCAGCGACTGGTAGGCCCCTTGGGAGGTGCCGACCCCGGTCGCGAACATCACCATGTCCGCGCCGGCGACGAGCGAGCGCACGGCGGCCTTCTCGGGCGGCAGCACGTCGGCCGCGGCGGCGCCCTCGAGGTCGTCGGTGATGACGACACCGGTGAACGAGAGCCGGCCGCGGAGATCGTCGTGGATGATCGGCTGCGACCACGCTGCCGGGTCCTTGGAGCCCAGCCCCGGGTACTTGGCGGTCGACATCATCACCATCGGCACGCCGGCGTCGACTGCGGCCGAGAACGGCGCCTCGTCGGTCTCGATGATCGGGCGGCCGGCGGGAATCGTCACCGGCGCTGTGTCGGTGTTGCCCGACGCCAGGCCTAGTCCGGGGAAGTGCTTGACGGTGGCGGCGTTGCCACCCGCCTTGAGCCCGTCGGAGAAGGCGGTGACCAGATCCGCGACCTTGGCGGGGTCGCTGCCGAAGGTCCGGGCCTTCAGCGTCGCGGGCGTCCCGGCATGGCTGACGTCTGCGACCGGCGCCAGATCGACGTTGACCCCGAAGCTCGACAGGTACTCGGCGGTCTTCTGGCCCTGGTCCTTGGCGGCGCCGGTGTCGTCTGACTTGCCGAGCTCGGCGGGCGAGACGGTCGGCGGTCCGGGCAGGCGCTTGACCGGCCCGCCCTCCTGGTCGATCGCGATCATCAGCGGCGGGTTGCCTCCGTCCGAAGCCGCCTGCTGGAGCTTGTCGACCTGGGTCTTCAGCGCCTTGGCGCTGCCCGGGAAGGCGACGACTCCCCCGATCTGGCCTTCGCGGACGCGCTTGAGCAGGTTCTTGTCCGGCCCGCTCTTGGCGAGCTTGCCGACCACGGTCTGGCCGACGAGCTTGGCGAGCGGTACCTGCGAGGGGCTCGAGCTCGAGGAGCCGCCGCCCCCCGAGAGCAGCGCGATGATGCCGATGACGACGACGAGGGCGATGACGACGACGGCGATCGCCTGGCGGCGCCGCACCGCGGCCGGCAGGTCGCGGTGCCGGCGGCCGTGCGGCGAGGGACGGCGGCGGGCGGGAACGGGCTGCGGCTGCGGCCGCGGGACCAGCTCGTCGCCGGTTTCCGGAGGCGACGGCGGCGACGGCGCCTCACCGGTGTCGTAAACCGAGCCCTCCTTGAAGACCGGGGCCTCCTCCGACGGCGGATCTTCCTCGCCGAACGGCGGGCGGCCCTCTCCGCCCCCGGATTCCATCTAGCTCTTCTCCTTCTTGCGCAGCGCCAAGCCGAGCTCGCGCAGCTGCTCGTCATCGACCGGAGCGGGTGCTCCGGTCAGCGGGTCGGCTCCTGAGGCTGTCTTCGGGAAGGCGATCACGTCGCGTATCGACTCCGTGCCGTGAAGTATTGCCACGATGCGGTCCAGTCCATAGGCAATTCCACCATGCGGAGGGGCCCCATAACGCAAGGCTTCGAGCAGAAATCCAAACCGGTTTTCGGCCTCCTCGGGCCCAATACCGAGTACGGCGAGTGCTTTCAGCTGCGTTTCGGGGTCGGAGATGCGGATCGAGCCGCCGCCGACCTCGGTCCCGTTCCAGACCACGTCGTAGGCGAGCGCCCGCGCCGCGCCCGGATTCTCGGCGTCGAGGCCGTCGGCGGGCGCCACGAACGGGTGGTGCAGCGCGTCCCAGCGGTTCTCCTCTTCGTTCCAGCCGAACAGCGGCCAGTCGACGATCCAGACCAGTGAGTGCTCGTCCTCTCCGATCAGGCCCCAGCGCTCGCCGAGCCGAGAGCGGAGGGTGCCGAGCACCGCGGCGGCCTGCTCGGGCTTGTCGGCGACGAGCAGCACCAGGTCGCCCTCCCCCGCCTCGAGCGCCAAGTTGATCGCGGTGATCTCCTCGGCCGAGAGGAACTTGGCGATCGGCGAGCGCCAACCACCGTCCTCGACGACGGCCCAGACCAGGCCCTTGGCGCCGAGCTCCTGGGCCTCGGCGACGAGAGCGTCGAGCTCGGATCGGGAAGAGTCGCGCTTGCCGGCGTTGAAGCCGCGCACCACCCCGCCGTCGGCGATCGTCCCGCCGAAGGCTTTGAACTCGGTCTCGTGGAGGTGGTCGGTGACGTCTGAGATCTCGAGGCCGAAGCGGGTGTCGGGGCGATCGGTGCCGAAGCGGGCGATCGCCTCGTCGTAGGGCATGCGCGGGATCGGGCTGGGGACGTCGACTCCGCCGGCGCCGAGAACCCGCTTCAGGAGCCGCTCGTTGACGTCGATCACGTCGTCGAGCTCGACGAACGACATCTCGATGTCGAGCTGGGTGAAGTCCGGCTGGCGGTCGGCGCGCAGGTCCTCGTCGCGGAAGCAGGGCGCGATCTGGAAATAGCGCTCGTAGCCCGCGATCATCAGCAGCTGCTTGAACAGCTGCGGCGACTGGGGCAGCGCGTAGAAGTTGCCGGGCTGGAGCCGGCTGGGGACGAGGAAGTCGCGCGCGCCCTCGGGGGTCGAGCGGGTGAGCACCGGCGTCTCGATCTGCAGGAATCCCTCATCGCAGAGGAAATCGCGCATCTCGCGCTTGACCCGGTCGCGGAGCATCATCGCCTCCTGCATCGGCTTGCGCCGCAGGTCGAGGTAGCGGTAGCGCAGGCGCGTCTCCTCGGTGACCTCTCCGGAGAAGCCCTCGATCTCGAACGGCGGCGTCTCGGCCGCGGCAATCAGCTCGGCGCCGGTGACCTTGATCTCAACCTCCCCCGTCGGCATGTCGGCGTTGACGGTGTCCTCGGAGCGGCGGACGACCGGGCCCGAGGCGCTGAGCACGTGCTCGGGTCGCAGCTTGTGGGCGAGCTCGTGGGCCTCCCCGGCCTTCTCGGGGTCGAAGACGAGCTGGACGAGGCCGGTGCGGTCGCGGAGGTCGATGAAGATCAGCCCGCCGTGATCGCGGCGCCGGTGGACCCAGCCGGCGACCCGGACCTCACCGTCGACGCGGTCGGGCAGCACCGCGCCGGCCCAGGTGTCGCGGTAGGAGTTAGGCCGAAGAGGTGGGATTTCCGACATCAAACGCGTACCTGTTCGATGATGTTTTCGAGATCCACCTCTCGCTGCTCTCCTGAAGACATGTCGCGCAGCTTCGGCTTGGCGCCGTCCTCGAGGATCACCGTGACGCGGGCACCGGCGCGGTCGGCCTGCTTCATCTGGCCTTTCATGCTGCGCTGGGCGAGGTCGGTCTCGGCCGAGATCCCGGCCCGGCGCAGGTCGCGGACGACGCCGAACGCCTGGCGGCGCAGCGCGTCGTCGGCGGCGACGAAGACGTCTCGCGTCAGCTTCGGGGCCTCGGCTTCGATCGCGAGCGCGATGCGCTCGATCCCCGCGCCCCAGCCGATTCCGGCCGTCGGCGGGCCGCCGAGCGCCTCGACCAGCCCGTCGTAGCGGCCGCCGCCGCCGACCCCCGACTGGGCGCCGAGGCGCGCACATTCGAACTCGAACACGGTGCGGGTGTAGTAGTCGAGGCCGCGGACGAGGGTCGGGTCGATCTCGTAGGCGATGCCCGAGTCGTCGAGCAGCTCGCGGACCGCCTCGAAGTGCTCGGCGTCGGCGCCCTCGAGCCGGTCGAGCATCAGCGGCGCCTCCGCCATCACGGCGCGCGTCCCCGGGTCGTCTGCATCGAAGGCGCGCAGCGGGTTGACGTCGATCCTCTCGCGGACGTCCTTGGAGAGCTCGCGCTCGTGGGCGCGGAGATGGGCGCGCAGATCCTCGAGATAGCCCTCGCGCGAGCCCGGCGAGCCGAGACTCGAGAGCCGCAAGCGCAGGTCGGGTACCTCGACAGTCCGCAGCAGCTCGTCGAGGAGCATGATCGACTCGGCGTCGGCCAGCGGCGAGTCGGTCCCGATCGTCTCGACCCCGACCTGGTGGAACTGGCGAAAGCGGCCCGCCTGGGGCGCCTCGTAGCGGAAGAACGGTCCCCCGTACCAGAGCCTCACCGGCTGGGGCAGCTTGTGCATCCCGTGCTCGACGTAGGCGCGGCAGACCGGCGCCGTGCCCTCCGGGCGCAGGGTGACGCTGCGCCCGCCCTTGTCCTCGAAGGTGAACATCTGCTTGCGGACGATGTCGGTCGCCTCGCCGACGCCGCGGGTGAAGAGCTCGGAGTCCTCGAAGATCGGCGTGTCGATCCGCCCGTAGCCGGCGCGGCTGAGGATGCCGGCGGCCTTGCCCTTGATCCAATTGCGGAGCTCCGACTGCTCGGGCAGGACGTCGAAGGTCCCCTTGGGGGCCTGGAACTTGGCGCTCATCGTCCCGCGAGCCTAGTGCCGGTTGCGGCTAGCGCGCCAGCTCGGCGAGGAACGGATTCGACGCCCGCTCGGCGCCGAGCGTGGTGATGCCCATGTGGCCGGGGAAGACGGTGGTCTCCTCGGGGTAGGCCTCGACCAGCTCGGAAATCGACTGCAGCAACCGCGGCGCGTCACCGCCGGGCAGGTCGGTGCGCCCGATCGAGCCTTGGAAGAGGACATCCCCCGAGAACAGCGCGCCGCCGTCGGGGATCGCGAAGGTGACGTGGCCGGGGCTGTGGCCCGGGGTAAAGACGACGTCGATCTCGAGGCCCGCGAGCGAGAGGTGCTCGCCGCCCGCCATCGTGTGGTCGGCGTCGTAGCCCTCGTAGGGCCCGAATCCGGGCCAGGGGATGAAGGCGTTGATGTCGGCGAGCACCGGGACCTCGATCTCCGGGCACCAGACCGGCGCTCCCGTCGCGCGCGCGACTGGGGTGACGGCGCCGGTGTGGTCGAAATGGGTGTGGGTGAGGAGGATCGCCTCGACCTCGACGCCCGCCTCGGAGACCGCGGCGAGGATGCGCTCGGCCTCCTCACCGGGGTCGACGATCAACGCCTTGTCGCCGCCCTTGGGCCGGACCAGGAAGCAGTTCTCGGCTGCCTGGCCGACGGTCATCATCGTCACCTCGAGCTCGCTCATCCCTCTTCGTCCTTGGGCTCCGGCTTCGGCTCGGGCTTCGGCTTGGTCAGCTCCCGCAGCTTGCGCTTGTACATGAAGTTGTCGACGTAGAAGCTCATCGGGACGTAGAAGACGAGCATGAACCCCGAGATCGCCGCCGAGGCGCCGAGCGGGCGATGGAAGAGCCCGGCGAAGAGCCCGAAGAAGAGAACCGCGGCGAGGCCGCCTTTGGCGAACGAGCTCTTCCAGGTCGGCGGCGCGAGCGCCCGCGGCTGACGGCCGCCCGTGCTCTTGCCCTTCTTCTTCGAGGCGCTGCGGCGCTGCGCGGCCTGCGCCTTCGCCTCGGCGCGGCTGCGGGGGCGGCGCGCGGGACGGGTGTCGACCCGGCCGCCCTGGGTGCCGCGCTGCTTGCGGCGTCGCTTCTTTTTGGTCTTGGCCACGGAGGGAATTTAGCCGAGCCGGCGTTCGATCAGGTGCTGGTTGGGGTCGAACCCGGCGATCGGGACATGCTCGGGGTAACCGGCGAGCGCGGCTTCGGGGGCCAGGCCGACGAGCTCGGCCTCGATCGGGCAGGCGTCGTGCTCGGCCGCGAGCTCCTCCACCCTCTTGACGACGTCGGCCAGGGGCACGGCCTCGGCGTTGTGGACGTTGATCGAGACCTGGGCGCCGCCGCGCTCGCGCGGCAGGCCGATCGCACGCACGCCGGGCAATCCGCCACCCGCCTCGCGCAGCTGCTCTGCGACCTTGCGCGCGACCTCGGGGTTGGTGGTGTCGAGCTCGAGGTTGAAGGCGACGAGCGGCGGCCGGGCCGTGACCATCGTCGCGCCGCCCTTGGGGTGGGCCTTGATCGGGCCGAAATCCGGGACGAGCTCGCCGGACGCCATCCGCTGCGCCATCTCGGCCGGGCCGCCGCGGCGAAAGAACGCGCGCTCGCGGCGCTCGTCGGTCATCGCCAGCTCGCCGTAGAGGAAGACCGGCAGCTCGAGCTCGCCGCCGAGCCGCTCGGCCAGGGTCAGAGCCTTCTCCCTGGCGTCCTCGCGCAGGCTGGGATCCGGGTAGACGACTGGGCAGACGTCCATGGCACCGATCCGTGGGTGCAATCCCTCCTGCCTCGTCATGTCGATCACGTCGATCGCCTGATCGGCGACTTCGAAGAGGCCGGCGACGATGCGCTCGGGGTCGAAGGCGGCGGTGATCACGCTGCGGTTGTGCTCGCGGTCGAAGTGGACGTCGAGGACATCGCCGTAGCCACCGACCGTCGCCTCGAGCGCGCGCACGATGCGCTCGCTCGTCCCTTCGGAGAAGTTGGGGACCCCGAGGAGAGTCACACGAGCAACTCGCCGGCGCGGACCAGCGGTTCGCCGTCGACCTCGACCGTCGGCTTCATCACCACGCAATCGAGGTGGACCGGCACCTGGATGTTGCCCCCGATCGCCGCCGAGGCGCCAAAGGCGACGTGGCAGGTGCCGAGGATCTTCTCGTCCTCGAGCACGTTGCCGGTCAGGATCGCCTTCTCGTTGGTCCCGATGCCGAGCTCGGCGACGTTGGTGCCGTCGGTGCCGTGGGCGGTGAGCAGCTTCATCAAGGCCGCCCCCTGATCGCCGCCGGCGGCGATCAGATGGTCGGACTCGACTGTGAGCTCAACCGGCCCGTCGACGAGGCCGATGCCCGCAATCGAGCCATCGACGACGAGCGTGCCGTCGCAGTAGGCGGGGGCGATGAACCCCTCGCCGCAGGGCAGGTTGCCGAAGGCGCCGCCGGCGCTGAGCTCGCCGGCGTCGGGAATCGCAGTCCGGCCCTCGAGCGAGAGCCGCAGGTCGCTGCCGTTGGGGCATGTGACACGCGCCTCGGTCCCGGCATCGAGCGCCCTGGCGACCGCCGCGCCGCGACGGCGCAGCTGCGCCATGTCCGCCGACATCACCCGCGCCAGCATCTCCTCGGTGACGCCTGGCAGCGTCGCGATCCGCGCGCCCGCGTCGCTCGCCGCCTTCCGCGACGCCGTGTGCGAGAGCGACTGTACCGTCGGTGCGAGGACGACATCGGCCGCCTTCATCGCGGCGGCGACGGGACCAGGGGGCTCGGCCGCGTGCGAGGCGCGCTCGGCCATCGTCGCCAGGACCGCATCGGCGCCGGCCTCGCCGGCCTCCGCCCGCATCCGCTCACCGAGCTCCGCCGTCGCCGGATTGCACACGACCAGGACCTCTTCCCCTTCCGAGACGCCGAGGCAGTCGCGGACCACCGCGCGGACGGCCTGATCGAGATCGCTCATAGTCAAACCCTAGTCCGGCAGTCCGCGCAGCAACCTTCGAGCGACCCCTCGCAGCGTCTGCTTGCCGTAGCGGTGGCTCGGATCGAACTCGGTGAAGATCGCGAGGCTGATCTGCTCGCTGCCGTTGGTGAGCAGCGCCGCCTGGTGGTCGACGCGGCCCGAGCCGCTGCCCCAGCCTCCCTTGAAGTAGAGGTTCCAGCCGGCGTGGGGCACGCGGCCGATCCCCCAGCGCTGCGGCCCGATCACCGAGGCGAGCAGGTGCAGCGCGTAGGCCCGGTGGCGAGCCGGGACAAGGTCCTCGAGATCGCCGAAGAAGCGAGCCTGGTCGCGGGGGCTTGTGCGACTCAAGCCCCAAACCGACGGATCCCAGTGGAAGTCGCGCATGCGGGCGTCGTGGGCAAGGCGGTAGACGCGGTGACCGACGATCGCATTGACCCGCGTCGCGGCGGCGTTGTCGGAGCGGATGATCATCGGCCGCAGCAGCCGCCGGTCCTGCGTGTGCAGCGGCCGGTCGCGGACGATGCGCAGGTACTCGACGAGGAGCATCGCCTTCAGCAGGCTGGCGCTGGGAGCGGTTTGCTTCGCGTGGAATCCCTGGAACTTGCCGAGTGGCCCGATGACGGCAAAACGGACGCTGCCGGCGCGGTGCTTGGCGTAGCGCGCGGCGGCGGAGAAGTGCGGGGCCCAGGCCGTCGAGTCGGCGGCGACGCCGGCCCCGGGCGCGAGCACGACGACCGCGACACAGAGCGTTGCGATCCTGGCGCGCATTGCCAATGCATACACCGTCCTCTATGTTCGAGCGAGGAGAGCAGAGATGCCCATTGAGCGACTGAGCGCCGACGACAACCGCATCCTCGACCTCGAACGTGGGGCGATCGCCGGGCACACGCTCAAAGTGATTGTCTGCGACAGGGCTTCCGGCGCGGGGCCGCCGATCGTCGAGCGCCTGCGGCACCGCATCTCAGAGCGAATCGAGCGGGTACCTCGCTGCCGCCAGATGATCAAGCCGAGTCGCGTCGGTCGCCCGTCGTGGACGGAGTGCCCCGGGTTCGATCCCGCCGACCAGGTGCGTCGCGTCGACGAGCCGAGGCCGCTCGACGCGGAGGCGCTCCGGTTGACCGCGTCGAGGTTGATGGCCGAGAGGCTGCCCAGGGACCGGCCGTTGTGGAAGGTCGACGTCGTCGAGCAGCTCGCCGGGGGCGGCTTCGCGCTGATCGTCCGCACCCATCACGCGATGGCCGACGGTGTGACGACGATGCGGATGGCCCGCGAGCTGTTCTTCGATCAGGCGGATGCTCCTGCCCCGTCCATGCCGGCCCCGGATGTCCCCGGCCCGAGCGCCGCAACCCGGCTGGTCAGCACCGCGCGCGAGATCGCCGGGATGCCCGGCACCTGGAGGCGCGAGCTCTCCCGCAGCGGCAGCTCCTCCCCGTTTGCGGCGCAGGTCGGCGCCAAACGCGACCTCGCCTTCGTCGCCGCCCCGCTCGGGCGGCTGAAGAGCATGGGCAAGGCGGTGGGGCCCCACGTAACCCTCAACGACGTCGTCCTCGCGGTCAGCGCCGGCGGCATCCGCCGCTGGCTCGAGCTCCGAGGGGATGCCACCGAGGGGCTGCGAGCAAAGGTCCCGGTCAGCCTCCACAACCACGACCACGACGCCCACGCCCTCGGCAACCACGATTCGTTCATGTTCGTCGACCTGCCCGTCGGCGAATCGGATCCGGTCCGGCGCCTGCTCGCCATCAACGCCGAGACCGCCGACCGCAAGAACCACCACGACGCCGAGGCGCTCGACGCGATGCTGCGCGGACTCCACGAGACCGGCGGCTGGGGACGAGCGGTCGAGCGCCGCTCGATGGACCCTCGCGTGTTCACGGTCAACATCTCGAATGTCCCGGGCCCGCGCGACGAGGTCACGATCTTCGGCGGCCGCATGCGCCGTCTGCTGACGGTCGCCGAGATCGCCGAGATGCACGCGCTGCGGATCTCGGTTGTCTCCGCCTGCGGCCAGATGTTCTTCGGCCTCTGCGCCGACCCCGAGGTCGTCCCAGGCCTCGATCAGATGGCGTCCGGCATCGAAGCCGAGATCGCCGAGCTCGGCCGCGCCGCCGCCTGAGCCCGCTCCTCGAGCGCGCTGAGCTGCACGTGGGCGAACATCCCGTAGCCCGGCGGCGGGTCGACCGGATCGATGTACT
>JAWVFN010000121.1:0-20607 GCA_033855935.1 Solirubrobacterales bacterium | reverse complement strand
CATCGGGGAACTCGTCTCGGTCAGCTCGGGCCAGGCTGTTCTGCGGCACACGGCGGCGGTCGCTTAAGGCTGCTTCCTTCCGGACCTGACCTGGTTCACGGGCCGTCGTTGCGCAGGACCTGGCCTTCAGCGCCTTCCGAGGTGAGCCGAACCCAATGACACCGGCCCCTCAGACGGGCATCGATCCCGCTAAAGCGGATGGCGGGTTACAGGGCACCGCTAACACCCCATCTAGCACGGTCCGAGAGGATCGTAGCGGCCTCGCGCTCCTATGATGCGCCATCCGCGCGCGTAGCTCAGTGGGAGAGCGCTCGCTTCACACGCGAGAGGTCGCTGGTTCGAAACCAGCCGCGCGCATCGGGCGAAGTGCGTCAGGCCAGCGGGTCGAAGACGCAGCGGTATGCATCGGTACTCGCCACTCCCAGCTCACCGAGCAGGCCCGTGGCCAGCACTTCGGTGACGCTCGCCGCGCCGTTGGCGAGGTCCCCCGTCCATTCGCCACCCGCCGCGATCGCGCCGCCGCGGGCGAAGATGGTTTCCAGCTCGACGGTAGCCGGCAGCCGGCCGCCGGCGATCTGGCAGGTGGTGAGGGCGGTGGCCCAGTCGTTCACAGTGCGGGTTCCGGTCTCGATGCAGGCGCCTTGCAGGTAGACGGTGTTCGCCGCGCACTTCTGGTGCAGGGAGTTGTTCGAGTCGGAGATCCCGACGCTGCCGTCGAGGATCTTCGAGCCGTCGACGGCGTTGGCGGCGATCTTCGCCTTGCTGACGGCGCTGTCGGCGAGCTTGCTCTGGGTCACTGCGTCGTTGGCGAGCTTGGCCGCCGTCGCCGCGGCGTCCGCAAGCTTGGCCTCGGTCACGGCCTTGCTCTTGAGTTGCTTGGTGCCGACGCTGTTCCGCTTCAGCGCCTTCACCGCAAAGGCACTCCCCCCCAGCGCTATGAAAACGGCGATCGTCGCCATCACGTTCGCGTATGTCGCGTGCCGCTTGATCGCTGAAATCATTCGAGACTCTCCGTCCGCTCGCTGGCCGATGACATCGCGAGTCTATGGCGCATCAGCGAAACACACCGGTATGCCCGAGCGAATAGCGGCCGGGCTGCGGATAGACGCAGAGCCCGTGCGGGCCGCTGCCGACCGGGATCCGCGCGAGCAGCTTGCCGGTTTGGGTGTCGATCGCGTAGACCTCGCTGTTGTAGCGGCCCGAAAGCCACAGGACCTTGCCGTCGGCCGAGACGCCGCCCATGTCGGGGCTGCCGCCACCGGGGAGCTGCCATTTGCGCGCGACCTTCCGGGTCGCAAAGTCGATCAGCGAGATCGAGCCCTCACCGCGATTGGAGACGTAGAGGTAGCGCGAGTCCCGGCTCGCGTAGAGGCCGTGCGCTCCGGTTCCGGTCGGGATGAAGCCGCTCTTGCGAAAGCTGTTGGCATCCACCATCCACACCCCGTTGGCCATCATGTCGGCGACGTAGAAGATCTTGCCGTCGGGCGAGAGCTTCACGTCCTGGGGCATGCCGCCGGATTTCAGCGGGATCTGCTTGACGACCTTCTCGCGGGCGACGTCGACGACGACGACGCTGCCGCCGAACTCGCAGCTCGCCAGCAGGTAGCGCCCGTCGGCGGTGAAGTCCATGTGGTCGACGCCGGGGCAGGGCACCGAGAGCGAGTGGTGGAGCTTCATCGTCTGCGCATCGCGGAAGTCGAGGCGCCGATTGCGCTCGGCGACGACGATCGCGTAGCGGCCGTCCGGGGTGAAGTAGAGGTTGTAGGGGTCGGTCACCGGGACCGGCTTCCCCGGCTTACCGCTCTGCGGGTCGATCGGCGTGAGGCTGTTGCCCATGTCGTTGGTGACCCAGAGCGTCTTCAGGTCATATGACGGGGTCACGTGCTGCGGCAGGGTGCCGACCGGGAACGTGTCCGTGACCTTGAAGGTCTTCGGGTCGATGACGCTGACCGTGTTGCTTTCGCTGTTCGGGACGTAGACGCGCGAGGGGAAATCGCGGACGACCGGCGAGAGCATCCCGGGGCGGTCCGCGGCGTAGACGTCGTGGGGGTCGAGCAGCGGCGGGATGCCGTGCGAGGAGGCGGCGGTCGAGGGGCCTGACCCGGACGGCGTCGACACCGGGCCACTGCTGGATGAGCCACCGCCGCTGAGCAGAATGAAGCCGAGACCTACGACCACGCCCGTCAGCGCCGCCAAGCGGATCAGCCCCCGCTTGCGCGCCGGGCTGATCGGACCAGCTTTCCGCTTGGCCGCGCTCACATCCCCGCTCACGCTCGCAGGCGACGCCTGAACGCGACCTGAACGGGTTTCGATTTCGCCGCCGTAGCGGGCTCGAGCAGGCAAGATCACGTGATGAGCTCCGCCCGACGCCGCGGCCTACTCCGGCTCGCCGCACTGCTGACCATTGTCGCCGTTGGGGTGGTGGTGATCGTGCGATCGGGAGGCGACTCGGGAGCCGGCTCGCCCACGGCGACGACCAACCAAGCCGGCGCGCAGACGACTTCCGCAGCCGCGCAGCACCGGCTGACCGCCGCTTTGGCGCCCCAGAAGCTGCCGGCGCCGCTGTCTGGAGAGGCGCTGGCCGCCGGGTCGGGAAGCCTGCTCGTGATCGGTGGCGTCGACAGCGGCGATACGTCGACCGACGCGGTCCTCCGCCTCGACCCCGCCGGCGGTCGCATCGCTACCTACGGAACGCTCGCGCAGCCGCTTCACGACGCGGCCGCCGCCCCTCTGGCGTCGCAGGTGCTCGTCTTCGGCGGTGGCGCGGCCTCGACTTTCGACACGGTTCAGGCCCTAAGTCCCGGCGGCAAGGCGCAGGTGTTGGGAAAGCTGCCCGCACCCGCTTCTGATCTCACGGCTCTCGAGATCCAGGGCAGCGACTACGTCATCGGCGGCTACGACGGCCAGACCACCGTCGGCTCGGTGGTCAAGACCAGCGACGGTCGTCGGTTCGACCACGTCGCGGATTTGTCAGCCGCGGTCCGATATCCGGCAGTGGCCGCAATCGGGACCACCATCTACGTCTTCGGCGGCGAGCTCGCCGGCGGACACGACACCGCCGAGATCCAGGCCGTGGACACGGCGAGCGGCCGCGCCACCGTCGTCGGCCGCCTGCCGGCAACCCTCGCGCATTCTTCGGCGGTCGCGATCGGCGGCACGATCTACCTCCTCGGCGGGCGCAGCAACGGCAGCACCAGCGACGGGATCCTGCGCTTCGACCCGGCCTCTCACTCGGCCGTCGCCGCCGGTCGCCTGCCGATACCCGTCACCAACTCGGCCGCCGTCGTCGTCGGCGACACGGGTTACCTCGTCGGAGGCCTCGACTCCGCCCTCCACGCGGTCGACACTGTGATCACCGTGCACTGAGATCCGCGCGATCCGAGGCTGGTTAGGGTGTCACCGCGTGCGCAACCGGACCACGATCATGGTGCTCGGCACCGCTCAGTTCTTGATGGTCCTCGACACGACGGTGATGAACGTCTCGATCTCGCAAGTCGTGGCGGACCTCGACACCTCCGTCGCCGACGTACAGCTCGCGATCACCGCTTATGCCCTGGTCATGGGCGCCTTCATGCTGACCGGTGCGAAGCTCGGCGATCGCTGGGGAAGACGGAGGGTATTCGCGATCGGCATCGCGATCTACGGGACCGGCTCGCTGATCACCGCCCTCAGCCCCAATCTCGGCGTCCTGCTAATCGGCTGGTCCGGCATCGAGGGCATCGGCGCGGTCCTGGTGGTGCCGGCGATCATGGCGCTGACGGCGAATACCTATTCCGGCAAGGAGCGCGCCGTCGCCTTCGGGATCCTGGGTGGGATCGCCGGCGCCGGCGCCGCTGCGGGACCGCTGATCGGCGGCTTCGTCACCAGCGTCTGGACCTGGCGCGTCGTCTTCGCCGCCGAGTCGCTTTTCGTCGTCGGGATCCTGTTCCTGGTTCGCAAGATCAAGGACAGCCCGCCGACCGAGACCTCTCGCTTCGACCTCGGCGGCTCGGCCCTCTCGGCGGCCGGCCTGGGGCTGGTCGTCCTCGGCATCCTCAAGGGCGGCGAATGGGGCTTCCTGATGCCGACCGGGGCGCTGACGATTTCCGGCACCGAGATCACCCCGTTTGGCTTCTCGGCGGTGCCCTTCATAGTCCTCGCAGGAGTGATCCTCCTCGGCGCCTTTGCCCGCTACGAGGAGCGCCTCGTGCGCGTCGGGCGCGTGCCGCTGCTTCAGCCTGACCTGTTGCGGATCGCGCAGATGCGCGGCGGGCTCTCGATGTACGTATCCAACTTCCTCATTCTCAACGGGACCTTCTTCGTCATCCCGCTCTACCTCCAGGTCGTGCTCGGCAAGGACGCGCTGCAAACCGGGATCAAGATCTTCCCGATCTCGGTCGCGATGATGCTGGCGGCGATGATCGGGCCAAGGCTGGCCGAGCGGATGTCGCCGCGGCGAATCGTCCAGATCGGCCTCGGATTCCTCTTCGTCGGGATCGTGCTGCTGATGTCCTCGATCTCCCCGAACCTGGCCTCGCCGATCTTTGCGGTCTCGCAGGGGCTGTTCGGCGCCGGGGTTGGGCTCGTCATCTCCCAGCTCGGAAACGTGGTCATGTCGTCGGTCGACGAGTCTCGGAGCAGTGAAGCGGGCGGGCTGCAGGGGGCGGCACAGAACGTCGGCTCGTCGCTGGGCACGGCGCTGATCGGGGCAATCCTGCTCAGCGGCCTCACCGCCGGCTTCCAGGAACGGATCGTCAACGACCCCTCGATTCCCGCTCCGGCGAAGGAACAGATCACGGCCGCAACCGAGCAGGGCATCCCGATGGTGCCGACCGCCGACGTCCAGGCGGCCGGTGAGAAGGCGGGACTGCCGCCGCAACAGGCCGAGGCGGTGACGAGCCACTACGCGGACGCGCAGATCGACGCCCTGAAGCGCGCCCTGCTGTTTGCGTCGGTGTTTGCGCTCGTCGCTCTCTGGTTCACGCGCCGGCTGCCCGGAGAACCGCTCGGTGAAACCTCTCCTGGGCGCTCCCCGCCCGACGGGGTAGGCTCGCCCGCATGAGCGCGAGTGAGACGCCTCAGGGTTCCACCGCGCCCAAGCAGAGCACAGCCGTCCTCGCGGCGCTGATCCTCGTCGCGGCCGTCGCAAACCTCAACCTCGCGGTCGCCAACGTCGCGCTGCCGGACATCGGCAAGGCGTTCAGCGCCGGGCAGACCGCTCTCGACATCGTCGCCGTCGGCTACTCGCTCGGGCTCGCGGCCTCGGTGCTCTATTTCGGAGCGCTGGGCGATCGTTACGGCCGCAAGATGATGTTGCTGCTCGGCACCGGGCTGGCGATCCCCGCATCACTGCTCGCCGCCTTCGCTCCGTCGATCGGAGTCCTCTTCGCCGCGCGGCTGATCGGCGGCCTCGCCGCCGGTATGGCGTTTCCCACGACCCTCGCCATGATCACCGCGTTGTGGTCGGGGCCCGAGCGCACCAAATCGATCGCGCTGTGGTCGGCGCTCGGCGGCGCAATAGCTGCGCTCGGCCCGCTGCTCTCCGGTGCGCTGCTGACGCAGTTCGACTGGGGCTCGGTGTTCGTCATCACCCTGCCGCTTGCGGTGATTGCCCTCTACATGGCCTGGCGTTTCGTGCCGGCCCACGTCAACGAGGCAACCGACCCCGTCGACAACCTCGGCGGCATCCTCTCCGTGCTGCTGGTGGCGGCCCTCGTGCTTGGGATCAACTTCGCGCCGGTGCCGGGCAAGGGAGCCCTGGCGATCGGGCTCGGGCTCATCGCTATCGCCGCGTGCGCCGGTTTCGTCGTCCGCCAGCGGCGGGTGGGGGTTCCCCTCTACGACCTCGACGTCGCCAAGCGACGGGTCTTTTGGGTAGCGGCCGTGGCCGGGATCATCGTCTTCGGGACGCTGATGGCGGCGATGTTCGTCGGCCAGCAGTTCCTCCAGAACGTGCTCGGCTACTCGACGCTCGGGGCCGGGGCGGCGATTCTGCCGGCCGCCGTCGGCATGGTCCTCGTCGCGCCAAGATCAGCCAAGCTCGTCGAGGCTCGAGGCGCACGGCTGACCCTGCTCATCGGCTATGTCTTCTGCCTGCTCGGCTTCCTGGCAATGCTGCTGCTCTGGAAAGACAACATCCCCTATTGGAAGGTGGGGCTCGGGTACGCGCTCGTGGGCATCGGCGTCGGCTTCGCGGGGACCCCCGCATCGCGGTCGCTGACCAGCTCGGTGCCGGTCAAGCGCGCCGGCATGGCCTCGGCGACCGCCGACCTCCAGCGCGACCTCGGCGGGGCGATCATGCAGTCGATCCTCGGCGCGCTGCTGACCGCCGGCTACGCCGCGGCCGCGGCGTCGGCGGTCGCCGCATCCCCGGACAGCGCCAAGATCACCGACAACGTCCAGGCCGAGCTGACCAAGTCGTTCTCGGGCGCCGACGAAGTCGCTGCGCAGTATCCGCAACACGCGAGCCAGATCATCGCCGCCGCAAAGACCTCGTTCCTGCAAGGCGACCAGTGGGCCTACACGGCGGGGATCGTCGCCGTCCTGCTCGGCGCGGCGCTCGTCTTCCTCTACTTCCCGAGGATGGACGAAGAGAAGCGCCTGCTGGCTGAATACCAGGCCGAGGACGGCGGACCGGGAGCGAGCTCGTAGCCGACGGCGGCGCCAGAGGCAGGATCGCTGCGCGCCGGGCGAGCCACAGCTACCTGCCGGTCCTGCTGCTGGTCTTCGCCGCTTTTCTGTTCATCGCCTTCGCCCCTGGAACCGCCTGGTCCCGCGGCGTTCTGCTGCTGGTGCAGACGGCGACGCTGTTGGTCGCGATGTGGACGTCGCGGGCCGATCCCCTCGGCGTCCGCCTTCTCGTCATCGCCATCGCCGTTTGCGTCGCCGTCGCTGAGATCGCGATCGGCGGCAAGGCGACGACGACGGCGGTCGGCGCCCTATCGGGTCTGGCGGTCCTCGGGACGATCGTCGTCGTCAGCCGCGGCGTGATCGACCAGGGCGAGGTCAACAGCCAGTCGGTGATCGGCGCCGTGTCGATCTACATGCTGCTCGGCCTGCTCTTCACCTTCCTCTATTCGGTGGTCGCGGTTCTCGATTCGAGCTCCTTCTTCGCTCAGGGGACGGACGGGACCAACGCGATCCGGCTCTACTTCAGCTTCGTAACGCTGACCACGGTGGGCTACGGCGACTATGCCCCGGCGACCGCCGCCGGGCACACGCTCGCCAACGTCGAGGCGCTGGTCGGGCAGCTCTACCTGGTAACGGTGGTCGCCCTGCTTGTCGGCCGCATGGCGAGACGGGGCACAAGCTGAAGCCGCGCCATACTGCGTGCCGCAGGTGACGGAGAAACCCAAGAACCGCATCGCGGTGCGCGTCCTGATCGGACTCGGCACGTTTCTGACCGTCATCGCGATCTTCTCGATCTGGGCCGAGCGCCAGGCCCTCAACACCGATGAATGGGGCAACACGAGCGCGAAGCTGCTCAAGGACAAGAACGTGCAGGTGGCGCTCAGCACGTACCTCACCAACGAGCTGTTCAACAACGTCGACGTCCAAGCGCAGATCGCGGCACAGCTGCCGCCCCGGGCCGCACCCCTCGCCGGCCCGATAACCGGGGCGCTGCGCCAGACCGCGACGACGGCTGCCGAGCACGCCCTCGCCGTGCCCCAGGTCCAGGAGGCCTGGAAGGCCGCCAACCTCGCAGCCCACCGCGAGCTTCTCGACGTGATCAACGACAAGGGCCAGTTCACCTCGACCGGTGGCGGAGACGTCGTGCTCGAGCTGAAGCCGCTCGTCGCGCAGCTCACGTCGCAGCTCGGGATCAGCGCCGACGTCGCCGACAAGCTGCCGCCCGACATCGCTTCGCTGACGATCCTCCACTCGGATTCGATCCAGACGGCGCAGACGGTCGCCAAGCTGATCAAGGGACTCGCGGTGGTGCTGACGATCCTCGCCCTCGCCTGCTTTGCCCTGGCGATCTATCTCTCAGACCGTCGGCCAGGAACGATCGTCTGGTGCGGGCTCGGGCTGATCTTCGCCGGGATCGTTGTTTTCGCCCTCCGCCACGTCGCCGGCAAGGCGGTGGTCGACGCGCTGGTCGTCAACGACAGCGCGACGCCGGCCGGCAACTCGGTCTGGTCGATCGGGACGTCTCTGATGACGAGCATCGCGACGACGGTGATCGTCTATGGCGTGCTGTTCGTGATCGCCGGCTGGCTCGCGAGCGCCACGGCCAGTGCCCGCTGGGCTCGCAAGCAACTGGCCCCGGTCCTGCGGGACCACGCCGCGCTCGTCTATGGCCTGCTCGTCGCAGCGGCGCTGATCTACTTCGCCTTCGCACCCACCCACGGGCTGCGGGCGGTTCTGACCCTCCTGATCCTCGCCGGGCTGGCAGCGGTCGGAATCAACGGCCTGCGCAAGCAGACCGCCGCCGAATTTCCCGCCTGAGGCCCCCGGTCGTCTAGCTGGCCCTGCGCGCGCGATCGCCCTGCGCGTACGAGCTCAGGTCGACGAAGAAAGCGAGGATGACGATGAACCACTCGAGGCCCGAAACCTTGTCGGTTCCCACCGACCACATCACCGCATAGGCGAGCGTCGTCCACGGCAGCAGGAAGAAGCCGAGCAGCGGCACGACCCAGCTGTCGAAGGCGCGGCTGAGCAGGTTGCTGAAGACGAAGATCGCGAACAGCGCCAGCCGCGGCGAAATCAAGCTCAGCAATGCGACGAAGCAGCCCACGGCGCAAGCCTATCCGCCACCGCGACTTGGGGCGAATCAGGCGACGGCGACGAACGCCCGGGCCCGCTGGGGCTCGCGGTCGAGCACGGCGAGCAGTGCGTCAACGACGCGCGGGTCGAACTGACTTCCCGCGCAGCGCCGCAGCTCCTCGCGCGCGGCGTCGAGGCCGATCGAGAGGCGATAGGAGCGGTCGCTCGTCATCGCCTCGAAGGCGTCGGCGACGGCGAGGATGCGGGCCTCGAGGGGGAGGTCCTGGCCCGACAAACCGCGCGGATAGCCCTTGCCGTCGGGGCGCTCGTGGTGGGAGCCGACCCAGCTGCAGACGTCGTCGAGGTCTGGGTGCTCGAGGATCAAAGCTCCCTGCTCGGGGTGTTGCTTGACGATCTCCCACTCGTCGTCGCTCAGCGAGCCCGGCTTGGAGAGGATCGAGTCGGGCACGCTGATCTTGCCGATGTCGTGGAGGATGCCCGCCAGCTTCACCCGCCGCACCTGTGTTCCGGGAAGGCCGAGCTCGCCCGCCATCATCTCCGCGTAGCGGCCGACTGTCTCCGAGTGCCGGGCGCTGCCGCTGAGCCGCAGATCGACGGCCTCCGAGAGGTTGAGCAGGATCGCGAGGTAGCGCTCGCCGCTGACCGCCCTCGCCCGCCCCCGCATCGCCTGTACCGCGTCCGGGTTGTGGATCACGGTCTGGTTGCGACCACGCTCCTTGGCCGCGTAGAGCGCCTCGTCGCCGGCGCGGAGAATCGCGCCGGCGGTCTCGGCGTGCTCGGGATAGCCGGCGACGCCTAGGCTGATCGTGACCGGGACCTGGTCCCCGGCGAACTCGCCTTCGATCGTCTGTCGCATGCGCTCGGCGAGCGCCAACGCGCCCTCGGCGTCAGTGTCGGGCAGGATCATCGCGAACTCCTCGCCGCCGACCCGCGCCGCGGCGTCGATGCGGCGCATGGTCTCCTCGACCGCCGCGCCGACGCGGCGCAGCGCGGCGTCGCCGGCCGGATGCCCGAGGCGGTCGTTGACCTCCTTGAAAAAGTCGAGATCACCGATGACGACGGCCATCGGCAACTCGCTCCGGCGCGCTCTCTCCATCTCGAGATCGAGGAGCTCGCGGAAGCCGCGGCGGTTGAGCAGCTTGGTCAGCGGGTCGATGCGGGCGCTGTCGAAGAGCTGGGAGATCAGCCGCTCGACCCGGCCGCGCATCGAGCGGATCAGCAGCGCCGCGACCAGCAGTGTTCCGATGCCGACGATCCACCACGGCGCGATGCCGTCCGACGGCGGCAAAGCGACCAGCAGGGCCAGGTATACGGCGCCAACCCAGCTGATCTGGAACACGGTCTCGCGCTTGGAGAAGAAGTAGGCGGAGTAGAGAAATATCCAGAGGTAGAAGAAGACGAGCGGGCTCGGCGCCTCGTCGGCGAAGTAGGCGACGCAGGTGATGTGGGCGGTTCCCCAGGCAAGGGCCACGGGGAGCGCCCAGCGGGGAACCGAATCGGCGCCCCAGAAGAGAATCGCGGCGACTACGAGCGCATCGCTGCAAACGAGGATCAGCCCGAGCTCGTTGGTGTCGTTCGAGTGCGGCAGCACGAGCGTGAGCATGGCCAGGGTCGCGCCCGCGGCGAAAAGCCCCGCGAGAGCTCTCGACATGACCCGGGTCTCAAAGCTCGCAGCTACAGCCGGGGCGGCCGGCGATTCAGCCGCACGTTCGTCCAGTCTCTCTGCCACCGTTCAACACTCGGCCGAATCGGGCCTTTACATGAGGTTTTCGGTCTAGATCAGTTGTCCGCAAAGCCGGTGTCCCGTGCTCGCTAGGCTCGGTTGCGATGACGGCCGAGGCGAAAACCCCGCAGACTCTCTACACGTGGGCCGGGGGTGGGGAGGCATTCGAGCGGCTGATCGATGCTTTCTATGACCGGGTCGAGGCCGACGACGTGCTTTCGCAGGTGTTTCCGGGCGGCGTCAGCGACGAGCACCGCGATCACGTGACGGCCTGGTGGTCGGAGGTCTTCGGCGGTCCGCCGCGCTACACGGAGGAGCTCGGCGGCTACGAGAAGATGATCGCCAAGCACCACGACCTCGCGATCACCCCCGAGCAGCGCTCGCGGTTCGTCTCGCTTCTGAGCCTCGCCGCCGACGACGCCGGCCTGCCAGACGACCCCGAGTTCCGCTCGGCCCTCCTCGCCTACGCCGAATGGGGCACGCGCCTCGCGATGCACAACTCCCAGCCGGGAGCCGAGGTCCCGCCCCACGCCCCGGTGCCGAAATGGGGGTGGGGCGAGGCCCCGCCTTACGCCGGCTAGTGCTTCAGCTTCAGCTTCTTGACGGTGGTCGTCTTCAGCGCGCCGACCGAGACGTTGGCCTTGACGTAGACCTTCTTCGCCTTCTGGTACTTGGCCAGGAACTTCTGCTTGACGGCGATGCTGACCGTCTTCTTCTTTCCGGCCTTGACCGTGACCCTCTTCAGCGCCGTCGCCGCCTTGCTCTTCTTGCCCTTGGCGAGGCCCTGGAGCAGGTACTTGCACGAGTTCGGGGCGGCCTGTTTCGGGCACTTGATCTTGAGCTGGAGCTTGTTGCCCTTGAGCTTGGCCGAGCCCGGCAGGCCCTGGCTCTGGATCAGCTGCGCCAGCACCGACGAGTCCGGGATCTGCCCGGCGCCGGTGGTCGACAGCTTGACGTTGTCGTAGTCCGAGCCGCCGGTCGGTAGCACGAAGACACCGGTTCCGTTGGTGTAGGTCGAGGTGACGCGGATCGCGTAGCGGTGACCGACGTTCAGCTGCGAGGGGTTGATGTTTACCGCCGGGATCGAGGTCCAGCCGGCGGCCCCGGCCTGGGTCGTCGGGGGCACGACCGTCAGCGCCGTGCCCGTCGTCGCGTCCAGCAGCTCGACCGTGTAGTTCGCCTGGGCGCCTGCGATCGCAAGCAGCGCCGTTACGTCGGCCTGGCGATCCATCGTGAAGGTCGCCGTGGTTGGCACGGCGCCACCATTGCCGTTGTAGGTGTATGTCGGGCTCTGCCAGATGGCGTTGGTCGTGGTAGCCAGCGTCGCGACGCTCGTGACCGTGGTTCTGAGGAAGCCCTCGGCGCCGCCGGCGCCGCCGGTGCTCTGCCATGTGTTGGACACGATCGGGCAGGTGACGGCCGGGACGCAGAGCCCCGTGCTCGCGCTCGACTGGGTCCAGCCACCGAAGCCGGTGGCGAAAGTCTGGTTGTTGGCCCCGGGCGCATAGGTGTCGGCGCTGGCTACGGCCGGCGACAGCGCGAGAAGCCCGGCGACGGCCACGGTGGCCAGCGCCGGGACAAGCTTCCTGCTTTTCATCTTGGACTCCTTAACTCACTTGAATGGCGATAGCTGTCGTCCCGCATCAAGCGGGCGAGTCGCGCACCTTTGCACGGCGCGACCCTCGCCAGGGCCGGCCAAAACGCTCGCCCTGCCTGCATCGACGGACGTTTGGCCGGATGTCCTAGGACTTTGGCCCTAGGGAGAGAGAACGATCTTCAGCGCCTCGCGGCGGTCATAGATCTCGTAGGCCTCGGGGGCCTCGTCGAGCTTCATGTGGTGGGTGACGAGCGGGGCCGGGTCGAGCTTCCCCGCCGAGAGCAGCTCGAGCACCGGATCGACGTGCTTGATCACGTTGGCGTGGCCGGTGCGCAGCGTCAGCGCCTTGATCCAGACGACGCCCATGTGCAGCTCGAGCGGCTCGGCGTAGACGCCGGTGACCGAGACGGTGCCGGCCTTGCGCGTCAGCCGGCAGGCGAGGGCCAGCGCGTCCGGGTGCCCGACGGCGTCGATGGCGCCGTCGACGCCGCGCCCCTCGGTCGCCTCCTTGACCGCGGCCCTCGGGTCCTCCTCGGTCAGGTGGACCGGGATCGCACCGAACGAGCGCGCGACCTCGAGCCGCTCGGGCACCGAATCGATCGCGATCACCGTGCCGGCGCCGACCGCCTTTGCCACCTGAACCGCGCAGAGCCCGACCGGGCCGAGACCGAGCACCGCGACCGACCCGCCGGGCTCGAGGGCGAGGGCGTCGATCGCGTGGTAGCCCGTTCCCATCACGTCTCCGGCGAAGAGGGCGACGTCGTCGCTGAGCCCCTCGGGAACCTTGCGCAGGGTCAGGTCCGCGTTCGGGACCAGGACCGATTCGGCCTGGGCGCCCTGGAGCGAGCCGAGAACCTCGCCGTGACCGAAGACGCGCCCCTTGTCGCACTTGTGGAAGTCGCCCCGCTTGCAGAAGAAGCAGTCGCCACAGGCCGTGCAGTAGCAACCGAGGACGCGATCGCCGACCGCGACGCTCTCGACGTCGTCACTCGCGGCAGTGACGGTGCCGACGTACTCGTGGCCGATCGTGAAGCCGGGCTCGATCTGGACCCGGCCGTGGTAGATGTGGAGGTCAGAGCCGCAGATGCCGCTCGCCTCGACGCTGACGATCGCATCGCCCGCGTCGATCAGCTCGGGCTCGGGCCGCTCGTCGACCGCGACCTCGCCGGGTGCCTGGAAGGTGACCGCGCGCATCGGCCACGCAACCTATACCCCGTTCGGGGCACAGGCAGTTAGAGTCGCAACCGCAACCGCACGGGAAGGAGCGACATGGCCGAGGATGTCTCGAAGGCCGTACTGATCACCGGCTGCTCGACCGGAATCGGGCGAACCACGGCGGAGCTGCTCGCCGGCAAGGGCTGGACCGTCTACGCGACCGCCCGCTCAGAGAGCGCGATCGAGGACCTCAAGGCAAAGGGCTGCAAGACGCTCGCGCTCGACGTCACCGACGAGAAGTCGATGACGCGCGCCGTCGATGCCGTCGTCGAAGCGGAAGGCGCGGTCGGCGCGCTTGTCAACAACGCCGGCTACAGCCAGAGCGGCGCGCTCGAAACCCTGCCGATGGACAGCGTCCGGCGCCAGTTCGAGACCAACGTCTTCGGTCTGCTGCGGATGTGCCAGCTCGTGCTGCCGGGCATGCGAGAGCAGGGCTGGGGCCGGATCGTCAACCTCAGCTCGATCGGCGGCAAGGTCGTCTTCCCCGGCGGCGGCGTCTACCACGCCACCAAGCACTCGGTCGAAGCCCTCTCCGACGCGCTCCGCTTCGAGGTCGCCGGCTTCGGGGTCAAGGTCGTGATCATCGAGCCCGGGCTGATCAAGACCGAGTTCGGCAACACCGCCGCCGGCAGCCTCGGCGAGACCGAGGCCGACGGCCCCTATGCCAAGTTCAACCACGTGGTCGGCAGCACCACCCAGGGCGCCTACGAGGGGCCGATGGCGCGACTCGGCGGCGGCCCCGAGACCGTGGCCCGCAAGATCGAGAAGGCGCTCAGCTCGCGGCGGCCGAAGACGCGCTACCGCGTCACGCCCTCGGCCCACATGGTCTTGAACACCGGCACCCTCCTCACCGACCGCGGCTGGGACCGCTTCGTCGGCACCCAGTTCCCGCACCCCAAGCCATGAGCGTCAAACCGGTCGACCCGAACCAGCACAAGGGACCGCTGCTGCGGGCCGGCGAGTGGCTGATCCAGAAGCGTCCCGCGACATGGGTGCTGGTCAACTGGGGGCCGAAGCTCGACCCGCGTCTGATGAGGCTGACCGGTGGCCGCGTACGGATCACCGGGATCGGTCCCACGGTCGTCGTCAAGAACATCGGAGCCAAGAGCGGCAAAGTCCGGGAGACGCCGCTCGCCTACTTCAACGACGGCGACGACGTGATCCTGATCGCCTCCAAGGGCGGCGCTCCCTCCCACCCCGCGTGGTACCACAACCTCAAGGCCAATCCAGACGTCGAAGCGTGGACCGACGGCAAGCCCAGCCCCTATCGGGCGCGCGAGGCCGAAGGCGCCGAGCGCGACCGGCTCTGGGACCTCGCCGTGAAGATGTACTCGGGATACGCCGACTACCAGCGGCGGGCGCCCGACCGGCAGATCCCGGTGATGGTGCTCGAGCCGAAGTAGCGAGGGTGCGCTGGTCATTCTCCGCCGCCCTCGCGGTGCTCGCGCTGGCCGGCTGCTCCGGCGGGCCGCAGGAGCCGAAGTCGCTGCCGCCACCACCGGTACCGGCCAACGGCTCAAACCAGTCGACGGTCGGGGGCTCGATCCGGCTCGCGGCCTCCTCGGCGGGCTCCTCGGTGCAGATGCGGGTCACGGTCGACCGGGTCGTCGACCCTGTCGAGGTCGGGGCCGCGGACGTGACGATCACCAAGGGCGCGCGCTTCGTCGGCGTCTTCATCTCGCTCCTCAATGTCGGCCAGGCGAACTACGACGAATCGCCGCTCGCCGACGCCAGCCTGGTGACGAGCGGCGGCGCCAAGGTCCTCGGCGAACAGGTCCTCGGCGGTCCCTGCGCGGATGAGTTCGCCTCCCACGTCAAGATCCCGCCCGGCGCCACGCACGACGGCTGCATAGTCTTCGAGGTCCCGGCGGGACAGAAGCCGGCGGTGTTCCAATACGCGCTCGACTCAGGCTTCGGCCAGGAAGTGGGGATGTGGCAGCTCAAATAGACAGGGATGTGGCGCTGCGCGCCGGCGTCGTCCAGCTCGTGGCGGTGGGCGTCCTCTTCCTCGTGCTCGCGGTCACCGTCTCCCACGGCTTCTTCAAGGACTGGGGCTGGCTGGTCGGGCCGGCCGCCTGGCTCTCGTGCGCGGCGGTGACGGCGCGGGTGCTGCGCCTGCCGACCGAGCGGGTGCTGATGGCCGCGGTGCTGTCGGGAGTCCTCAGCGCGATCGGCGTGCTCGTCGGCGTTCACTCGCTCGGACTCGTGCTGGCGATCATCGCCTTCGGCCTGCTCTGCGGGCACATCCCCGCTCGCGACCAATAAAGTGACCGCAGTGCTCCTCGCCGAATTCACTCTGGGCAACGCCCTGCTCCTCGCCCTCGAGATCTTCTTCTTCGTCGTCTGGATCTGGATCCTGATCACGATCCTCACCGACCTCTTCAACGACCACGAGGAGTCCGGCTGGGCGAAGGCGGGTTGGTGCCTGTTCCTGGTCGTCGTCCCCTTCCTCGGCTCGCTCGTGTACCTGATCGCGCGGGGGCAGGGAATGCGCGAGCGGGCGGTCAAGCACCAAGCCGAGGTCAAGAAGCACTTCGACATGTACGTGAGGGAGACCGCCGGCACAGCCGGGGCTTCGCCGGTCGACGAGCTGACCAAGCTCACCGCGCTGAAGGAGAAGGGCGCGATCTCCGACGAGGACTTCGAGAAGATGAAGGCGAAGCTCGTCGGCTGACTAAGGCTCGACCGTCTCGGGGGTGAGGCGATCGAGCGAGGGAAGCACCACATCGGCGAGCGCCAGCGACTGATCGTCGGGCGGGTAGTGCGTGTTGGGAATCGCGATCACCCGCATCCCGGCTGACTTCGCCGAGCGAATGCCGTTGTGCGAGTCCTCGATGGCGGCGCAAGCCGAGGCGTCGACGCCGAGCCGGCCGGCGGCTTCCAGGTAGACGTCAGGCGCGGGCTTGCCGGTGCCGACCTCCTCCGAGGAGACCGTGGCCTTGAAATAGCTGCCGAGATCGGCGGCCTCGAGAACGAGGTCGATGATCTCGCGGTTCGACGACGAGGCGATCGCGAGCGGCCAGCGCTCGGCGATGCGCTCGACCGCCTTGCGAGCCCCGGGCAACAGGGGCAGCGCTTCCCGGTAGACGTCGCCGACACGGCTGGCGATGTCCTTCGAGATCTGCTCGGGCGTCTCGTCGACGCCGAGCTCCTCGGCGACGTAATGCGACCACTCGACGGAGCTCATTCCCATCATGTCCCGCTGGGCGCGGTCGGTCCAGCGGCCGCCCTTCGCAATTACATATTTCTTGCGGATGTCGTCCCAGACCTGCTCGGAATCGACCAGGACGCCGTCGAGGTCGAAGACGACCGCCTCGATCAAGCCGCTACTGCTCGTAGCCCTCGACCACGTCGGCGTCGCGGGCGCTCGCGTCGTCGGGGTTCTGGTTGAACTCCTCGGCGGCGCGGCGCTGGCGCAGCAAGTCCCAGGCGCGGTCGAGCTCGACCTTGACCTGCTGGAGCCGCTCGTGACGCTTGGGGTCCTCGCCCTCGCCTTCGTGGCCGCGCAGCAGTTCCTCTTCCTCGGCGACCAGCTTCTCGATCTGGTCCTGAATCGTGCTGTCGTCCAAAGCTTCCTCCTCGTCGTGGGCTGAAAGCAGCGTATCGAGGCGCGATACTTCGCCGATGGCGTTCCTCCCCTACTCCCGTCATCTGCTCCGCGCCAAGGACCTCGCCGACGCGCGCTACTCCGAGCAGCTCGATGTCGACGACCTCGCCCGCGCCGCCGGCCTCTCGCGCGCCCACTTCAGCCGCGAGTTCCGCCGCGCCTTCGGCGAGTCGCCGCACGGCTACTTGCTGACGCGCCGCCTCGAACGGGCGGCCGGGCTGCTGCGGACGACCGACCACTCGGTCGCCGCGATCTGCATGGATGTCGGGCTGGCAAGCGTCGGCTCGTTCACGACGACTTTCAAGCGCGCTTACGGGGTGACGCCGACCGCCTACCGCGCGAAGTTCCCCTCGCCGGCGAACTACGCGCGTGTCCCGGCCTGCATCGTCCACGCGTACGCGCGGCGGCAACGCAGCACGTTTGAAGAAGACAGGGAGCGCGCCGCGACCTAGCCTGGGGTCGATTCAGCAATCGACCGAAAGGAGAAGTCAAATGATCAAGATCAACAGCACCCAGCTCTGGGTCCACGACCAGGACGAGGCGCTCGCCTTCTACACCGAGAAGCTCGGCATGGAGGTAATGACCGACGTCACCGTCGCCGAGCTGGGCGACTTCCGCTGGCTCATGGTCGGGCCCCCCAAGGCAGAGATCGGCATCGTGCTGATGGCGATCCCAGGCCCGCCGGTGATGGACGACGAGACCACGTTGCAGGTCCGCGAGCTGATGGGCAAGGGATTCGCGGGCACGGTCTTCCTCGAGACCGACGACTGCCGCGCCAGCTACGAGGAGCTCAAGAGCCGAGGCGTCGAGTTCATCGATGCACCCGAGGAGCGCCCGTATGGCGTCGACTGCGGATTCCGCGACCCCTCGGGCAACAACCTGCGGCTGACCGAGCTGCAGGAGATCGTCACGGGCTGAGCGGCGCGTGGCGCCGGGGTGCATGCCCCCGGCGCCCGCCGGCTGGATCTGGAGGTCGTCACGCGAGGAGCCGTAGCAGCCGCTCGCGCGTTTGCCGCCAGCGTTCGGCCAGCGCCCGGCTGCTGCCGCCGTTGCTGATCCGCAGCAGGGCGAGCCCACGGATTGTCGCGAGCGCAAAGACCAGATCGTCGGTGAAACCGGGCCGACGGGCCTTCGGGCCGACCGCCGCCTCGGCCTTGCCGGCGACCGCTGCAGCGACGTCGCGCTCGACGCGCTGCAGGTTCTTTCGGAGCTCAGGGTCAGTCCGCGAGGCGACCCAGAGCTCGAGGGCCGCGTCGAAGACCGGCCCCTGGTGCTCCTCCCAGATCGCGTCGAGCCACTCCCCGGGGGAGACCGCGTCGCCGGCCAAGCGCACGTGCACGGCCTCGATCCGCCTCTCGGCGAGGTGACCAAGGGCCGCGCCGACGAGCTCGGCGCGGCTGCGGAAGTACGGGATCTGCGCACCGCGCGAGACGCCCGCGAGCTCGGCGATTCGCCCCGTCGTCGTCTTGGCGTAGCCGTAAGTGACCAGACACTCGATCGTCGCGTCGAGCAGAGCGGCGCGGGTCTCGGCGCGGCGCTGGTCCTGCGTGCGGCGCTGCCGGCGGCGGGGAGGTGTGGCTGTCGCCATCACTCGACGATATCGCAGATATCGGCAGAACTGTAGATAACTGCAGAAGTGCAGACTATACTCACCGCAATGAAGGAGGAGAGACGCCCGATGCGTCGTGGCGCACTCGTTGCCGCACTGCTGGTCTCGACCCTGCTGGTCTGCGCCGCTGCGCCGCACGCCCACGCCAGCGAGCTGACCGAGATCACGCTGCCCGCCCGCAACGGTGAAATCGCCGACCAGTGGCTGCCGGGCTACCCCGGCCCACCACGGGCGCGGGTGCTGCTGCCGGACGGGTACGACCCGGCGAAGCCCTATCCGCTGCTCGTCCTGCTCGCCGGGCTGAGCAGCAACTACCGCGTCTGGTCCGAGCCCGGACTGGGGCAGATCGCGAAGACGGCGGCGGGGTTCGACGGGATCATCGTGATGCCGGAGGGCGGCAGCGGCTGGTACACCGACTGGTGGAACGGCGGCAAGCGCAGCTCTCCGTCGTGGGAGAGCTATCAGCTCGACGAGGTCATCCCGCAGATCCTCGAGCGCTACCGGATCCGTCCCGAGCGGCGTTACCACGCCCTCGCGGGCGTTTCGATGGGCGGGCTGGGCACGGCGTATCTCGGCGGGCGTCTCCCCGGGTTCTTCGGCTCGATCGCGATCCTCTCCGGGCTCGTCGATGGGCACCTGGCTCCCGGGCAGGGCGCGATCCAGTCCCTGATCCCGGAGCTGTACGCCAACGCGAGCATCGATCCGGAGGCCGTCATGGGACCTGAAAACGGCTTCTACTCCTACGGCCACGACCCGATGCGTCTGGCTGCCAACCTCCGGGAGACGCGGGTCTACATGACGGTGGGCAACGGGGTGCCGACCAGCGATGGCGAGCCCAACCCGAACAACCCCGTGAGCGACCCGCCCTCCGAGGCGCTGATCATCAGGCCGGCGTCCGACCACTATGCCGCGGCGCTGGCCGCCGCCGGCGTCGATCTCACCTATTCGACTCACGACGGCATCCACGACTGGGCGAACTTCCGCCCCGAGCTGCGTGCCGCGATCGCCTGGGGCCTGTTCGCGCCCGTCGACGAGCATCCCACGAGCTGGGTCAACGACACCGTCGCGACCCAGGGCAAGCTATGGGAGTTCGGCTACCGCTTCGACGCGCCGCCCGATCGCATCGTCCGCTTCCGGCGCGCCGGAGAACAGCTGTCCGTCGGCGCCGCAGGGTCGCCGGTGACGCTGACGACGGACGGCGGCTGCGTCGTCCACGTGGCGACTCCGGCCGTCATCGACGTACCGATTCAGCCGTGCGCGCAGGCTGCCGTCCGTCCACAGCGCATGCGCAGCGAGCGGCGAATCCGTCGCTGCAAGCAGATCCCAAGGAAGCCGGCGCGGCACAGATGCTTGCGCCGCGCCCGGGATTGAGATCCCTGTAGCCGTAAGCCAGGGACTTTCTACAAACTACGGAGGGGGTGGGATTCGAACCCACGAGGGACCCGAAGGCCCCTAACGGTTTTCGAGACCGCCCCGTTCAACCACTCCGGCACCCCTCCGGGGCAGAGCGAGGTTACCCAGGGCTTCCTCCTCTTTATTCTTGATTAACTAGATCAAGTTAGTTTGGTAAGGTGATCCCAGTGAGCAATGGCGGCACCGACATCCACCAGCACCTCTGGCCCGAGCGTCTGCTCGGCGCCCTGGCCGAGCGCAGCCGCCCGCCGCTCATCCGACGGTCTGGTGCGGAGTGGGTGTTGCGCATCGACGGCGAGCCCGAGCACCACTTCAGCCTCGCCGATCACGATCTGGGGCTTCGGGCGGAGGCGCTGGACAGCTCCGGTCTCGAGCGGGCCGTCGTCTCTCTATCCAGCCCGCTCGGGATCGAGGGCCTTCCGGCCCACGAGGCGGCGCCGCTGCTCGAGGCCTTCCACGCCGGCGCCCTCGAGCTCGGTCCCCGCTTCGGCGCCTGGGGCTCGCTCGCCCTGCGCTCCCCCGACCCCCGCGCCGTCGACCTCCTCCTCGATCGGGGCTTCGTCGGGGTCACGATTCCCTCGGGAGCGCTGCGGACGCGTGAGGGTCTGGGCCGCCTCTACCGCGTGCTGCACCGGCTCGAGATCCGCGGCGCGCCGCTCTTCGTCCACCCCGGGCCCGATCCCCTTGATATCGACGAGCCGCGGGACGCCGGCACGCCGGTCTGGTGGCCGGCGATG
>JAWVFN010000120.1:0-8415 GCA_033855935.1 Solirubrobacterales bacterium | reverse complement strand
CCGGCGAGCCCGCTCGGAGCGAAGAGCCGCTTCTGATCAATACGGCGGGCTCACTCGCCAATCGGCCGGACGCCGCCACCTCGATCCCGAACCTGTTCCTTGCGGCCGACTACGTGCGCTGCGATGTCGACCTCGCCACGATGGAGGGCGCCAACGAGGCCGGTCGCCAGGCGGCGAATGCGATTCTCGACAGCGCGGGTTCGAACTCGTCCAAGGTCCCGCTCTACACGTTGTGGGAGCCGCCCGAACTTGACACCGTCAAGAAGATCGACGAGTTGCGCTATCTCGCCGGCCAGCCGAACCTGCTGGACGTCGTCCCTGCGGGGGTCCCGCTTTAGCAGGCGGGGCCCCGAGTGCGGTCCCCGAGCCCGAATGAGGCAGTTGCACCGTGACGCGGAGCCCGCCGGCGGCCCGGGGGGTGAGGGCGAGGGTTCCGTCGTGTGCTTGGGTGATGCTTTTGACGATCGCCAGGCCGAGGCCGACGCCTGTGTGGTCGGTGCGTATGCGTTTGGTGCCCCGAAGAAACGGCTCGTCAAGCGTGGCAACCAACTGTGGGGCGAGCTTCTCGCCGGTGTTCTCGACGGTGAGCACCACACTCTCGGGCCGAACGCTGGTCGTGATCCACACGGTGCCCTGTTCCGGCAGGTTGTGGACGATCGCGTTGTGCACGAGGTTCGTAGCCATCTGCAACAGCAGCGCGTGCGAGCCGATGGTGGGGGCCATATCGCCGGAGGTCTCGATGGTGAGGCCGCGTTCTTCTGCAAGGGGGAGGAGCGTTTCGGCGGCTTCCTCCGCGATGAGGGACAGGTCGACGTGTTCTCGGGCGAAGGACCGCTGGTCGGCGCGGCTGAGCACGAGCAATGCTTCAGTGAGGTCGATCGCTCGGGTGTTGACGGCGTGGAGGCGGTCGACGAGTTCGCCAGGGCCTTGCGCCGGATCGTTGCGGGCCACGTCGAGAAGTGTCTGCGTGACCGCCAACGGGGTGCGCAGTTCGTGCGAGGCATTGGCTGCGAATCTCTGCTGTTCGGCGACCTGTGCCTCGAGCCGCGCGAGCAGGGTGTCGAAGGCGTCGGCGAGCTCGCGGAACTCGTCGTTGCGGCCTTCCAACTGGATCCGGTGGGAGAGAGATCCGGTCGCGGCCTTGCGCGTGGCGTCCGTGATGCGGGTCAGGGGGGCGAGCATGCGACCAGCGAGAAACCACCCACCCACTAGACCGAGCGCGAGCAGGAACGCCAACACCGCGGCTGCCCTCGGAGCGAAAACGTCCAGGAGCTCGGACCGGATGGGAAAAACATGGTGAAGCTGGGCGCTATCGGGGACGATGAGCGTCGCACGGTCGGGGACGTAACGCAGGAGGAACACCCACACGGCCGCAAGCAGCAAGACGCCGGCGACCATGAGAAATCCGGCGTAGCTGAGGGTGAGCTTGAGGCGAGCGCTCAAGCCAGGGGCTCTATCCACGGTCTCCTCCCTCGCGCCCGGTGTCTGGTCGCGTGTCGATGCGGTAACCGGCGCCGGCCACGGTGGCGATGATCGAGGGTTCGCCGAGGCGTTTCCGCAGTCCCGAGATCGTGATGCGCACGGCGTTGGTGAACGGGTCTGCGTTCTCATCCCACGCCCGTTCCAGTAGCTCCTCGGCGCTGACGACACCGCCTTCGCCATCGACGAGAACCTCGAGCACTGCGAACTGCTTCCTGGTCAGCGCGACGTAGCGGCCGTCGCGGTGGACCTCGCGGCGGAACGGATCCAGCCGCAGACCCGCGATCTCTCGCACGGGCGGCCTGTTGTGGGCGCGCCTGCGGTCGAGCGCTCTGAGACGGAGCACGAGTTCTCGGAGCTCGAACGGCTTCGTCAGGTAGTCGTCGGCGCCGAGCTCGAACCCGGTGGCCTTGTCGTCGAGACGATCGGCAGCGGTGAGCATGAGGATCGCCGTGCCGCCGCCGGAGGCGACGATGCGGTTGGCGATCTCATCACCGGTGGGCCCGGGGATGTCGCGGTCGAGGACGGCGATGTCGTAGGCGTTGACGCTCAGCAGCTCCAGAGCGGTGTCGCCGTCGCCTGCGATGTCTGCCGCGATCGCCTCCAGGCGCAGGCCATCGCGGATGGCTTCCGCCATATAGGGCTCGTCCTCAACGAGCAACACACGCATGCTCCGATGCTAGAGCCGGCGCATATCGCTGGCGTATCGAAAACCACATACGTGCTGGCAACACCACGCTGCCTTCAATGGCAGCGTGACCTACACCGTCTACGGCCAACCAGCGCGAACAAGAACCCGTCGGATTCGGATTCGCAGGATCCGTGCCGCCGGCCTGCTGGTCGTCATCGCCGCGACCGCTGCGGCCTTCGGTCCCCAGTTGGCGGCGTCCTCGTCCTCCACCGCCGCGTCAACCCTCGATGCTCCCCGCGGTGAGCACCGTGGTCTTGCCAGTGAGCCCCATCGTCCTCCCGGTGAGCTTCCCGGTGAGCACGGTGGTGCGCTCGGCGAGGCTGACGGTGCCGTCCCCGACGGCACGACGGTCTTCGATGACCAGGTTCCGGGTGTAGCCAACCTCGACCCCGATCTGCTCGCTGCCCTGCGGCAGGCTGCTACGGATGCCGCGGACGGCGGCGTCGAGTTCGACGTCGATAGCGGCTGGCGGTCCCCGGAGTACCAGGAGCAACTGCTCCAAGAGGCCGTCTCGAAATACGGCTCAGAAGAGGAAGCCGCCCGCTGGGTGGCCACCCCCAACACGTCTCCCCACGTGGCGGGGGAGGCCGCCGACCTCTCCTCCGATGCCTCGGCGTGGCTCTCCGAACACGCCGCCGCCTACGGGCTGTGCCAGATCTACGCCAACGAGTCCTGGCACTTCGAGCTGCGACCCGAGGCCGTCGACAACGGCTGCCCCGCCATGTACGCCGACCCAACCCACGACCCACGGATGCAGCAGTGACCACCACACGAAAGGACAACACATGAGTAGGAAGCTATGGCCGCTGGCCGCCCTTGCCATGGCCGCCCTGATCGGGGCGGGCTGTGGGAACGGCGGCGGCAGCGGCAGCACGGCCGCCAACAGCAGCACCGCCGGCAATCAAACGCAAGCCGTGAAGTTCGCTGAGTGCATGCGCACCAACGGAGTCCCGCAGTTCCCGGATCCGGACGCGTCGGGCCAGCTGACCATCGACGCGGTGGTGAACGGCTCGGGGATTGACCCGAGCTCTTCAGCGTGGACCGGGGCTCTCGACGCCTGTAAGGACCTGCAGCCGTCCGGGTTCACCGGTCCTGCGCAAAGGAGTCCCGAGCAGCAGTCGCAGGGCCTCAAGTTCGCCCAGTGCATACGCGAACACGGCGTACCGGACTTTCCGGACCCCACGGCTGGTGAGCCCCTCGTCGACACGAATCGAATCCCATCGTCCAATACGAGCCGCGGTATGAGCATCCTCAACGCCGCGATGCATACGTGCAGCGATCTCTCGCCGGTCTCAGCGGGGGGCCAGTGACGCAGCGAGCTCAGCGCCTGATCGAGCTGGTGCGGGACGTCGATCGACGGCTGGTGGTCGGCGTCGCCGTGATTGTCGTGATCGCCATCGGCGTCGTCGCGGTCTCCTCCGGCGGCGGCCAGGCGGCCTCGGGTCCAAAAGGGCCGCCGGCGAACACGGCAAAGGTGGAGAAGGGCAGGCTCTCCGACGCGGTCTCCCAGTCCGGCACCCTGACCTTCCGGGCTCGCCCGGACGGCTCGCCGTACTCCGTGATCAACCAGGCCGAGGGCACCTACACCGGCCTGCCCAATCCGGGCGAGACGGTCGGCTGTGGCGACGTGCTCTACCGCGTGCAAAAGCACCCGGTCCTGCTGCTGTGTGGAAACGTCCCGGCCTACCGCGATCTGCACAGCGGCCAAAGGGGCGCCGACGTGCGCCAGCTCAACGACAACCTGCACCGGCTCGGCTACGACGCCGAGCCGGGCGACAACGAGTTCACCGCCCAGACGCGGGCGGCTCTTGACGGTCTCCAGCGCGACAAGCGCCTCGTCGTCACCGGGAAGCTCGGGATCGGCGATGCGGTCTTCCTGCCGGAGTCGGCGAGGATCGCCGAGGTGTCGGTCCAGCTCGGTGGAGCCGCCCAACCGGGTGCGGAGGTCATGCAGGCCACTTCCGACACGCCCGAGGTGCAGGTGGACCTCGATCCGTCGCGGCAAAACGCGGTGAAGAGGGGCGACCACGCGCAGGTCACCTTGCCGGACAACAGCTCGGTGACGGGAAGGGTGAAGCGGGTAGGGGGAGTCACCGCTGCCCCTGCTGCGCAAGGCGCCGCCACGACGCAGGATCCCAACGCCGCAGCCCCGACCATCCCGGTCTACATCGCCCTCGATCACCCCGACAAGGCGCGCGGGCTCGACCAGGCGCCGGTACAGGTGGAAATCACCACGAAGGGGGTCGCGAACGTCCTCAGCGTCCCGGTTACGGCGATCGTCGGCAGGGGCGACGGGTACGCGGTCGAGGTGGTGCGCGGCGACGGGCAGCACGAGCTGGTCACGGTGAAGCCGGGTCTGTTCGACACCGCGGACGGACGCGTCCAGGTCGAGGGGGCCCTTAGCGCGGGGGACGACGTGGTGGTCCCGTCGCTGTGAGTCGCAAGGCGGTTCTGAGGCTCGAGAGGCTGAGCAAGGTCTACGGCGAGCAGCCGCCGGTATGGGCCCTCCGGGGTGTGTCGTTTTCGGTCCGGCGGGGGGAGCTGGTCGCGATCGTCGGCCCCTCCGGCTCGGGCATGTCCACGCTCCTGCATGTCATGGGGACGCTGGAGCGGCCCAGCCGCGGCGTGGTCCGGATCGATGGGGTCGACGCGGCGAAGCTGAGCGACAGCGAGGTCTCGCTGCTCCGGGCCAAGGAGATCGGCTTCGTCTTCCAGCAGTTCTTCCTGGCCGAGCACGCCACCGTGCGCGAGAACGTCGCCGACGGGTTGCTCTATGCCGGCGTCGCCGCCGCCGAGCGGCACAGGCTCGCGGACGAGGCACTCGAGCGGGTCGGCCTGTCCGAGCGCGCGAGCTTCAAGCCAACGAAGATCTCCGGAGGGGAGCGGCAGCGGGTTGCGATCGCCCGCGCCCTCGTTGGGCGTCCGGCGATCGTTCTCGCCGACGAACCTACGGGGAACCTCGACAGCGCCACCGGCGCATCGATCATGGAGCTCATTCATGAGCTCAACGCCGACGGCGCCACGATCCTGATGATCACCCACGACGTGGGCCTCGCCGACCAGCTTCCTCGCCAGATTCGGATGCTGGACGGCGAGGTGGTCTCCGATACATGAGCGCCGAAGGCGGCCGGTTGCGGCTGGAGGACTGGCTGCGCGTGGCGAGCGTAGGGCTGCGCGCCCGACCCATGCGCGCCGCGCTGTCGGCGCTCGGGATCGCGATTGGGACGGCGGCGATCGTCGCGATCCTCGGCATCTCGTCCTCCTCGCAGGCCGGGCTGCTCGCGGAGATCGACCGCCTCGGCACCAACCTGCTGACGGTCGAGGCCGGACAGAGCCTGACCGGGGCGCCGGCGCAGCTGCCCTCGGAGGCGCCGCCGCGGATCACCCTGTTGGGCGACGTCCAATCGGTGGCGGACACCGGCAAGGTCGAGGACGAGAAGGTCTACCGGAGCCCGCTGGTCCCGGCGGCCGACAGCGGCGGCATCCAGGTGCGGGGCGCCAGCCTCAATCTGCCGTCCGTGCTGGGCACCGGAGTCGCACGCGGCGCCTGGCTCAACGAGGGCACCGCCCGCGTGCCGGTCGCGGTGCTCGGGGCCGTGGCCGCGCAGCGACTGGGCATCGACCTCGTATATCCCGACCAGCGGATCTGGCTCGGAGGCCAGTGGTTCAACGTCGCGGGCGTTTTGGCGCCATCGCCGTTGGAGCCCGACATCGACACCAGCGCCTTGATCGGCTACCCGGCCGCCCAGAAGTACCTCGGCTACGTCAGTGTGATCGCCGGAGCGCAGAAGGCCGGTCCGCCGAGCTCGATCTACGTACGAACGGTCACGGGTCGCGAGGCGGCGGTGCAGTCGCTGCTCGCCAAGACCGCCAACCCCGAGTCACCGTACGAGGTGGCCGTAAGCCAGCCGTCCGACGTGCTCACCGCTCGGGCCGCTGCCGCGGGGGCATTCGACAGCCTCTTCCTCGGGCTCGGGGTGGTGGCACTGATCGTGGGTGCCGTCGGCGTCGCCAACATCATGGTTATCTCGGTACTGGAACGCCGCTCGGAGATCGGCCTCCGTCGCGCCCTCGGTGCAACGAAGAGCCAGATCCGAACGCAGTTCCTCAGCGAATCGATCCTGCTCGCCGTCATCGGCGGCGTCGTCGGCGTGCTGGCCGGAGCCGCGGCAACGGCCATCTATGCCGGCACGAAGGGCTGGACCATCGTGATCCCCGTCGAGGCGTGGTCGGGCGGCATCGCCTCGGCCATCCTGATCGGCGCTTTCGCCGGCCTGATGCCGGCCCTTCGAGCGTCTCGGATGCCGCCTACCGTGGCATTGCGAACGGCATGAGCGTGATGTGGATCTCTACTTCATGCCGGAGGAGGGACTCGAACCCAGGGCGATGACATCGAGACCGCAGTCGCCAACGCCGAGGAGGCGTTTGCCCTTTATCTAGAGGGAGTTCTCGTGGACGGCGGCTCGCTCGACACCGGCGTGATTCGCCGGAAGTTCGTACTGCCGGCGTGACGCCGCGACATCCGGTCGTCTCCGGCAAGGCCCTGGAGGGCGGGTGTGTCGATTGACGTGCCTCCTTTCGCGCGAGGGGGTAGAGACCTCGTAGAGTCGCGTCATGCCGTCGACCGAGAGCTTTGTCGATCTCGTTGGCTGCCGGCTGCCGATCCAATCGGCATCGCTCGGGGGGCCGATCGCGACGCCGCCGCTCGCCGCGGCAGTCTCCGAGGCCGGCGGTCTGGGGATGATCGCGAACCCCTCCTCCGCGGCGGAGGTCCAGCAGTTGGCGCAGGAGGTGCGGACTCTCACCAGTCACCCAGTCGGGATCAGCTTCTTGATCCCATTCGTGGTCGCGGAAGCGGTTGAAGCCGCCGCGGCGTCGGTCGAGGTCGTGGAATTCTTCTACGGCGACCCCGATCGGAAGCTCGTCGGACTCGCGGGAGGCGATGGCGCCGTCGTCGGATGGCAGACCGGATCCGCCGCCGAGGCTCGCGCTGCGGTGCAGGCTGGGTGCGACTTCGTAGTAGCCCAAGGCGTTGAGGCGGGTGGCCACGTACGTGGGACGCAGACCCTCGACGACGTCCTTGCCGAGACGCTTGCCAGCGTCGACGTCCCGGTTCTCGCCGCTGGCGGGGTAGGAACCCCGGAGCGAGTCGCGGAACTGCTCGAGGCCGGCGCCGCGGCCATTCGAGTGGGCACCAGATTCGTTGCAGCCCGAGAAGCAGACGCACACCCGGACTACGTCTCGCGCCTGATCGCTGCCTCATCCCAGGACACTGTGCTGACCGAGGCCTACTGGAAGGGCTGGCCGGACGCTCCGCATCGGGTTCTGCGGTCAGCTATCGAAGCCGCCGAGGCGTTCGACGGCGACGTCGTCGGGGTTGTTGGCGACGACGAGATCGACGTTTTCAGCGTCAGACCGGCAACGCGGGAGGTGCAGGGTGAGATCGCGGCGATGGCTCTCTACGCAGGTGAGTCGGTGGATCACGTCACCCAAATCCAGCCTGCAGCCGAAATCATCGCCGAGCTCACCGCTGCGATCTAGCGTCTTGTCGATCGCCTCGAGACGCTTTACCCGTTCCAGTTCGACGCAAAGTTCGACGCGAGCTTTGAGGCCGATTTTGAAAGGTGTCGATTTGCAGGTATTTCATGCCGGAGGAGGGACTCGAACCCCCGACACGCGGATTATGATGACGGCCAGGAGGGGTCATCTGAGGGTCCGTAGGCAAGGGTCAGGTGCCGTGAGGTGCGCTCAGTTCTGCTCGAAGTCGGGTGTTCGACGCACAGTTGGACGCACGGTTTGGATTGGGTCAGCGCTCCAGAGGAGCCTCTCGAACAGCGCCTTGCCCCGGTCCGTCTCGGGTCTTGACTCGAAGTTCGTCATCGGACGCTTTGTGCTCCGCGCGAGCTCACAGCGGCGCGTCCGGCGGCGACCCGCTCTCGGACGTGCGGGGCGACATCTTCGATAAAAGTCCGCAGCGTCTCGGGATCGGGCGGCGCGGTGAGGACGAATGTGCCGAAGCCGAGGTCGAGGGCGAGGTGTGCGAGCACCTCCGCCCAGTGGTCTGGCGGGCCGACGATCGCCCGGTCGGTGTCGCGCCCCGGCGCGAGTGCTGTTGCGGTGAACTCGCCTGGGAAGTTGTCGATGCGGCGGATCTCGGCGGGGTCGCGGCCGGCCGCGCGCGCGGCGTTGCCGATCACAACCTGGGCCTCGGCGGCGTCGGCCGGAGGCATGTAGCTCATCACCGG
>JAWVFN010000119.1:0-4275 GCA_033855935.1 Solirubrobacterales bacterium | reverse complement strand
TCTGCGCGGCGTGCGCCGGCACCGCCGTCAGCGCCACCGCGATCGCCCCCGCCGCAAGTGCTGTCCCCAAGCGCTCCACAACCGCAAGCCTACCCAGAAACCGCATCCAAAAAGCGACCGCAGAGGTCGCGCCCGAGCTGATTCCAGGCGGCGATCTTCTCCCGCGTCTCCTCGCGCAGCCGGTCGGGGTCGACCCCGATCTTGACCGCGTCGGAGTCGCTGCGGTAATCGTCGATCCAGTGCTCGGCGTCGGCGGCGCTGACCTCGGCGTGGAACTGGATTCCCCAGGCGTGGTCGCCGATCCGGTATGCCTGCGGGCAGACCGGGCTGCGGGCGAGCGTCACCGCGTCGCGCGGCGGCGCGGCCTCGTAGCTGTGCCACTGGAACGCCTCGAAGGCGGGCGCGAGCGGCGCGAGCAGCGGGTCCGCCGCTCCCTCCGGCGTCAGCTCGACCTGGTGCCAGCCGATCTCGGGCTCAGATGCTCGGCCGGCGGAGCCCCCCGCGGCCTCGGCGAGGAGCTGGGTGCCGAGGCAGACGCCGAGCAGCGGGGTTCCGCCTTCGAGGAGCTCCGCGATCGCCCACTTCTCGGGCGCGAGCCACGGGTACTTGTCCTCCTCGTCGACGTTCATCGAGCCGCCGAAGACCATCGCCGCGTCGTAGCCGCCGGGGCCGGCGGGGGCCTCGGGTTGCTCGGGGACGAGCCAGCTATCGAGAACGTGGCCGCGCGCGGCGATCTCCTCGGCGAAGACGCCCGGACCCGCGTCGGCCTGGTGGGCGATCGAGAGCAGCTTCACGCGCTCACTCTAAGCGCGGCGGAGCATCAAGCTCTCCGAGAGCGCCGTGACCACGAACATCGCGGCGCTGAGCAGGACGATGGCGCCGCCGGGCGCCAGGTCGAGGTAGTAGGAGGCGACGAGGCCGGCGATCACCGCGAGGAGGCCGAGGCCCATCGACAGCGCCAGGGTGCCCTGAAGGCTCGAGGCGATGCGCGAGGCGGTGATCACCGGCAGCACCATCAGCGCCGCGATCAGGAGGATGCCGACGATCTGCATCGAGACGGCGATCGTGACGCCGGCGAGCCCGGCGAGGACGACGTTGAGCTCCGTCACCGGGATCCCGCTGACCCGCGCCGCCTCCTCGTCGATCGAGACCGCGACCAGCCCGCGGTAGAGGACGAAGACGGTCGCCAGGGCGGCAATGCCGAGCGTCGCGACGAGCAGCACGTCGCCCTTGGTGACTGTGAGGATCGAGCCGAAGAGGAAGGTGAAGAGGTTGGCGTTGAGCGCCTTGGCGGCCGAGAGCATGACCACGCCGAGCGCGATGCCGGTGTAGAAGAACAGCGCCAGCGCCTGGTCCCCCGCCGTACGCCGCAGCGCCCGCAGCTGCTCGATCCCGACGGCGCCGGCGACCGAGAAGATCAGCGCGGTCACGACAGGATCGACGTTGATCAGATAGCCGAGGGCGACGCCGGCGAAGGCGAGGTGGCCGATGCCGTCGCCGATCAAGCTCATCTGGCGCTGGACGAGGAAGAACCCCACCGCCGGCGCGAGGACGCCGACGATCGCCCCCGCGGCGAACGCGAGGCGCATGAACTCGGCGTCGAGGATCGAGGCGCTAATGAACATGTAGGTCAGTGCACATGTGACGGGTCGTGCCAGGTATCCGGCAGTCGGGACGGAGGGCCGTCGAAGACGACCTTCTCGCGGACGACGACGAGGCGCTCGACGTAGGGCTCGATGGCTCCGAACTCGTGCGAGACGTAGAGGACGGTGACCGCGAGGTCGCGGCGGAGGCTGTCGAGCAGGCCTGCCAGCGACTCCTGGGCCTCGGCGTCGACCCCGGCGGTCGGCTCGTCGAGGACGAGCAGCTCGGGCTCGCCGGCGAGCGCCTTGGCGATGAAGGCGCGCTGGCGCTGGCCGCCGGAGAGCGAGCGGATCGCACGGCCGGTCTGCTCGCCGAGGCCGACGCGGTCGATCGCCGCCTCGATCGCGGCGCGGTCGGCGTCGCCGAGCGGCCGCAGCAGCCCCGCCCGCGGTGTGCGCCCGGCGGTCACCAGCTCGCCGACCGTGATCGGCGCATCGATGCCGAGGTCGGCGCGCTGCGGCAGGTAGCCGATCCGCGCCTGCCGCTGGGCCTCGGCGGGGGAGGCGCCGAAGACCTCGACCGCGCCGGTGGTCGGCCGCTCGAGGCCGACGATCAGGCGCACCAGCGTCGTCTTGCCGCCGCCGTTTGGGCCCGCGATGCCGACGAACTCGCCGGCCTCGATGCTGAGGTCGATGTCGTGGAGGACCTCAGGGCCGCGCGGGTAGGCGAAGCCCAGGTCCCCCGTCTTGATTACTGGCACTCGAGCGCTTGCCGCAATGCCGCGAGATTCTCGCGCATGACCGAGAAGTAGTCCTCGCCCTTGCTCTGCTCGTCCGGCGTCAATCCCTCGATCGGGTTGAGCGTGCGGGTCTGGGCGCCGGTCTCGCGCGCGACTGTCTCAGAGAGCTTCGGCGAGACCAGGGGCTCGGTGAAGACAGTCGTGGCCCCGGTCTTGCGCACCGCGTCGACGGCGGCTTGGAGGGCGGCGGGCGTCGGCTCGGCCTCGGGCGAGATGCCGCTGATCGCAACCTGCTGCAGGCCGTAGTCCTCCGCCAGATAGCCGAAGGCCTCGTGACTGGTGACGATCTCGGTGCGCTTGCAGCTCGCCAGGCCCGAGCGGTACTCGCGATCGAGAGCGGCGAGCTTGGCGTTGAAGCGCGCGGCGGCGGCACGGTGGCCGAGCGCGTCGCCGATCCGGGTCACCAGCTTCTCGAACCGCGGTGGGTCGAGCCAGACATGGGGGTCGCCGGGTTTGACGCCGAGGCCGGGAGTGTCGAGCAGCTTTACGACCTTGCCGGCCGCGCCCTGGTCGGCCGCCTTCTCGAGCTGGGGCTGGAAGCCCTGGCCCATGAGGAGCACGAGGTCGGCGGACTGGAGGTCCTGTACGTCCCGGGGGGTGACCTCGAGGTCGTGGGGCTCGGCGCCCGGTGGGGTGAGGTTCCTGACGTCGGCGCTGGGGTCGATCTGCTCGGCGGCGAAGGCGATCGGGTAGAAGGCGGCGACGACCTCGGTCTGACCGCCGCGTGACTTGCCGTTGCCGCTCCCCGAGCTGGTCAGGGCGAAGACGACGCCGGCCACCAGGAGGGCCAGGATGCTGCCGATAACGATTCTCATTCTCACGAGGCCGGAAATGTAGCAGCGCCGGCCCGCGGATGTCCGTGACGGTTAGGGGAAGGCGGGAAGGCCGGCCGGGTCTACCGGCTTCGACCCGTTCGAGCCGTTGCTCTTCGCCACCCGTTTCGGCGGCTCCTTCCAGGCGCCCGGCTTTGGCCGGCGGCGGCCGCCGGGGAAGGCGAGCCGGACGATCGTCCGTTGCACCATGGCCCACTGCTTCAGGAACGGGCCGGTGTTGTAGGGAAGGCCGTACTTGTCGCAGATCCGGCGCACCCGGGGCGCGATCTCGGCGTATCGCGAGCTCGGCATGTCGGGATAGAGGTGGTGCTCGACCTGGTAGCCGAGGTTGCCGCTCATCAGGTGGAAGGTCGGGCCGCCCTCGATGTTGGCGGCGCCGAGCAACTGGCGCACGTACCAGCCGCCCAGGTTCTCGTCCTTGACCTCATCCTCGGTGAAGGTGTAGGCCTGGTCGGGGAAGTGGCCGCAGAAGATGATCGCGTGGGTCCAGATGTTGCGGACGAAGTTCGCGGTCAGGTTGGCGTAGAGGGTCTTCTTCCACTCGCGGCCCGAGAGCGCCGGGAAGGCGATGTAGTCCTTGACGATCTGGCGCCGGCCCTTGACGCCGATCGCCTTGAGCTCGTCGAGCACCTGCCGCTTGGGCTTGTCGCCCTTGCGGATCGCATCGAAGTCGAGGTCATGAACCGCGACGCCCCACTCGAACAGCCCCATCAGGATCACGTTGTAGATCGGCTGGAACAGAAAGACAGGGCTCCACTTCTGCTGTGGATCGACGCGCATGATCTCGTAGCCGACGTCGTGGTCCTTGCCGACGACGTTCGTGAAGGTGTGGTGGACGTAGTTGTGGGAGTGCTTCCAGGCCGCGGCGGGCGACGCCGTGTCCCAGTCCCAAGTCGAGGAGTGGATGTTCGGGTCGTTCATCCAGTCCCACTGCCCGTGCATGACGTTGTGGCCGATCTCCATGTTCTCGAGGATCTTCGCCGCCGAGAGGCCCGCGGTGCCGAGCAGCCACGCGGGCTTGTAGCGCGATGCCATCAGCACGATCCTGGAGAGGGCGGC
>JAWVFN010000118.1:0-27350 GCA_033855935.1 Solirubrobacterales bacterium | reverse complement strand
GTCGCCATGCACCTCTCCGAGACCGTGCGCCGCGCCTTCTACCCGCTGATCGTCGCCTCGCAGACGGTGCCGGTGATCGCGATCGCGCCGATCCTCGTCGTCTGGTTCGGCTTCGGCATCGGCCCGAAGCTGGCGATCATCGCCCTCGTTTGCTTCTTCCCGATCACCGTCAACGCCCTCGACGGGCTGCGCTCGGTCGACGCCGACCAGGTGAAGATGATGCGCACCCTCGACGCAGGGCGGTGGCAGATCCTGCGCCGGGTCGAGGCGCCCTCGGCCCTGCCCTTCGCCTTCAGCGGCGCCAAGATCGCCGTCGCGGTGGCGGTAATCGGGGCCGTTTTCGGAGAGTGGTCGGGCTCCAGTTCGGGCCTCGGCTATCTGATGATCCAGGCCCAGGGCCAGCTGCTGACGGCGCGGCTGTTTGCGGCAATCGTCGTCCTCAGCGCGATGGCGATCGCGCTCTTCGGGCTCCTCGCCCTCGCCGAGCGCCGGCTGGTGAGCTGGAACCCAGGAACCCGGAGCAACCTTTGACCACGACCCGAGGAGGAGAGACGAGATGAGGAAGACCCTGATCGCAGCACTGGTGGCGCTCGCCGCGGCCGGCCTCGCCGCCTGCGGCGCAAAGCAGGAGCCGACAGGCAAGACCGCGGCGCAGACGATCAATCTCGATCTCGACTTCTACGTCAACCCCGATCACGCCGGCATCTACACGGCGCTGCAGAGCGGCTATTTCAAGGCGGCCGGCCTCGACGTCAAGCCCCACGTGCCCTCCGACCCCTCGGCGCCGATCAAGCAGGTCGCCGCGGGCCGCGCCGACCTGGCGATCTCATACGAGCCCGAGGTGCTACTCGCACGCAAGCAGGGGCTCGACGTCAGGGCGGTGGCGGCGATCGTCAAGGAACCGCTGACGACGCTGATCTCGCTGCCCTCGGCGGGCATCGCACAACCCTCCGACCTCCGCGGCAAGACCGTCGCCACGGCGGGCATCCCTTACCAGCAGGACTATCTCAACGCGATCCTCGACAAGGCCGGGGTGCCGACTGACTCGGTCGGCGTCGCCAACGTCGGCCTCAACCTGCTGCCGGCGCTTCTCGGCGGCAGCGCCGACGCGATCCTCGGCGGCTTCCAGAACATCGAGGGCGTCGACCTGGCCCAGCGCGGGGTGTCGCCGCGGGTGGTCGGCGTCGAGGCCCTCGGCGTGCCCACCTACGACGAGCTCGTCCTCGTCGCCAAAGGCGACCGCGTCACCAAGGACCCCGAGCCGATCCGCCTCTTTATCGAGGCGCTGCAGCGGGGCTCGCGCGCCGCGGCCGCCGACCCGGCCCAGGCGACGAAGACGATCCTCGCCGCCGGCAGCGGCCTCGACCCCAAGCTGACCGCGGCCGAGATGCAGGCGACGCTGCCGCTGCTGGCCCAGGCGCCGGACCCGAACAACCCCCAGCCCTACGGCTACATGGACCCGGCCCAATGGGAGACCTTCGCCGGCTTCCTGGTCGCCAACGGCGCCCTCGACTCGGTGCCGCCGATCAACGAGGCCTTGACCGACTCGCTGTTGCCGCCGCTGCCCCGGCACTAGACGGTTTGGGCGACCACGGGCCCGGATAGGATGGCGGCGTGAATCTCCTCGCGACAGCGGTGTACCAGCCGGACAAGATCACCTTCTACAACGTCGTCCTCTTCATCCACATCGCGGCGGCGGTGATCGCGTTCGGGGGGACCTTCACCTATGGACTGGTCCAGGGCTTCGCCATGCGGCCCGAGCAGCGCCGCCACGTGCCCTTCTGGCATCGCGCCCAGCACGAGATCGGCAACAAGCTGATCACTCCAGCGGCCGTGGTGATCCTGCTTGCGGGGATCTACCTGGCGGCGGAGGGTGTATACGACTTCAGCAAGGCATTCGTGACGATCGGGGTGGTCGCCATCGTCGTCCTGCTCGGCGTGGGCCACGCATTCTTCTCCCCGACCGAGGTTCGCGCCGCGGATGTCGCTGAGCGGGACATCGCCGCGGCCGGCTCGGGCGAAGTCGAGTTCAGCCCCGAATATCAGGCGCTCGCCAAGCGGTTGGCCGGCGTCGGGATCGCCGCCAACCTTCTCGTCCTCGCGGCGATCTTCGTCATGGTGATCAAGCCGCTCTAGCGGCTGACGGACCGGCTAGACGCTGGCGACCGTGCTGACCTTCGGCAGGACGCTCTCGCCGTAGACCTCGATCGCGCGGTGGGGATCGGCGCCGGACACGTTCATCAGTGCAAGCGTGGTCGCGCCGAGCTTGGAGATCTCGTGGATACGGTCGACGTGGACCTCGGGGTCGGAGGAGATGATCACCGCCTGGCGGAAGTCGTCGTCGGAGACGGCCTCCTCGCCGTGCTCATACATCTTCTCCGGGTCGTGCCAGTCGTCGGTGTAGTACTCGGAGGGCTGGGCGCCTTTCCAAACCCGGGCGCCGTCGAGCGCCGCGTCGTCGTCTTCGGCCCACGAGAACTGTGCCTGGAGGAAGATCTCGCCCGGCTCGCGGCCGGCGTCCTCGCAGGCCGCGGTGTAGGCGTCGATCACGTTCGGCGCCTGCTCGGGGTCGGCCAGCGTCAACAGGCCGTCGCCCCAACGGGCGGCGACGCCGGCGGCCCTGGGCCCGAAGGCCGAGACGTAGATCGGCGGCCGGCGCTCGGGCAGGCTGTGGAGCTTGGCGGCCTTGGTGGAGAAATGGCTGCCCTCGTAGGTCACGGTTTGGCCCTCGAACAGCGCGTGGATCAGCTCGAGCGCCTCCTCCATTCGCTCGACCTGCTTGCCGACCGGCGGCCAGTCGGCCCCGAGCGGCGATTCGTTCAGCGACTCGCCCGAGCCGAAGCCGAGGAACGGCCGGCCCGGGAAGAGGATCTCGAGCGTTGCCCACGCCTGGGCGATCAGCACCGGGTGGTACCGCGGCCCAGCAGGTGTCACCGCGGTGCCGATCGCCGCCAGATCCGTGGCGTGCCCCACCGCGCCTAGCCATACCCAAGCCTGGCCCGCTTCGCCTCCTTCCCACCACGGCTGCAGGTGGTCCGAGCAGCCGATGCCTACGAATCCCGCTTTCTCGGCCTCGACGGCCTGCTCGAGAAGGTCGTCGGGAGGGAACTGCTCGTGTGCCGCGCCGTAGTAGAAACGCATTCACCTTTGCTACCCGGGGTGGCGTCAAGGCTAAACAGGTGTCAGGCGGCGAGCTTCAGCGGGCCGTGGCCGCCGACCATCTTGTGGAGACCGATCAGCATGAAGGTGCCGGCGAGACCGCGATAGGGCTCGTAGGGGGCGAAGTACTCCTCGACCTCTTCGACCTCGGCCCGGCGGCCAAGCCCGGCGAGGACGCCGACGAGCTTGATGAAGCCGAGGTCGCCGGCCGGCAGCGAGTCGGGGTCGCCGCGGCCATCGAGGCCGACGCACTGAACGGTCCACGGCCCGATCTCGGGGATCGCGAGCAGACGACGGTCCGAGGCCGGGTCGGCGAGGTCGGCACGGCCCGCGGCGACCTCGCGCGCGCAGCGCAGCATCGCCAGCGAGCGCGCCTCGGTCAGATCGCAGGCGACGAGCTCGGCTGGGGCGATACCCCGGACGACGGCGGGCCCAGGCACGTCGAGGAGCCCGGCGGCGCCGATCCCCCAGCGGCGGACGATCCGCCGCTCGATCGCGGCCGCGCGCGAGGCCTCGATCAGCTGCTTGGTGATCGCCCGCAGCAACGCATGCCACGGCCACACGGTGCGCCGCGGCCGGATCGACGGCCGGCGGTTGATCACCGGCCCGAGGACCGGATCGCGCTTGAACAGCTCGTAGAACTCGCTCAGGTCGTCGTCGATGCCCAGGGCAAAACGCTGCCGCTCCATCGCGACCTCGAGTGCCTCGGGGGCACCGTCACTGCCGACATGCTCGGCCCGCAAGGTGATCTCCCCCGAAGGCTGCTCCCAGGCCCGCACCACGATTGCCTGCCCCTCAACGTGAAGCAAGCGATGAAGGACGCCGTTGACGACGCGCGTCACTCCGCTCCCCCTTGATGGCAGGCGGAATGGCGATCGTGGCTTGACATCGATCTCGAGCGACATGCCACGAGTCTAAGCGCGCCTACAGATCCTTCTCGTAGATCCGGTACGTCTTGACCACTTCCCCGCCCATCCCCTCCATCGCGCTGTTCATCGGCTTGTTGGTCTCGAGGATCCAGCCGGTGTGGCCCCACATGATCCCGTCGGGATCGGTGTTCTCGATGTGGCGGATGTAGAAGGAGGCGGCGATGCCGAGGTGCTGGTATTCGGGCAGCACGCCGAGCGCGAAGACCCGCACCCGGTCGATCTTGCGACGGCCGGTTAGGAACTTCCACCAGCCCGTCGGGAACAGCCTGCCGTTCATCTTGACCAGGACCTGGTTGATGTCCGGCAGGGTCACGGCCGCCCCCAGCACCTGCCCGTCGCGCTCGGCGATGAAGCACCAGCTCTCGTCGAGGACCGGCTTCAGGTTCTTGGCCTGGAACTTGGCCTCCTCGTCGGTGATCGGCACGAAGCCCCAGTTGTCGCCCCAGGCCTCGTTGTAGACATTCGTAAACGCCCTCACCTCGTTGAGGAGGTCCTTCTTGTTCATGTTGCGAATCGTCACCCCGTGCTCGCCCTCGACCTTCTGCGCCGCGGCGTGGATCATCGGGTGGAACTGGGTGCCCTCGGCGAGATCGCCCATCTCCAGTCGCCACATCCAAAGGTCCATCGCCTTGCCGTAGCCGTTGGCCTCGAACATCGGCCCGTAATAGGGCGGGTGCCAGGGCTCGAGGATCATCGCCGGCTGGTCGAAGCCGTCGACGAGCACGCCGCACTCGTCGTTGGTCGTGAAGTCCATCGGGCCGATCATCCGCTCGCGCCCGCGCTCTTTGAGCCAGGCAGCAGCCGTATCGAGCAGGGCCTTCGCGACCTCGGGGTCGTCGTCGGTCTCGAAGAAGCCGAAGATGCCGTCCTTGCCGCCCTGGAACTCGTCCCAGCGGCTGTCGACCTGGGCCGAGATCCGGCCGACGGGTTCGCCGTCGCGCTCGGCGAGGAAGAGCTGGACGTCGGCGTGCTCATAGTAGGGGTTCTTCTTGGGGCTGAGGAACTCGCGCCGCTCCATGATCAGCGGCGGCACCCAGCGCTCGGAGTCCTTATGGAGGCGAAACGGGAGCTTGATGAACTTGCTGACGTCGCCGCGGCCCTCGATCGGGCGTACTTGTACATCGCCAGGCACGCATGGAACCTACACTTACCGCCGTGGCCGACGGCACGACCACCCCTCTGGACGTCTTCGCGAAGGCCCGCCACCACGACCGCTCCGAGCAGCTTGCGGCCGCCAAGGAGGCCGACGTGTTGCCTTACTTCCGCCTGCTCGAATCCGAGGCCGGCCCCGTGGTCGAGATGGAGGGGCGCGAGACGATCATGCTCGGCTCCAACAACTACCTCGGGCTGACGATGGACGAGCGGGTCAAGCAGGCCGCCCGCGACGCGCTCGAGCAGTACGGAACCGGCGTCACCGGCTCGCGACTGCTCAACGGCACGACGCCACTGCACACAGACCTGGAGCGCGAGCTCGCCGAGTTCATGGGAACCGAGGACGCGATCGTCTTCACAACTGGCTACCAGTCGAATCTCGGCGCGATCAGCGCCATCCTCGAGCCCGGCGACACCGTGATCTGCGACACCGGCGACCACGCCTCGATCCTCGACGGCGCAAAGCTCTCCGGCGCGCGGCTGCGGCCGTTCCGCCACAACCGCATGGACAAGCTCGAGACGATGCTCCAGCGCGCGGCCACGGACGAGAGCGGTGTTTTGGTGGTGGTGGACGGCGTCTTCTCGATGGAGGGCGACGTCTGCGATCTGCCGCCGGTCGTCGAGCTCTGCAAGAAGTACGGCGCGCGGATTTTCGTCGACGAGGCCCACGGAGTCGGTGTCCTCGGCGCCCGCGGCGCCGGAGCCTGCGAGCTGTTCGGCCTCGAGGACGAAATTGACCTGCGTATGGGCACTTTTTCCAAGAGCCTCGCCTCGTGCGGCGGCTTCATCGCCGGCTCCGAGGAGGTCATCGAGTACCTGCGGGTCTCCTCCCGCGCCTTCATCTTCAGCGCCTCCGCGGTTCCGGCCGCGGTCGGCGCCGCCCTCGGCGCTCTGCGGATCGTCCGATCCGAGGGCCCAGAGCTGTTCGCCAAGCTCCTCGACAACGCGGCCTACCTCCGGCAGGGCTTCCGCGACCTCGGTCTCAAGGTGATTGAGCCCGGCAAGCTCGCCGACGGCACCGAGGCGACGACGCCGGTCGTCCCGGTCGTCGTCGGCGAGGACTGGCAGGCCGTATTGCTCTGGAAGGCGCTCTTCGATGCCGGCGTTTACACCAACGTCGCGCTCCATCCGGCGGTACCGCCGGGCGGGGCGCTGTTGCGGACCAGTTTGATGGCGACTCACGAGCGCGAGCACCTCGATCGGGCGCTCGAGATCTTTGGACATGTGGTCGGGGACTTTCCAGACCTGCGATCTGCCTGAAGGAAAAAGCTGCTCTTAGCGGGTCACCTGTTAACCACCTATTGACCACTGCCCGCGGTTCGCATAGGTTGAATCGACCGAGCGCACCCGGGGCAGGGAGCGGGCGGAGGAGGTTAACCCTCCCGCCGACCGCCATCCCCCGGCCCAAAAGCCGCCGGGGCGCCGTTGGAGAGATACCCGCCATCTAACCCTCGAAGGGAGCTTCACCAATGCCCGTTGCCTCGACGATCGCTGCTGCCTCACCCACCGGTTCTAAATCCTCAAAGGCGCCGCAACATCTGCAGGCCCTGGCCCGCGCCAACCGGGTGAGACTCGCACGAGCAGCGCTCAAGCGAGCCGTGGGGGCGGGTGATCGCGACGTAGCCGAGATAGTCCTCGAGTGCCCGTGGGAGGCAGAGAGCATGACGATCTCCGAGCTCCTCTCGAGCCAGCGCCGCTGGGGCAGGACCCGTTCGCGCAAGCTGCTCCAGCATCTGGCCATGTCCGAGAACAAACAGGTCGGTGCCCTGGTCCAGCGTCAGCGGATCATGCTTGCATCCGCGCTGCAGTGCAAGGGCGGCGATACGCCGCCGAGCCCAGCCACGGCGGCGATCCCGCCGCGGCCGCTTATCGCAGCCTGACCGAGGCGCCGCCGGAGCGGCGGCGGAAGGCCCTAAGGAGGCCGAACGCCGCCAATCCGCCGGCCCCGAGGCCGATCAGCAAGGCGACCCAGAGCGGCAGGTCCCGCTGCCCGATCGCGAGAGTGATCGCGATCGCGGCTACGGCGGTGCCCCCCGCCAGCAGCGTGGTATGCGAGCGGTACCCGGTGAGGTGCTCGCGGACCGCCACCTCGAGGCCGGCGAGCGACGCCAGCACGAGCCCCACGGCGACGACGAGCTTGCCGCTCGATGGCGGCAGGAAGAGGCCGATGATCAGCATCACCAAGCCGATCGCGATGACGATCTCCGAAAGCGGGAAGCTTCCCCAGAGGGGCTGAGGGCGTTCCTCTTTCATGCGGGGGCCGGGAGGACCGCCGTCTTTGGGACGCGGCTGACGCCGCGCCCCAGGGCTAACGGACAACCGGAGGAAAGCTTGACGCGCCACCAGCCGGCCAGCATGCCCAGCACGCCCCAGCGCGGCCGCACGTGCCAGTGGCGGCAGCTCGGCTCGCCCAGCGACTCGCTGCGCACGCGCACCCACTTGTGAGAGGCGGGGTCGGCGACGATGTCCTCGACCAGCTCGCGGTAGGCCTGTTCGTCCTCGGCGATCTCGCCGAGGGTGGCCCGGGTCTCCGCGAGGCGGTCGGCCATCGCGTCGCGGATCTGCTCGAGCTCGGCGACGCCGAGGACGCGAGGCCCGCCGGGGGCGGCGACGCCCCATTCGATGCCGGTGCGGGGGAAGGCGGCGCCGAAGAGCCGCCCCAGCTCGGCCTCCATACGGGCGATCTGGCGACGGAGGTCGCGGCGCGCGCGGCGCTCGTCGACCTCGGTGACGGCGGTCTCGAGCGGCGGCAAAATCTCGCCACCGCGCCCGGCGACCAGCAGCTCGTCCTCGCGGTCGGCAACGGCGACCGCGAGGCCAGCGTGAAGTTGGTCGAATTCCTCCACTTCGGTCGGCTCCACTGAGGCCATCTTACGCTCGCATGGCGCTGGCAGCAAGCCACAGGCCCTCCTCGAGGGCGATGTCGGGCACCCCCTTGACGCCGATCGCCGCGAGCAGGGTTCGCTCGGTTTCGGGGTGGACGCCGCGGCCCTCGGCGGTGTCGCCGAAGAGGACGGCGACCGGCCGCTTCTCATCGGCGATGACCAGGGTGCCGTGGGTCAGGGAGCCGACCAGGCCCTCGAACTTCTCGCCGGGAGCGGAGGGCCGGATGCCGAGCCGTCCCTCGAGCTTGTCGGCGTCAAAGGCGCGCATCGCGACGCCGATCTCCATCGTCGCGATCGTCAGCGCGTCGTCAAGCCGGTTCTTGCTCTTGAAGCCGCCGTCGTGCATTCGCTGCAGGGTCAGCTCCTCGACCGGGGTCCGGGTCGTGTCGGGGTCGAGCCCGATGTGGCGGAAAAAGACGCGGTAGGCCCAGGGGATCGGCTTCTCGCGCAGGTGGATCGCCTGAGCGCCGCCGAAGCGGTTGCTCATCTCGCGCAGTTGCTCCTTGACCGCCGCCGGGCTCTTGCCGGAACCGCGGCCCACAGTCGTGCAGTGGATCGCCAGGCCCGGGAACTCCTCGTCGAGGACCGGGGCCACCCACCCGGGCTCCGGGGCAGTCTCCCATTCCTCGGGAAGTCCTTCCATGGCGCCTTAGCCGGATCCCCCCGCGGCGCGCTTGGCCGAATCGGCGACCAGGGTCCTGATCCGGCCGCTCATCTCGTTGAGGTCGATCTGCCCGATGCTCGTGCTCTGGACGATGCCGCCAGGGTAGACGTAGATGAAGGTTGGGCAACCACCGATCCGGTAGAGGTTGGAGAGCGCCCCGTCGGAGTCGAGGCCGATCGGGTGGGTCCAGCCGTGCTCGGCGATCAGCTTGCGGACCGTGTCGCGCGAGTCGCGGACGTCGATGCCGAGGAAGTTGACCCGGCCGCCAAAGCGGCGGTAGGCGCCCTCGAAGACGTCCTGCTGGGCCTCGCAGTCGCCGCCGCGGGTGAACCAGAACGAGAGCACCAGCGGCCGGTTGAAGTCGTCGCAGACCCGAATCGCACCGGGGAGGTCGACCCGGCAGGCCGGGGTGCGGTGGTCGCTCGATGGGCAGGGCCTGGTCGACGTCTTGCAGTCGTCCTGGGCGACGTTGGCGTCGCCGGTCAGGTCGCTGCGTGCATCGGGCACCGCGAACTCGGCCAGCGGCTCACCGGCGCCGCTGGTGCCGACGCCGAGGGCGCCGCCCGAGTTGTTGCGGAGCGTGTTGATGCCGGCGTAGGCGACCAAGGCGACAAAGGCGATACCCACGAAAACCATGTACGGCGAAGCGTTGCCGGAGGCGCGCCGGCGCTTACGGGGCTCAGCCATCGGGCTGCGACGGCTGCGACGGCGCCAGCCACCTCGCGAGGCGGCTGGCGGCCGCGGGCGCCTCGCGGGCGCTTTCGGCCCAGACCAGCACCGCGGGCAGGACGAAGATCACCCCGGCCAGCGCCACCGCGAGGTCGACGATCGTGACCAGCCCGAAGTCGCGGAGCATGCGGATGTCGCTGGCGGCGAGGGCGGCGAAGCCCGCCGTCGCGGTGATCCCCGAGGCGAGGACCGCCGTGCCCGTACGGGCGTATGTGCGGCGCAGCGACTCGCCGACCGAGAGACCGACGCCGCGCTCGGCTTCGTAGCGCGCGGCGAGGATGACGCTGAACTCGGTTGCGATCGCGATCACCAAGGCGCCCAGCGTCGCCGACATCGGGTTGAGCGGCAGGTCCATCGCGGCGACAACCAGCGACGACCAGCCAGTCGCGAGCGCGATCGGCACCAGCGGCACAACCACGCGGCGGATCGAGCGGTAGACGAGGACGAGCATCAGCGCCACCGCGAGCAGCGCCGCCGGCGGCAGCCAGTAGCGGCTGCGCGAGAGGTCCTGGTTTGCCTGTGCCGCCAGCGCCGGCAGGCCGGCGACCTCGACGTCCGTCCCCGGCGGCGGGCCGGGAACGCCGCGGGCGTTGATCTGGCCGCGGATGTCGTCGATCAGCTTCTGCTGCTGGTCGAGGGGCTGCACCGGGATGCCGAAGGCGATGTTGGCGGTGTCGCCGACGCCGGTGCCCGAGGGGTCACGACTGATCACGGCCTGCGAGAAGTAGGCCGGAATCGCGTTGAGCAGCTCGCGGGCGCGGGCGGAGGTCTGGCTGCCGACGGTCTCGCCGAAGAGGTCGGTCAGGGATACCGCCGGGCAGATTTCGGCGTCGGCGCAGCGCGTCGCACTGGTGAAGTGGTGGCGCTCGAGAATCCGCTGCTGGAAGTTACGCATCCAATCGATCACCGCGGGGTTGGTGATGTCGTTGGAGCGGACGGTGACGTTGAGCTCCCCCGAGACGCCGGTGTCGTTCTGGAGCGTGTTGACGTCCTGGAGCGCCGGCAAGCTCGACGGCGCGAGCTGGCGGATGTCGGAGACGACCGAGGTCTGGCTGCCCGCGATCCAGCCGCAGACGGCGAGCGTCGTCGCCGCGATCAGGACCCGGCCGGGGCTGGTGATGCCGACCGCGAGCGCCCGGTTGCCGATCGCCCCGAGGCGCCGGCCCGTGCGCGCTCGGAAGAGCTCGGCGCGCTCGCCGATGCGGTGCGTAACGCGGGGCGCCCGCAGCCCGCGCCGGCGACGCGGCCGCGTCGCCAGCCCGAGTGCCGCAAAGCCGGCGCTGAGGGCGATCACGAAGCCGAGACCGACGCCGAGGACCAGCAGCAGGCCGAAGGAGCGCACCATCGGCACCGGCGAGAGCGCCAGCACCGCAAGGCCGGCGGCTGTGGCGAGCACGGCCGTGCCGATCACGGGACCTCCTTGCCCGGCGGCCGCGGCGGCGGCCTCCGGCGGCGGCAGCCCCGACTGACGGGCCTCCGCCCAGCGAGCCTGGAACTGGATCGCGTAATCGACGGCGAGGCCGATCAGGACCGGCAACACCGCGATCGAGGCCATCGTCAGCGATCCGCCCGACAGCGAGAGGGCCCCGAAGGTGACGCCCGAGGCGGCGAGAGCGACGCCGAGCGGCAGGAGCCGCAGCGGCGGCTCGAGCACCAGGAAGAGGACGATTCCCATGATCAGGATCGACGCCGCGAGCAGGATGAAGATCTCCGAGCGCAGCTTGCCGGCAAGGCCCTCGACGACGACCGGCACGCCGCTGACGACGTAGCTGCCCTTGTCGAGCTTGAACGCCGGGTCGGCGACCGCCTTCTTGTAGAGGCCGATCGCCTGGTTTTGCTGCGACCCGCTGAGGTCGGGCTCCATCCGGATCGAGACCAGCGCCGACTGCGAGTTAGGGAACAGGTAGCTGAACCGCGACTTCGGGGTGCCCGCGGGCTTGCTGGTGTCGAAGACGATCTTGCTGACGAAGACCGGGTCGTCGAGCCTGGGCGCCTTGGTGATGTCGTATTTGGTCGCCAGGCCGATCAGGTTGCGCTGGAAGGTGGCGAGCACGGCCTGGGAGGCCTTTTGCGCTGCCGCGTTCTGCTCGCTGCTCGACAGGCCCTGCGATGCAGCCTGCTGGTGCGCCCGCGCCCCGGCCTGCTGGGCGGTCTGAGTGGCGTTTTGGATCTGGCTGCTGAGCACCGACTGAATCTGGACCACGGCCTGGTTGAGGAAGGTCGCCGGCCCGAAGACGACGCGGCTCGGGTGCAGGTCGGCGATCTGCTTGCAGACCGGAGGCAAGGTGGCGAGCGCCTTCGCAGGCGCATTGCCCGAGAGGCAGCCCTCGAGCTCGAGCAGCTTGCCGAGGTTGGCCGTGAGCACGAGGTTTCGCAACTCGCTGCGGACGAGGACCACGACGGCGTCGGAGCCGAACTTGTCCTGGAAGCGCTGGGTCGCCTGGTAGGTCGGATCGCTCTTCGAGACGAGGGTGTCGGTGCCGGCGTCGGTCTCGAGACTGCTCGCCGCCACCGTGCCCGCGATCGCCAGCGCCGCGATCAGGCCGAGCACGGGCCACGGCCGCCGCACCGCGACAGCCGCGACGCGGCCGAATATCCGCCTTCCCTTCACCGGGGACAGCTTAGGAGCCGGACCTGAATATCGCCTCAGTCGCGGCAGTCCTGACACCCCAGCTGTCGATCTCGCCGTCCCCGTTCGTCGTATCTGCAAAGGCCTCAAACAGACGGCCGCGACACGACTCAAAGGAGACAAGATGCCCGCCCCAGTCATTCATACGGAGATCCGCTCCGAGGATCCCGATGCCACGCGCAAGTTCTACGCCGACCTGCTCGGCTGGAAGGTGGCGTCGGAGGGAGGATTCCCCGGCTACACGTTCATCGACACCGGAGTCGAAGACGGCCCCGCGGTCGCGATAAGCCCGCGCCAGGGCGACGAGGACGAGGTCCTCTTCTTCGTCGGCGTCGAGGACGTGCCGGCGACGTTGAAGAAGGCCGAGGAGCTCGGCGGCACGATCACCCAGCCCGCCCAGGAAGTCCCCGGCGTCACCTTCGGCGTCTTCGCCGACGCCCAGGGCCACAAGGTCGGCGTTGCCTCGAACGGCTAGGGCGATACGGTCGGGTGAACCGACGTGCAAGCCGACCAAGACCCAAACGCAGCTGCCCTCGAGCGCCTCGACCTTCTCGCCGGTGAGTGGGAGGTCGAGGCGTTCGGCATCTCAGGGCCCCTCGCCTGCGAATGGATCCTCGACGGCCAGTTCCTGCTCCAGCGCTCGGAGGCGCCGGACCCCGTCCCCGACAGCAACTCCATCATCGGCGTCGCCGAGGACGGCGAGTCCTTCGTCCAGCACTACTTCGACTCGCGCGGCATCGTCCGCACCTACGCGATGACCCTCGCCGACGGCATCTGGACCCTGCTCAGGGACAAGCCCGACTTCTCGCCGCTCGACTTCTACCAGCGCTTCGAAGGCAAGATCAGCGACGACGGCAAGACGATCAACGGCCGCTGGGAGAAATCAGACGACGGCAAGAACTGGGAGCTCGACTTCCCGCTCAGCTACACCCGAGTCAAGTAGTCCGGGCCCCGAAACGACGTCCAGGACGTCGCAGATCAAGGACGCAAGCCGATCGACGAAGCGAGCGTAGGGAACCTACGTGAGCGAGACGATCGGCCGAGGACGCTGAGATGCGGCGTCCTGGGCGTCGTCAATCCATCGCTAGCGGACCCTTGATGTCGGCGTTCAGGAACTGGTTGACGAACTCGTTGTCCGAGTCGAACAGCTCGTCCGAGGGGCCGGACTCGACGATGCGGCCCTTCCAGAGGACGGCGATGAAGTCGGCGATGCGGCGGGCCGTGCCGAGGTCGTGGCTTATGACCATGTAGCAGCCGCCGTTCTCCTCGTGGACCTCGCGGATCAGCTCGCAGAGCAGCGCCGTGCGGACCGGATCGAGGCCCGAGTCGGGCTCGTCGAACATGACGATCGCCGGATCCAGGACGAGGGCGCGGGCGAAGCCGGCGCGCTTGCGCATGCCGCCCGAGAGCTCGTTGGGCATCTTGTAATGCGCTTCCTGGAGGCCGACCTCGCGCAGGCGGCGGTTGACGATCTCGGCGATCTCGTCCTCGCCCTTGTCGGTGTGCTGGCGCAGCGGGAAGCAGACGTTGTCGAAGACGTTCATCGAGCCGAAGAGGGCGCCGTCCTGGAACAGCAGGCCGAACTTCTTGCGCACCTCGAACAGCTCGTCGTCGGTCATCTGCGGCACCGATTCACCATGAACCAGAACGTCCCCCGAGTCGGGATAGAGCAGGCCGACGATGTGCTTGATCAGCACGCTCTTGCCGGTGCCAGAGGGGCCGAGGACCATCGAGATCTGGTTGTCGGGAAGACCGAGGTTGACGCCGTTCAGGATCCGGGTGCGGCCGAACTGCTTGACGAGGTCGATGATCTCGATCGCGTCCTCGCCGCCGTGGTCGCGCTTGGCGCCGGTGTGCCACTTGTACGGATTCGGGTCGTCGGACTCGACGCCGGGAATCGAGTAGTCGCGGTTGCCGAAGTCCTCGGAGTCCGACATGCCCTGCGACTGCAGCGGATCGGCGTCCTTCTTTGCCTGGGGCGCGTTGAGGTTGCGCTTGCTCGAAGACGTGCCACGCGGAGTCGTGCTGCTCGCGCGCTTGCGCGAGGTCGTCCCCTTGGAACGCGTTCCTGCGGTGCTCTTGCGCGTCGTGGTCCTCTTCTTCTCAGCCAAGTTCGTCCTCCTGGACTTTGCGGCCGGGGCCGCGTCGGGTCACCAAATTATTGCCTATCCGCCTATCGGGGCCCTCGGGTTTGCGCCCCAGAACACGAGCGTTCCCATCATCCCGATGATGTGGACCAGGACGATGTTGAGCACCATCGACTTCGCCGTCGCCGTACCCACCCCGACCGGTCCACCGGAGGCGGTGTAGCCGTAGTAGCAGCCGACTAAGACGATCGCCGTCGCCATGAACATGCCCTTGATCACGCTGTAGATGAGATCGGGCGGGTTCTGGAACATCCAGAAGATCAGGAAGTAGCCGCCGGATGAAACGTCGCCGATCTGCTCGACGACGGCGAGCCAGCTGGCGAAGTAGCCGACGCCGACCGCGGCGAGGTACATGAAGGGCAGCACCATCCAGGCGGCGAGCAACCGGGTCGCGGCGAGGTAGGCGACGGGCTCGACGCCCATGACCTCGAGCGCGTCGATCTCGTCGGAGATCCGCATCGCACCGAGCTCGGCGACGATTCCCGTGCCGATCTTGGCGGCCATCATGTAGCCGAAGGCGTAGGGGATGACCTCACGCAGGTCACACCACGCGGCGAAGACGCCGGCGTAGGCGGGGGCGCCGATCGAGCGCTGGAAGTAAGCGCCCTCGATCCCGCACTGGAGGCCGAGGATGAAGACCAGGCCCCAGATCACGATCGTCGAGCCGAGGATCAGGATCCCGGCCTGGCGCAGCGCCTCGCCGAAGAAGCGGAAGACGCGGCCGGAGTAGACGAGCCCCATGACCCGCGCGCAGAAGGCGAAGATCTCGCCCATCGACGAGAGCCATCCCTTGGGGACTGCGAGCCAGCCGGTCATCGGATGGTCTGCAGCTCCGGATGGGTGGCGAGCAAAGTCTGGGTGAAGACGTAGTTGAACGCGAAGACGCCCATGAAGGCGATCACGACCGCTTCGTTGACGGCTCTACCGACGCCGGCCGCGCCTCCGGACGCAGTCATCCCTTTGTAGGAACAGACGATCGCGATGATCGCCCCGAACAGCGTCGTCTTCAGCACCGAGCCCCAGAGGTCGGTGACCGAGGCGTTGGTGAAGAGGGTGGCGAAGAAGCCTCCGAGCGGCTCGTTGTAGAGCAGCTCGGCGCCGATGCCGCCCATGATTCCGAAGATCAGCGCGTAGATGTCGAGCAGGCCGGTGATCAACATCAGCGCCAGGAAGCGGGGCACGACGAGGTTCTTGATCGGGTCGACGCCGAGCACCTGGAGGGCGTCGAGCTCCTCGCGGATCTTGCGGGCGCCGAGGTCGGCGGTGATCGCAGTGCCGGCGACGCCGGCGACGACGACCGCGGTCACGAACGGCGCGAACTCGCGGATCGATGCGAGAACGAAGAAACCGCCGAGGCGGTCGAGGGCTCCGAAGAGAGAGAGGAAGTTGGCGGCCTGCAGCCCCGGGGCGCCGAAACCGAAGGCGAGTGTCGAGATCAGCATCGGGAACCAGCAGAGCTGGAGGGCGAAGAGGAACTGCCCGATGAACTCCCCTCCGTACGGATACGGCGGTCGGATCGCCGACGAGATCGTCTTCGCCGTGAGAATGACCATGTCTCCGACCTGCTCAAAAAGAGACTTGGCAGGTAGGAATGCTCTGTCGGCTGCGGCTCGTACCACGTTCTCCCCTCGCGGGTAGATTATTGGATCATCGGCCGGACCGCCAGCGACAACCGCAAATGGGGATCCGCGGTCGCGGTATATCCAGGTGGTATGTTGCCCGCGCCTTTGGGGAGGAGCGTCAACAGCCCCCGTTTTTCCCGCGCTAGCCAGCAGCGCGGCGTCGTCGTGCTCTTGACCGCCCTCAGCGGGCTCGCCCTGGCGGCCTGCGGCGGAACCCGCCAGGACGCTAACGAGCCCCAGGGCAAGTTCCCGGTCCAGATCACCAAGTCCGAATTCCCGAACCGCCAGCGACTGGCCGAGACCTCGTCGCTCGAGCTCGGCGTCAAGAACACCGGCGACAAGGCGATCCCCGATCTGGCGATCACGATCTCGACCGACCCCAACGCCAACGAGTCCTTCTCGGTTCGCAGCCAGCAGAGCGGGCTCGCCGATCCCTCGCGCTCGGTCTGGATTCTCGAGAACGGCTTTCCGAAGTACGCCGGGCAGACCGTGTCGGCCGGCGCTGACGCCGCGCAGACGAAGACCTTCGCCTTCGGCACGCTCGAGCCGGGGGCGACCAAGAACATCGTCTGGAGCCTGACCCCCGTGGTCGCCGGCACGTACACGATCGACTACCGGATCGCAGCCGGGCTCGAGGGCAAGGCCGTCGCGGTCACCAACGACGGCGGCGTCCCCCAGGGCGAGTTCGTCGTGCGCATCTCCGACACCCCGCCGCAGACGCGGGTCGACAATAACGGCAAGGTCGTGCCGATCAAGCCCACGGACATCATCGGCCAGGCCGGCACGGCCCAGCAGCGCGGCGAAGTCGGCGCAGGCAGCGGCACCGCAACAAACCCCAAGTAGCGTCGGTGTTGTGGGACTCAAGGTTTCAGCCGCGTTTGCGGCGGCCCTGCTGATCGTTGTCGCGGGTTGCGGCGGCGGCAACAGCGGCACGACCCAGCCGACAACGACCGGCGCCAGCCCGGCGGCGTCGACGGGAGTGAAGCTGGCGCTGATCGCCGGCGGGGACTTCGGCGAGCCGGTCTACGTCATCCAGCCGCCGGGCAACAGCACCGACCTCTATGTCGTCGACCGCACCGGCAAGGTCGACATCGTCCGCAACGGCAACAAGCTCCCCACTCCCTTCCTCGACATCTCGCCGAAGGTGAGCACCGACGTCGAGCAGGGCTTGCTCTCGATCGCCTTCGCCCCCGACTACCAGAGCTCCGGCCTCTTCTACGGCTATTACACCGGCCTCGACGGAAATCAGAACGTGGTCGAGTTCCATCGCTCGGCCGGCAACCCCGACACCGCCGACCCTGCTTCCGAGCGCGAGGTCCTGAAGATGCCCGACTTCGCCCCCAACCACAACGGCGGCCTCCTCCTGTTCGGCACCGACGGTCACCTCTACATCGGCACCGGCGACGGCGGCGGCGAGGGCGACCCCCACCGCAACGCCCAGAACCTCGGCAGCCTGCTCGGCAAGATCCTCCGCATCGACCCGGCGCGCAGCGGCAACCAGCCGTACACGGTCCCCGCTGACAATCCGTTCGCCGCCAAGGCCGGAGCCCGGCCAGAGATCTACTCCTACGGGCTCCGCAACCCGTGGCGCTTCAGCTTCGACTCCCAGACCAACGCGCTCTACATCGGCGACGTCGGCCAAGACACATGGGAGGAGGTCGACGCCGTGCCCTCGGGCAGGGGCGCGGGCGCCAACTTCGGCTGGTCGGCGTTCGAGGGCGACGCCCCGTTCAACTCAGATCAGTCGGCGCCCGGGGCGATCAAGCCCGTGCTCGTCTACAGCCACGACGCGGGCTGCGCGATCAACGGCGGCTACGTCGTCCACGACCCGGCGCTGCCGAGCCTCGCCGGCCGCTACCTCTACTCAGACTTCTGCTCGGGCGACATCCGCAGCTTCAAGCTCGAGGGCACGAAGGCGGTCGGCGACAAGGCGACCGGGCTCCAGACCCAATCGCCGACCTCGTTCGGCACCGACAACGCCGGGCACATCTACGTCACCTCGCTCAGCGGGCCGGTCTTCCAGATCGTTCCCAAGTAACCAAGCAACGGCGGGACTATCGCCCGCGTTTCGGGTTACAACCACAGTCGTGAAGCGCGCGGTCCTCATCTCTCTCGCCGTCACCGCCGCCGTCCTCTGGGCGACGTCGCCGGCTTCCGCCAAGGTCCACCTGAAGAAGGTCGGGCGCTTTTCCTCGCCGACCTACGTCACCTCGGCGCCGGGCACGCCCGGGATCCTCGTCGTCGAGCAAGGCGGCAGGGTGGTCTCGGTCAACGGAAAGAAGCGCCGCCTCTTCCTCAACATCGCCGGGCTGGTCAAGGCCGGCGGCGAGCAGGGACTGCTGTCGCTCGCCTTCCCCAACGACTACGCCTCGAGCGGGCTCTTCTACGCGTACTACACGGGCAGCGGCGGCGACATCAACATCGCCGAGTTCCACCGCGCGTCGACCTTCCAAGCAGATCCCGGCTCGCGGCGGACGGTGCTGGTCATCCCCCACCCCAACTTCGAGAACCACAACGGCGGCCAGCTCCAGTTCGGCCCCGACGGCTTCCTCTACATCGGCACCGGCGATGGCGGCGGCGCCGGCGACACCGACAACTCCGCCCAGCAGACCAACAACCTGCTCGGGAAGATCCTCCGCATCGACCCAACCCAGCACGGATCGAGCCCCTACACCTCGCCCGCCTCGAATGTCCTCGGCGCCGGCGCCGGCCGCGACGAGATCTTCTCGATGGGGCTGCGAAACCCATACCGCTTCTCCTTCGACGGCAACCGGATCGCGATCGGCGACGTCGGCCAGGACAAGTTCGAGGAGGTCGACTACGAGGACCTCTCGACCGCCAACGGCGCCAACTTCGGCTGGAACGACTTCGAGGGGTTCGCCCCGTTCGCCGGCGCCATCCCCCCGGCGCCAACCCGCAACGACAAGCCGATCTTCGCCTATTCGCACGGGTCGAACGACAGCGGCGGCTGCTCGGTGATCGGCGGCTACGTCGTGCGGACGAAGCCGAAGGCGCTCGAGGGCCGCTACGTGTTCGGCGACTTCTGCACCGGCAAGATCCGGACCCTCGTGCCGGCGCTCGACAGGGCCCGTAGCGTGCGCACGCTCAAGGTCAAGGTGCCATCGCTGAGCTCGTTCGGCCTCGGCGCCAACGGGGCGCTCTACGCGACATCGCTCGCCGGACCGGTCTACCGCTTCAAGTAGCCGTCTCTGCCCCCCAACGGCACCTCGCTACTCTCAGCCGGCCTTGAGACGCCGCCGCATCGAGACCGCGATCGCCGCTGTGCTGGCGGCGACGACCCTGGTCATCGCTGCTACCCGTACCGGCACAACCAGGGTCCTCGGCCCCAAGCACCTCGTGCTTGAGCGAATCGCGATCTTTCGCGACCCGGTCAACCTGACGCAGCCGCCGGGCAAGAGCGACCTGCTGTTCGTCGTCGAGCGCCACGGGGCGATCCGAATCGTCGACAACGGCGTCAAGCTGCCGACGCCCTTCCTCGATATCCGCAGCCTGGTCAAGGCGAAGGGCCTCGGGCAGGGGTTGATGTCGATGGCGTTTGCCCCCAACTACGAAACGACCGGCAGGTTCTACGTCTCCTACACCGGCCGCAGCGGCAATCTCCGTATCGCCGAGTTCAAGCGCTCCACTCACTCCCAGCTGCTGGCCGACCCCAACAGCGCCCGGATCGTTTTGCAGATCCATGAGAGCTCGCCCAAAGATCACGGCGGTCAGCTGGTCTTCGGCCCCGACGGCCACCTCTATATCGGCACCGGCGACGGCAGCCCGGCGAACGATCCGCTCAACACGGCCCAAGACCGGGGCAGCCTGCTCGGGAAGATCCTCCGCATCGACCCGGCCGAGGAGGGCGGCCGGCCGTACACGGTGCCGGCCGACAACCCATTCGTCGGGCGCCAAGGCCGCGACGAGATCTACGCCTACGGCTTACGCAACCCCTATCGATTCTCTTTCGACCGCGCGACCGGCGAGCTGACGATCGGAGATGTCGGCCAGGACCGCTTCGAGGAAGTTGACATCGTCGCCGCCGGAAAGGCCGGCGGCGCCAACTTCGGCTGGCCGGCGTACGAGGGATTCGGCAAGTTGAAGGGCGGGGTGCCGAGGCGGGCGACGGTCCTACCCGTGCTCGCCTATCCGCACGGTCCCGGCTGTGCGATCACCGGTGGCTATGTCGTCCGCGATCCGCGGCTGGCGCGCTTGGCGGCGCGCGAGCTTGTCGGGCGCTACCTGTTCGGCGACTACTGCACCGGCAAGCTCTCCTCGCTGCTGCCGCCCGACGGTGGGCACGGCCCCGCCCACGACCACCCGGTCGGGCTCAAGGTGCCGCAACTGACGTCGTTCGCCGAGGACCGCGCGGGCCACATCTACGTGCTCTCGGGGAGAGGACCGGTCTACGGGCTCGTCGCCACCCGGCACCGCTGATCTAGCGAGGCAAGGTGGGAGCGAGGATCCGGTAGGCCTTGGCGCCGAGGCCGAGGCGCTCGCGGTCCTCTGAGAGGCTCGGGTCGAGGCCGGTGAGCTCGCGGACGCGGTCGAGGCGGTAGGCCACGGTGTGGCGGTGAGCGAAGATCGCGCGCGCGGTCGCGTTCATGTTGCAGTCCTGGGCCAGGTACTCCTCGAGGGTCCCGAGCAGGTCGGTGCGGTACTGGTTGTCGTAGCGGACGAGTGGCTCGACTGTGTCCTCGTAGAAGCGCCTGACCTCGCCCGGGTCGGAGATAAGCGCCCGGAACAGCAGGCGATAGACGCCCGAGCCGGCGATGCCGTCCTCGAGGGCGGTCGCGATGCGCTCGTCGCGCGAGATCACGTCGAGGACGAGCTCGGCCTCGCGGACGGCGCGGTGGAGCTCGGCGGGGTCGGGATAGAAGGACGAGGCAGCCGCGGGCCCATGTGCGTGGAGGCGGCGAACCAGCCGCGCCCCGACCTGGAGGACGTTGTCGGGCGCGTCGTCGCCGCCGCGGGCCGGCAAGATCGCGTAGAGCCGCTCGCCAAACGCTTCGGCGATCGCGCCCTCGTGCTCGGAGACGACCAGTGCCGCTGCGTGCCCAGGCCGCGACGTACGCAGCTCGGCGACGAGGACGACGGCGCCGCGAACGAGCTCGCAGCCGAGGCGCGAGGCGCGGCTGGTGACCTCGTCGGCGTCCATCGGGCCCGCGCGCAGCTCTTCGATCAGGCCCCCGCGCAGCTCGCTCGCCGCCTCCTCGCGGGCCTCCGCAACCGCCAGCTCGGCGAGCGCGGCCATCGCCGCCTGGCGCAGAACGCCGGCGCGGTCGATAGGCGGCTGGTCGGCGTCGTCGCCGGCCTCGTCGGGGTAGGTGAGCAGCATCACCAGGCCGACCTCCTCGCCGCCGGCCATCACCGGCTCGGCAGCCTCGATCTCATCGGGCGTGGTCACCTCCTTGCCGGCGACGCGCGAAGAGGCATAGGCGGCGAGACCGTTCAGCTCGCCGATGTCGGGGGCGCTCGCGGTCAGCCCACGCGCGGGCAGCACGATCGCGACGGGGCCGCCGGCCTCCGCCGCCGCCAGCTCCGCCACGCCGCTAAGGCCCTCCCCGCCCAGGACGGCCTCGATCATCCTGGTCGAAAGGTCTCGCATGTTGTGGCGCTATCGCCGGCCTAGGCCGAGATCTCCTTCTCGTCGTGGGTCTGCAGAACCGTCTCCCCCGCCTCGCCGGTGCGGATGCGAATCGCTTCCTCCACCGGGACAACGAAGATCTTGCCGTCGCCGACCTCTCCCGTGCGTGCGTGTTTGAGAATCGTCTCGACGACAACTCCTTTCTCCTGGTCCTCGACGACGCATTCCAACTTCAGCTTCGGCCGCACAATCACGGTCAGCGTCGACCCGCGGTAAGTCTCGACGATGCCCTTCTGCCTCCCCGAGCCCTTGACTTCGGTGATCGACAGCGAGGGGATCCCTTTTTCGAGCAGCTCGGTGCGGATCGGCTCGAATGCCTCGTGGCGGATGAATGCTTCGATCTTCTTCACCGGCGCGCCTCCACTTCACAGTCCTTTCGTTGCCTGCCGCGGGCAGCGCCCCGACGTTCGCTCCCTCACGCGAAAGGTAAGGAGGACCGCGAGGCCAGTCTTTAGACGCCTGTCGGAAAAGCCCGAGGGCGAATTCTCCGTTCAGTCGAGTGGTTGCAGGCACTCGGCGCCGTGAATCCCAAACTCGTGGCAATCCGCACCTTCTATCCGCGGTGTCGAGTCGCCGGGCGGCATTTCCGACTTCCGACACCTTGCGCTTGGGTCCAGGTACTTCATGCTGATGGGGTGAGAGACGTGTCGACACTCGGTGCGGTGCCGCGGGGCGGTGCGGAGAGCTTGGCGTCGTTCGACGAGGCCTCGGACGGGGGCGTCCCGCGCCCCGGGTACGAGGCCGTGCTGGCGGCGATCGAGGACGCCGGCCCCGCCGAGCTGGCAGCCGAGGCCGAGGCCCGCAGCGCCGCTGCCGGGCTCAGCTTCAAGATGAACCGCTTCCGGCTCGATCCGGTCCCGCGGCTGCTCAGCGCCGACGAGTGGGCCCGGATCGCCACCGCCGTGGCGCAGCGCTCGCGGGCGCTGAACAGCTTCGTCGCCGACGCCTACGGCGAGCGCGAGATCGTCGCCGCCGGCGTCGTGCCCGAATACGCGATCGAGAGCGCCGAGCACTACGAGCCCGCGATGCGCGAGGTGCCGACGACGCCACGGTCCTGGGCGGCGGTCGTCGGCCTCGATCTGGTCCGCGACCCCGCCGGCGAGTTCTGCGTGCTCGAGGACAACACCCGCAGCCCCTCGGGAATCACCTTCGCCGCCGCCGCCCGCAGCGCGATCGCCCCCGCCGGGCTGCCCGGAACGCCGAAGGCAGACCCGGCCGAGGCGTTCGACCTCCTCGGCGAGGCCCTGCGCGCGGCCGCGCCACCGAGCGCCGTCGACCCGCTCGTCGCGCTGTTCAGCGAGGGCCCGGCGAGCGGCGCCTTCTTCGAGCACGACGCGATCGCGCGCCGGCTCGGGGTCCCGATCGTCACCGCGAGCGATCTTGCCAAGTCGGGTGGGCGGCTTCATGCCCGTGTCGGCGGCGTCCGCCACGAGATCGACGTCCTCTACCGTCGCGTCGACGGCGAGCGGCTGACCGAGCCCGACGGCCGCCCGACCGCGCTCGGCCGGCTGCTGATCGAGCCGCTGCAGCAGGGCGGCGTGACCTGCGTCAACGCCTTCGGGTCGGGCGTCGCCGACGACAAGCTCACTCACGCCTACGTCGAGGAGATGATTCGCTTCTATCTCGGCGAGGAGCCCGTGCTGCGATCGATCCCGACCTACGACCTCGGCGACGCCGAGCAGCGCGAGATGGTGCTCGCCCGGCTCGGCGAGCTCGTGGTCAAGCCCCGCGGCGGGCTCGGCGGCGGCGGCGTCGTCATCGGCCCGCGCGTCGGCGCCGACGAGCTCGCCGCGACCGCGGCCCGGCTCGAGGCGGCTCCGGCGCAGTTCATCGCCCAGGAGACGGTGCCGCTCTCGACTCACCCGACGGTCGCCGGCAACGCGCTCGAGCCGCGGCACGTCGACTTGCGCCCCTACGCGATCGCGATCGGCGACCGGATCGAGGTGCCACGCTGCGCGCTGACACGTTTTGCGCCCGACCGAGGCGAGATGATCGTCAACAGCTCCCGCGGTGGCGGGGCCAAGGACACCTGGGTTATCGAATGACACGCACGAACGGACACCACCACATGAACGGAAACCGGCCGCTGATCGGCGTCACGACGTCGGAGGTGCGCCGCGCGGAGAACATCGAGCAGACCGCCGAAGGCGATCCGCCGCGCCACGAGATGGCCCTCGGCCTCACCTACATGCGCGCGATCGAGCGGGCCGGCGGCATACCCGTTGTGATGCCGCCGCTGGGCGAAGACGCGATCCAGCCGCTGCTCGACCGCGTCTCGGGAATCTGTCTATCGGGCGGGCCCGACCTCGACCCTGACAGCTACGACGGGCCGAGCCACCCGAAGATCGGCCCGACCGAGCCCGACCTCGACCGCTTCGAGCTCTCGATCGCTCGCGCCGCCGACGAGCGCGGCGTGCCGACGCTGGCGATCTGCCGTGGCGCCCAGGCGCTCAACATCGCCCGCGGCGGCAGCTTGCTCCAGCACATCCCTGACAGGCAGGACCGGCATAACAATGGCGACGCCCCGATCAGCCACCGCCAGAACGCGCCGGGCGACGTCGTCACCCACGACGTCGAGATCGACGAGCACTCAAAGCTCGCCGAGATCCTCGGCTACGGCCGGATCTCGGTCAACTCCTTCCACCACCAGGCGGCCGAACGACTCGGCGTGGGCCTCGTCCCCGTCGCCTGGGCGCTCGACGGGATCCTCGAGGGCGTCGAGGATCCCGAGCGTGCCTTCCTCGTCGGCGTCCAATGGCACGCCGAGTGCCTCGTCGACCGCCCCGAGCAGCTGGCGCTGTTCGAGGCCTTCGTCGAGGCCGCGGCGCGCGAGGAGGCAAAGACCCGGTGAGCCCGACCCAGCGCGCGATTCCCGCCTGGGCCGACTGGCCCGCCGCCGCCTCGGAGACGCCGTATACCCTCGGCGTCGAGGAGGAGGTGATGATGCTCGAGCCGCACTCGTGGGCGCTGGCCCACGCGATCGACAGCGTGCTGCCGACGCTGTCGCCCACCCTGGCGGCGAAGGCGACGGCCGAGACGCATGGCTCGGCGCTGGAGCTACAGACCGGAATCCACAACGAGGTCTCCGGCGCCATGGACGAGCTGCGGGCTCTGCGCGACGAGCTCCACGAGGCCCTCGAGCGGATGCAGCTGCGGGTCGCGACCGCCGGCACCCACCCGTTCGCCGTCTGGCACAACATCGTCGTCTCGGGTGGAGACCGCTACCAGTTCGTCTACGGGTCGATGCGCGAGCTCGCCCGGCGCGAGCCGACCTTCGCCCTCCACGTCCACGTCGGAATCGCCGAGCCGGAGACGGCGATCCGGGTCTGCAACCGGATGCGGGTCCACCTGCCGCTGTTGCTGGCGCTCTCGGGCAACTCGCCGTTCTGGCAGGGGCGCGACACCGGTTTGGCTTCGGCCCGAACGCCGCTGTTCCAGGCCTTCCCGAGGGTCGGCATTCCCCGCGCCTTCAACGACTACGGCGACTACGTCGAGACCGTCGACCTGTTGATCCGCTCCGAGGGAGTCCCCGAGCCGACCTTTCTCTGGTGGGACGTGCGACCGCAGCCGCGGTTCGGCACGATCGAGGTGCGGATCATGGACGCGCAGAGCCGCACCGACGAGACGGCTGCGCTCGTGGCGCTGACCCAGTGCCTCGCCAAGCTCGAGGCCGAGCAGGGCTACGCCGCGCCGGCGGCGATCGGCGCCCAGGAGGTGATCTCCGAGAATCGCTTCATCGCCGCTCGCGATGGGGTCGACGCCCGGCTGATCGATGCAGAAGCCGAGGTCCGGGTCTCGGTCAAGGACATGCTCGGCGACCTGCTACCCCTCTGCCGCTCACACGCCGAGGACCTCGGCTGCGAGCGCGAGCTCGAATGGGTCAACCAGCTCGCTACCCGCTCCGGTGCCAAGCGCCAGCTCCAGCGCGCCCGCCAGGGTTCGCTCACCGGCCTCCTCGCCCACCTGGCTGACGATTTCCAGGCACGGACCCTCACGTAGTCCAACCGAAGGACCATGGGCTCCGCCCGCGGGTCCTGTCGCGGGAGGATCGCTCGTCCCTGCCGGTGGGGAGTGTCGCTTTGCATGGAAAGCAGCACTTCGGTCAGCCGCGAGATACTGCGCGGGTCATGTCAGAGGAGAACGTCGAGATTGCTCGGGGCTTTTTTGAGGCGAGCGATCTCAAGACTGCCTTCGACGCAGTTGCAGAGGACGTTGTGTACGCATTCCACGGCGAATCTCGGCGTCTTTCGGGCGCCGAGGAGCTCTCCGGGAAACCGGCAGCCCTCAAATGGATGGTCGACTGGTTCAGCCGCTTTCGCGACTATCGGTTCGCGATCGAGGAGGTTTGCGACTGGGATGATCGAGTCTTGGTGGTGACCGTCCATCACGCCAAGGGTCGCGCCAGCGGGGTGCCGATTCGAGAGCAGACGGCGCAGGTGATAACGGTGCGCGACAGCAAGATCACGCGACAAGAGTTCTATGACGGCCGCGCCGAAGCCGTCAAAGCCGCCGGGCCGTCGGAGTAGCTGCTTCGGACGAGAAGTAGCACTGTCGCTTTGCATGGAAAGCAGAACTCTGCCGCGAGATACTGCGCGGGCGATGTCGGAGGGAAATGTGGAAACAGCGCGACGCGTACTCGATGCCTTTAGGAGCTCGGGTCGAGGAACCCTGGAGTTGGCGGGGCTCACGGATCCGGACATCGAGATGGACACGACGCGGCTCCCGGTCCCAGGGCTCGCCGAGGTCTGGAGCGGACGCGCGGAGGTCGCTCGGTTCTGGCAGACCTGGGTCGACGCCTGGGAGACGTATGGGGAATTCGAGGATCCGGAGCTGATCGACGCGGGCGACCAGGTCGTCGCGTGTTTCGAGCGGCACGAAATAAGGGGGGTTGGGAGCGGGGTCGCCGTCCCCATGCCCCCGTACGCATGGGTCTGGTCGTTCCATGATCAAAAGGTGCTGCGAGCGACGATCTACATGGACCGGGCGGAGGCGCTCGCAGCGGCCGGCGTCAAGGAATAGCCGCTTTAGACGAGAAGCGGGTCATTCCGCTTCGCGTGGGAAGCAGCTCTCGCAGAGGCGCGATACTGACGAGCGATGGATGAGGAGAGCGCCGAGCTGATTCGTGGTGTGTTCGCTGCGATTGCCGCTGGCGACCTTGATCAGCTTCTGACCCTGACCGACCCGGAGGTCGAGTGGCACTCATTCTTCTCCGTGGGAGAGTCCGGGGAATATCGCGGCCATCAGGAGCTAGGTGACTACCTGGGTGACCTTTCGGAGGCTTGGGAGGAATTGCGCCCGGTTCTCGATGACCATTTGAGAGCTGGAGATATCGTGATCGCCGTGGGGCGAATCGAGTATCGCGGCAGGGAAAGCGGGGTTGAGACCACGGCGCCCGCAGGCTGGATGTTCGAACTCAAGGACGGAAAGGTTCTGCGGTTTCGCGCTTTTCGGGACCCCGAGCAGGTCCTCCGACGCATCGGAAGTGCCTGATGAGAAGTGCCGCTTCTCGTCCAAAGCGGCACTAATTCAATGACTGTTCGCGGGCTTCAGCGCGTTCGCTCTCACGCAAAAGCGAGAGCGACGGATGACGTGGTGATCCGGCTGATCGGCGCCCTCCGCATGTGTTTGGCGCAAACGTTAGCCTGACCGAAGGTCAACCCTGGAGAGGCACAGATGAAGCGGAGGCCGAAGTGGAGCACCGTCACAATGGCCCTTGCCGTGATCGCGGCGCTGGCGATTGCCTCGCCAGTGCTCGGCCTCAGCAGCAGCATCAAGAGGGCGATCAAG
>JAWVFN010000117.1:0-2511 GCA_033855935.1 Solirubrobacterales bacterium | reverse complement strand
CTCGGGCGACCTCGCGAGACCGCGGCGCCGGCGCCCGAATCCCCGCCTGGCCCCTCCGGCGAGACCGCATAGGTACCCTTCGCCGCCGTGCTCTTTGACCTGCAAAGCCCGCGCCGGCGACGTGTCGTCAAGTTCGTCTATGGCGGCCTCGCGCTGCTGCTCGGCGCCGGACTGATCGCCGGCACCTTCGGCAGCGGCGGCGGCAACGGCAGCATCCTCGACACGATCTTCGGCGGCGGCGGCAACAGCACCGCCTCGACCGCCTTCGACGACCAGATCAAGCAGGCCGAGGCGAAGCTGACCGTGAATCCGCAGGACCCACAGGCGCTGCTCTCCCTGGTCACGTTGCACGTCCAGAAGGGCCAGCAGGAGCTCAACGTCGACTCCTCGACCGGCCAGCAGTCGCCGACCGTGGACTCGACCACCGACTTCCAGAAAGCTGCCGACTCCTGGGCCGCCTACCTGAAGACCAAGCCCAACAAGCTGAGTGGCACCGCCGCCCAGCAGGTCGCCCAGGGCTACCTGTTCCTGGCCGAGTCCTCGACCACGGCGGCCGCTGCCGACGCCAACCTCAAGGGCGCCGCCGACGCCCAGAAGATCGCCGCCGAACAGACGCCGACGCTCGGCTCGCTCTCGACCCTCGCGCAATACCTCTACTTCGCCGGCGACACCGCCGCGGCCGACCAGGCGGGCAAGGAGGCGCTGGCCAAGGCCAGCGCTTCTCAGAAGACCCAGCTGACCCAGAGCCTCGCCCAGATCAAGAAGGTCGCCGCCCAGATCCGCCAGCAGATCGACACCGCCGCCAAGCAGGAGAAGGCGCAGGCGAAGGCCGGCGGCACCGCCGCGGGTGGCACCGCCGGCGGCAATCCGTTCCAGAACCCGCTCGGCTCGAGCGGCGGCCTGGGCGGCTCGGGCCTCGGCCAGTAGCCCTTCCGCGCTCTCGCGCCGGACTTATACTTCCTCGCCGCCTGACCAGGGCCGTTAGCTCAACTGGTAGAGCAGGAGCCTCTTAAGCTCAAGGTTGAAGGTTCGAGTCCTTCACGGCCCATACCCTGACCGCTCTCGATACCTCTCGGGGAGCGCGAGCGGGGCTAGTCGCCGGAGCGCCGATCGCCCATCTGGTAGCTCAGGTACCAGGCGACGTGGCGGATGGCGTTGACGGGGGTGAGAACGAGTCTCCGCACCAGGTCCTTAATTCTATGGAGTTCTGGGACGGAATGGTTTGCTCTGCGTACCTAAACTGATCTCGATCGCTACCGACTCCAGACAGCCCCATGGCGCTCAATAGGCGGCGCCTGCCGACGCACCGGCTGCCCTCGCGCGGGGCCGACCGGGTCACGGTCGGCCTCGCCGTCTTGGCGGTTGCGACGGCGGGCACTGTGATCGCCGGCGAGGTCTCGCGGCTGGCGCGCAGGCGCCGCGAGGCGAAGGAGATCCCGACGCCGGAGAGCATCGGCGTGGCGGCGAGCCTGGCGCGGAAGGACGCGGCCGCGGTCGCCCGCGAGGCCTACCGCGAGGCGCCCCGCCGCGAGACCGTGCTCTTCAACATCCTCAGCGGCTTCCTCGGAGCGTTTGCCTCGATCCGCCTCCTGACCTGGTCGGTGAAGGGGCAGAAGGTTCCCGGCGTCGGCGACATCGTCCTCGGCGACAAACACATCCACCACTTCGTGCCGGGGATCATCACCGCCTTCGGCTGCGGCGGCGCGGCGCTGGTCACCGAAGACGAGAGGCTCGAGGAGGTGCTCGCCTTCGGTTTCGGCGCCGGCGTCGGCCTCACCTTCGACGAGTCGGCTCTGCTGCTCGATCTCCGCGATGTCTACTGGAGCCGCGAGGGACTGCTCAGCGTCCAGGTCAGTCTCGTCACCGCAGCGCTGCTCTCGGCTTCGATCCTCGCCGGGCGCATGCTGCGCCGGGGAGAGCGCAAGGCCGAGGAGCAGGAGCTGATCCCGCATCCGAGCCACGCCAGCGCCGCCGCGACCGTCTGACCCGGTCTTGGCGCGCCCTAAGGGGCGCTCAGGCGGCCTTCACGGCCTTCAACTGGGGCTCGCCGCCCATCCAGACCACCTGGTCGCGGGCGGGGCCGACGCCGACGAGGCTGATCGGCACCTTGGCGAAATCCGAGATCGCCTCGAGGTAGTTGCGCGCCTCGACCGGCAGGTCGGCGGGGCTGCGGGCGCCGCCGATGTCACCCTCGAACCCAGGCAGTTCTTCATATTCAGGTTGGGCGCTGTGGATGATCGACTGGTGGTAGGGGAACTCGTCGAAGACGGCGCCGTCGGGGTGGCGATAGCGGACGCAGACTCGCAGCGGGTCGATGCCCGAGAGCACGTCGAGCTTGGTGATCGCCAGGGCGTCCATTGTGTTGAGCCGCACCGCGTAGCGCATCGCGACCAGGTCCATCCAGCCGCAACGGCGGGGGCGACCGGTGGTCGTACCGACCTCGCCGCCGCGCTCGCGGATCAGATCGCCGGTCTCGTCGAAGAGCTCGGTCGGGAACGGGCCCGAGCCGAC
>JAWVFN010000116.1:0-8749 GCA_033855935.1 Solirubrobacterales bacterium | reverse complement strand
GCGACCTCGGCGCCGAGGTGCTGCCCCTGGGGCTCGTCGACGATCACGGCGACGAGCAGGCCGGGATTCTTGGCCGGGGCGAAGCCGATGAACGAGGCGACGAAGCGGGTGTTGGAATAGGTGCCGTTGGAGTCGACCTTCTGGGCGGTACCGGTCTTGCCCGCGGCGACGTAGCCGGGGACGTTGACCGACGCGGCCGTGCCGCCCTCCTGGAGCACGCCCTCGAGCATCTGACGCAGCTGGGTGGCGGTACTCGGGGCGATCACGCGGTGGCCCTCCTGGCGGGCGACCGGCTGGCCGCCGATGTTCTCGATCAGGTGCGGCGGCCGCAGGATGCCGCCGTCGGCGATCGCCGTGTACGCCTGTGCCATCTGCATCGGCGTCACCGACAGGCCCTGGCCGATCGGCAGGTTGCCCATCGTCGAGCCGGAGTACTTGTCGCGCGCGGGGACGATGCCCTGCTCCTCGCCGGGGAAGCCGACGCCGGTGGGCTTGCCGAAGCCAAAGGCGTTGATCCAGTGGGAGAAGCTGTCGGCGCCGACGCCGAGGCCGATCTTGACCGCGCCGACGTTCGAGGACTGGGCGAGGATCTGGGCGACGGTCAGCGTCTCGGGCCCGCGCGACTCGGCCTCGCCGATTACGCGGTCATACAGGCGGATCGTCGGCGGCAGGTAGAAGGAGGTGCTCGGGGTCACCGTCTTGTCTTCGAGCCCGGCGGCGACCGTGAATGCCTTGAAGGTCGAGCCCGGCTCGTAGGTGTAGTTCGTCGCCCGGTTCTCGAGCTGGGCGTCGGTCGCGTTGGCGAGGTTGTTGGGGTCGAACGGAGGCCAGTTGGCCATCGCCAGGACGTCGGACGTCTTCGGGTCCATGACGATCGCGGTGGCGCCTTTCGGCGAGAACTTGGTCCCGATCTCGGCGAGCGCCTGCTCGGTCTGATCCTGGATCGCGGCGTCGATCGTCAGCTTCACGTCCTTGCCCGTCGTCGCCTGCTTCGTCTGCTCGAAGCGGATCGGCTTGCCGGTCGCATCCCTGACGATCTGCTGGCTGCCGTCCTGGCCGCCGAGGGTGCTCTGCTGACCCTGCTCGAGACCCGTCAGCCCCTGGTTCTCGAGCCCGACCGCGCCGATCAGCTGCGAGGCCAGGTCGCCCTGGGGATAGACGCGGCGGCTGTCGGGGACCATCGAGATCCCGGGAATGTTGAGCCGGCGGATCTCGTCGGCCGAGCGCAGATCGACCTTATGGGCGAGGTAGGCGAAGCCGGAAGCGCGGTCGGAGAGCTTCTTCGCCAGATCGCTGGCGGGCACGCCGACGAGCGAGGAGAGCTCAGTTGCGGCCAGGTCGGGATTCGGCACCTGGTACGGAGTGGCGATCACGGTCGCCGCGTCCTCGGAGACCGCGAGCACCTTGCCGCTGCGGTCGAGGACGCGACCTCGCGTGCCCGGCACCACGACCTGCTCGCTCTGCTGGGCCTGAGCGCTGGCGGCGAGCGATCCGCCCTCGACGCCCTGGAGCCAGGCCGCGCGGGCCAGGGCGACGGTGAACAGCAGGCCAAAGAAGAGGAAGAGGACGCCGAGCCTGCTGTTGATGCGCTTCATTAGAGACCGGCTGAGACGCCGCCCCCGCCGCCCGAGCTGCTCGGGGGCGGGCTCGAGGTCGTCGCCGGCGTCGAGGTCACGGGCGCTGCGGTGGTCGAAGGGGCCGGAGTGCTGCTCGTCGGTGAGCTGGTGGCGGTCGACGGGGTGACGCTCGAGGAGGACGTGCCGCTCGACGAGGTCGACCCGACGGTGGCAGGCGTGACGCTGCTCGCCGCCGACGAGGCCTGGCCGGCCAGAGCCTTAGCGGCCTGAGCGAGAACCGAATCGTTGTAGTTCAGGTAGCCGATCTCGCCCGGCGCCGGAACCGCGAGCCCGAGCGTGGTCGCGGCGTCCTGGACCTTGGTCGCCGAGAGCTTCTCGGCGATGTCGGCTCGCAGCGAGGAGTTGACGCGCTCGAGCGCGTCAACCTGGACCGAAGCCTGGCCCGACGACGCGGTCATTCCGAGGCTGAGCACGTTGAGCGCGACGATCCCGGCGAGGAGCGTGCCGAGCACTGCGATCCAGGCGCGGCCGCGGGTCATGCGGACGATGGCTCCCGAGTCGGGCAGTTCGCGGACGGCGACTGCGGCGCGGCCGGCGACGAGCGGAATAGCCGCGGCGCCCTGCGAGGCGGATACGCCCCACGACTTCGAGCGGTAGACGGTCATCGCCGGCGCCTTCGGCTTGCGGGCCGGGACCGGGCGCGTCTTCAGGTTGCGGGCGGCGGGCGGGAGCTTGCGGAGCTGCGGGCGCCCGGCGGAGGCCGGCCGCGGCTTGCGTGCTGCGGCGGGGGCGCCCATCAGCCCGTCGCTCCCGCGATTTTCTGAGCGACGCGCAGGTGGGCCGAAGTCGAGCGCGGGTTGCGCTCGCGCTCCTCGTCGCGGGGCGAGACGGCGCGCTTGGTGACCAGCTCGGCCTCGGGCTCCTGACCGCAGACGCAGACCGGCAGCTCCGGCGGGCAGATGCAGCCCTTGGCGCGCTCGGCCATGAAGCGCTTGGCGCGGCGGTCCTCGAGCGAGTGGAAGGCGATCGTCGCCAGGCGCCCGCCATCGCCCAGGAGCTCCCAGGCGAGCGGAAGCGAGCGAGAGAGGTTGTCGAGCTCGCCATTGACGGCGATCCGGATCGCCTGGAAGGTGCGCTTGGCGGGGTTGCCACGACCGAAGCGGTCGGCGGGCGGCACGCCGGCCTTGACCGCCTCCACCAAGTCCGAGGTGGTCGCCAGCGGGCGCCTCTTGACGATCTCGCGGGCGATCGAGCCGGCGCGGCGCTCCTCCCCCAGCTCCTTGATCGCCTTCGCCAGCCGCGTCTGCGGCCAGTCGTTGAGGATTTCGCGAGCCGAGGTCTCCTGGCCGGGGTCCATGCGCATGTCGAGCGGCGCGTCGTAGGCGTAGGAGAAGCCGCGCTCCCAGGCATCGAGCTGCATCGAGGACATCCCCAGGTCCATGTAGACGATGTCCGCCTGGACGCCCTCGCCGAGCAGGTTGGCCAGCGCTTCGGAGTACTCGGCGCGGATGAAGCGCGTGCGGCAGGGCACCTGCGCGGCGACCTTGGCGAAGCGTTTCTCGGCCTCGGGGTCGCGGTCGATGCAGATCAGCTCGCCGTCGCGGCCGAGCTTCTCGCCGATCAGGCGCGCGTGCCCGCCGCCGCCAAAGGTGCAGTCGATCGCGATCTCGCCGGGCTGCGGCGCGACGAGGTCGACCAGCTCGGTGGCGAGGACGGGTTCGTGCTCCATGGGCATATAGATAAGGGTGCCCCGCTTGGCGGTCGGCTGCGATGCGACCTCCGCGAAGGGCAACGGCTGGGCTGACATCAGCTCTCCTCTCCGTGGCTTTCGGCCACGTCGGTGACGGTCTCGCGCACTTCGGCCTCGGCTTCCTGCCAGCGCTTTGTGTTCCAGACTTCGAAGTAGTCCTCCATGCCGATCACGACGCAGGTGCCCTCGAGCCCGGCCTCTTCGACGAGGCGCTTGGGCAGGTGGACGCGGCCGTTGGAGTCGACCTTGTCGTCGAACGACTCGCCGTGGAAGTGGCGGCGCAGGACGCGGCCGCGCCTGGTCAGTGGGCTGGCCGTGCCGATGAACTGCTCGCTGAAGCTCTCGTAGCCCTTGGCGGGAAACACCCACACGCAGGGTTCGAGGCCGGCGACGAGAACGACTCCGTCACTGAGGGCGTCGCGGAACTTCGCAGGAACCGTGAGCCGGTCCTTGGAGTCCAGACTATGTTCGTAGTGACCGCGAAAAGCCAACGTGACTTCCTCTCCAGAGCGGTCTTTGTTTGGAGCGGACCGGAGAGATGAGGTGGGAGGAACCTCATCTCCCCGGTCCTATGACCAACTCTGGGGCGCCACGCTATCCCACTTTGCCCCACTTCGCAACACGACAGTCCACATAATGCGTCGGACGGAACTGCTACCGGGTAGCTGAATGGGTGCAAACGGCGTGGTTATGCCGTTTGCGAGCGTCAAGCGAGGTGGGAATTCGGCGCCGAACCGAGCCGGAAATGCAAGCGAGCTTGCAACCAGACGGCCGAGATGACCGATTCCCGATCCCCGCACCCACGGATGACGGCGCATGCCTTCGCCTGGCTGCGTCCTCAGTCGGCCGAATAGCGACCACTATTCGGCCTCCCTCCGTCCTTGCCATGCTCGACCTGCGCCGCCACCGCGGGCACGCGGATCAGGATTCGATCATCTAGAACCCCGCGGTGAGGACGTCCGCATTGGCGATCAGCGCCGCGGCGATCATCAGCAATACGGACGGGACCAGCAGTAGGGCGACGGCCAACTGGATCTTCGGCGCCGCCCGCGCGGCCTGCTCCTCCACCCTGCGCCGCTGGTCGCCGCGCAGGGTCGTCGCCTGGCCGCGGAGCTGGTCGGTCAGCGGCGAGCCGTAACGCGCCGAGCGCTCGATTACGGCGACGAGCGAGGCGAGCTCGGCGCCCGGGGCGCGTTCGCGCAACGAGGAGAGCGCGCCCGACTGCGAGGCGCCGCATCCCAGCTCGGCGACGGTTACGCCGAGCTCGCGGGCGAGAGGGCCATCCTGGGTCGCGGCGATCTCCGCCATCGCCGCGGTCGGGTTGCGTCCCGACGCCGCGCCGACGGCGAGCAGGTCGAGCGCATCGGGCAGGGCCCCGACCAGCCGCCTCGCGCGGATCCGCGCCCGCCGCTCGAGCCAGGCGTCGGGGGCGAGGAAGGCGGCGGCGGGGAGCCCGGTCGCGACGAGCAGCGACAGACGCCCGGGCGCGACCGGCGCCAGCATCAGCCCGAAAGGAACGGCCGCGAGCGCGCAGATCGCCTTTGCGGCGAGGACCGTGCCGACGCTCAGCTGCTCCGCCACGCCCGCGCGGACGAGCCGCCGCGGGACGCCGAGGCGGATCGCGGCTCCGGCCAGCGCCCGGGCCCGTTCGGCGCCGAGCGGATCGAAGACTCTCCCAGCGACGCCGCCGCGCCGGGCTTCGAGCGAGGCGCCGAGCTCGCGCAGCGCCCCCAGGCAGAGAAGCGCCGCGAAGGCGGCGAGCACGGCGGTCATTCGACCACGTTGCCGAAGCGGCGGATCGCGAGGAAGCCGAAGGCCTGCAGCGCGGCCGAGAGCGCCAGCATCACCAGCGCCGCCTGGTCGGAGAGAAGCCGCGCCGTGAATCCCGGCGCCAGCAGCTCGGCGAACAACGCCGCTCCGGCGGGCAGGGCGACGACCAGCAACCCGGTGAAGCGCGCTTGGGTCGTTGCGGCGCGGGCGTCCTCGGCGACTCTCTCGTGCTCGGCCGTAGCCTCGGCATAGCGCCGTAGGAGCGTGGCCAGGTCGCCGCCGGCGATCTGCTGGCTCAGCAGCGCCGAGCAGAAGACGTCGACGCGCTGGGAGCGCAGTCGGGCCCGCAGCCCGGCGAGCGCTTCGGAGGTCGGGATGCCCAATGAGAGGTCGGCCGCCATCCGCGCCATCTCCGCCGCGGGGGGGCCGTCGAGGGACGCGGCGGCCGCGGCGAGCGCGCCCCGCACCGAGCGACCGGCGGCGAGAGCGTCGGCGACCGCGGTCGCGATCTCGGGCATGCGGCGCTCGACGGCACGCCGATATCGGCCGCGCCGCGAAGTCACCGCCCAGCCTGCGGCGGCAGGACCTGCGACGGCGACGACGGCGAGCGGGCCAGGGCCGGCGATGAAGAGCGCAGCGGCGAGCAGCCCGCCGGTGCCGACGACCGCGAGCCGCCGGCGCTCGAGCTCGCTCGGGGCGTAGCCCTCACTGCCGGCGCGCCGCAGCGGCTCGACCGAACCGACCAGCCACGACGCGAGCGCCGGCGTCGCGAGCACTGCCTCGCGGACGCCAACGGCGAGCATGCCGCCGGCCGCGGCGCCGAGGAGGATCGGGCCGAGGCCGCTCACAGGTTGGCCTCGCGCTCCGAGCCGCGCTTGTAGATCTCGCGGACACCGACCGTCCCAGCCGCCTGGGTGACCTCGGCGACCTCGACCACCCGGCGGCTGCCGTCGGCGAAACGCTCGAGGTGGGCGACGAGGTCGATGCCCCGCGCGAGCTGCTCACGAATCGCCCTGTGCGGCAGGCCGACGCCCGCCATCAGGCACAGGGTCTCGAGCCGTCGCAGGGCGTCGCCGGGCGAGTTCGCGTGCACCGTCGACAGCGCCCCCTCGTGGCCGGTGTTGAGGGCGGTCAGCAGATCGAGCGCCTCGCCGCCGCGGACCTCGCCGATCACGATCCGGTCGGGTCGCATACGCAGCGCGTTGCGGAGCAGGTCGCGGATCGAGACCTCTCCCCTGCCCTCCACATTCGCGGGCCGAGTTTCCAAACGGACCACATGCGGCTGCTGCAGGCGCAGCTCGGCGGCGTCCTCGATCGTGATCACGCGCTCACCGTCGGCGAGATAGCGTGAGAGGGCGTTGAGAAGCGTTGTCTTCCCCGACCCCGTGCCGCCGCTGATCAGGATGCTGCGCCGCGCCTCGACTGCGGCGGCGAGCGTGTCGCGGACCTCGGGCGTCAGCGTGCCGAGCTCGACCAGCTCCTCGGGCCCCGGGCGGGCGGCGGCGAAGCGGCGGATCGAGACCGACGGCCCGTCGACCGCGAGCGGCGGAATCACGACGTTGACGCGCGAGCCATCGGCGAGCCTGGCGTCGACCATCGGGCTCAGCTCGTCGACGCGGCGGCCGAGCGGCGCCAGGATTCGCTCGATCGCGTCGCGCAGCGCCGCCTCGCTCGGGTAGCCGACCTCGGTCGCTTCGATCTGGCCGCCCCTCTCAACATAGACGCGGTCGTGCCCGCAGACCATCACCTCCTCGACCGCGGGATCCTCGAGCAGCTCCTCGAGCGGCCCGAGGCCGACGGCTTCGCGGACGATCAGCTCGGCCACCTGCTCGCGGGTGGGCGCCGAGAGGATCGCCGCCTCTTCGTCGACGAGCTCGCGGGTCGCCGCCACCAGGTCCTCGGCGGGAGCGCGGCCGGCGGCGGCTTCGGCCCTGCGGCGCTCGAGCAGGCGCTCGCGGAGCTCGATCGCCAAGGCTTCGAGGTTGCGGCTGCGCGCGTCGCGCCGGCTCATACAGAGGTTGAGCGGAGCAGCGCGCAATGTCTCCCCCTTGCGAGACAATCCCACCGATGGCGATCGAGGTGCGACAGGCCGACATCACCGAGCTCGAGGTCGACGCGATCGCCAACGCCGCCAACACGCGGTTGGCTCACGGCGGCGGCGTCGCCGGAGCGATCTCGCGGGCCGGCGGCCCGGCGATTCAGAACGAGAGCGACGAGCTGGCGCCGATCGAGCTCGGCGCGGCGGTCGCGACCGGCGCCGGTGAGATGCCCGCCCGCTGGGTAATACACGCAGCGACGATGCACCTTGGCGGGCCGACATCGGCGGGCATCATCAGGCGCGCGACCGCTTCGACGCTGGCGAAGGCGGACGAGCTCGGCGCCGAGAGCCTCGCCCTTGTCGCCTTCGGCACCGGCGTCGGTGGATTTCCGCTCGCGGACGCTGCCCAGATCGAGGTCTCCGAAGCCCGCAACCATCTCGCCGGAGAGACCAGCCTGAAGCGGGTGATCTTCGCCGTCCACGGCGAGGAGGCCGAGGCGGCGTTCAACGCGGCGGTGGCGAGGTGAAGTCCCGCGCGATCGCTCTGGCTCTCGCTGCCCTGCTCGTCGTCGCCGTGCCGGCATCGGCCAACCGGCGGCCGAAGTCGAGCGAGGTCACGGGCTTGATCTCGACTCTCGCCGAGAAGGGCCTGACCTGCGCACAGTACCCGGCCGGCACGTGCCAGATCCACTTCCGGATCTCGACCGTCAACTCGCGTTGGGCCTCGGCCAAGGTCCGGCCTGACGTCAACGGCGAGAACACCGTCAAGCCACTCGACGTCGGCGTCCGCCGCCCGCACCGCAAGGGCGGCGCCTGGGCGGTCAAGTCGATCGGCAACGGCGGCGGCTGCAACGTGCCCAAGCGCCCGCGCCATGACCTCGGCCTGATCTGCCTAGCCATCGGCCCTGGGCAATAACCGGATCTCGCGCGCCGAGCCCTCGGCGCCGATCAGGGTCAGCGCCTGCTCGCGAGTCAACGCGAGGGTGGCATTGGTGCCGCCCTCCGGGCCGGGCTCGCCGAGCGCCAGCAACCGCACCTCCGGCGCCGCGACATAGGTCCGGCCCTTGGAACCGATCCCCTTCGGCTCCTCGCTGACGACGACGTCGACCATCCGGCCCTCGGGCGAGCCGTCGAGGGTCAGCGCGTCGGCGCCGGTGACCGCGATCTGGACGGGCTGGCGCCCCTCTCCGATGTGGGGCGTCGCCGCGCCGGCCGGCTGGGGCACCTGTAGCTGGGCGACGAGGACGTAGGCGCCGACCGGGATCGGCGCCGCGGGAGCGCGGCCCACGGCGTCGGCAGGGCGGGCGAGCGCCCCGGACGGGACGAAGCGAGCCGGGATGCGACGAACCGCGATCGACTCATGGACCTGCTGGGGCCCGAGCAACTCGCCAGCGGGGACGTCGCGGACGGCGACCGCGACCGATCGCAGCGGCCCGTACTGGTCGGAGACGCGGTGGCGATAGCCGTCGGCGAGCGATGCGGCGAGCGCCGCGCAGGCAAGGGCTCCGAGGGCGAAAATCGCGGCCCGGGAGCGGCGGGTCACGCCACGGCGACTGCGGCCGGCCCGGCCAGCGGCAGCTCGAGCGCGGCGACGGTGCCGTTCTGTGACCGGCT
>JAWVFN010000115.1:0-4866 GCA_033855935.1 Solirubrobacterales bacterium | reverse complement strand
GCGCGGTCGGCGTGGTCGTCCATGCGCTCGGGGGCGCCGAAGACGGCCATCAGGCCGTCACCGATGAACTGGTCGACGTGGCCGCGGTGGCGGGCGACGATCGGCACAACGACCTCGAACAGGTCGTTCAGCCGGCCGACCACCTCGGTCGCCTCGGAGGTAGCGGCGGCCTCGGTGAAGTGGCGAACGTCGCAGAAGAGGATCGAGACCTCGACCTCGGCGCCGTGCGGGTCATAGCCCTCGCTGATGATGTAGCGGGCGACCTCCTCGTCGAGATAGGTGCCAAAGGCCTCGCGCAGCTGCTCGCGCTCGGCGAGCCCGTCGATCATCTGGTTGAAGGCGGTGCCGAGCTCGCCGAACTCGTCGGCGGTGGTCACCGGCACGTGGCGGTCGAAGCGGCCCTGGCGGATGCGCTCGGTCGCCGCCTCGAGGTCCTCGACCGGGCGCAGAATCGAGCGCGAGAGCAGCACGGTCAGCTCGAAGGAGATCGTGAACGAGACAAAGAGCGCGACGAGCACGTCGAGGCCGAGGGCGCTGGCGCCGCCGCCCCTGGAGGTGATCGCGGCGACGGTGAGGCCGGTGATCACGTTGATCAGCGGCAGCGAGGCGAGCAGCTTGAAGCGCAGCGGCAGGTTCGGCCGGTCGATTCGGAGCGGCGCCTCGAGCTCGCGGTTGATGTCGACGAGGACCGGGCGCATGCCGAGCTCGACAGCGAGGTAGTGGAGGATCCCCGAGTAGCTGATCGCCAGCAGCCCGCCGGCGAACAGCGGCAGGAAGGCGACCGGGTGCAGGTCGAAGAGCAGCACCGCGGCGAGGGCGGTCGGCAGGATGACACCGAAGATCGGGTAATAGAGGTCCTTCTTGACCAGGTCGAGCGGCAGGTTGACCGCCGTGCGCCAGGCCTCGGCGGTCGAGGAGCGGTCGCGCTCGCCGGCGATCCAGCGGGTCACCGGGCGCATGCGCTTGTAGCCGTGCTTCAAGACGATCGCCATGTTGAGGGCGGTCAGCCCGGCGGCGATCCCGAACAGCGCCAGATAGTCCTGGCGCACGGCGTCGTAGTAGAAGCTGAACAGGCCGAGCGTCGCCGCCATGATCACGAAGGCGGACTGGAGCTCGAGGGTCACGTAGACGGCCGGGTACCAGCGCCCGAGCTTGCCGTACATCCAATCGAGTACTCGCGTCGACATGGCCCTTGATTGTCCAACACGCCAGGGACGGGTGCGTTTTCGACTGGCTGGTCAGCCAGTTTTGTCTTTGAGCTCCTTGCGTGCGTTTTCGAGCTCGGCCTCGGCGGATTTGAGCTCGATCTCGCGCTCCGCCGCCTGTTCGCGAGCCTTGCCGAGCTTGCGGGCGGCGCTCTTGACCGCCTTCTCGGCGGCGGTGACCCGGGCTCGGATCTCCTTGCGGAGCTCCTCGTCCTGCCGGCGCTGGCGGCGCTGCTTCGTGGTGTCCGGCCGCTTGGCTCCCCTGGCGGTAAGGCCCGAAGCGGCGGCGGCGAAGCCGACCGAGCTGGCGCGCTGCTCGCGGACGAGGCGCCCGCGCTCGATCGCCTCGGCGACCTCGGGGTCGGACGCGGCCGCCTGCAGCGTCTCGCCGACGCGGTCGATTACCTGGCCGCTCGAGCCGTGCTCTTTGGCCAGCGCGCTCGCCGTCCCGAGCAGCTCGCCGATCGCGTGCTGGACCGCGCGTCCCGCGGCGCGGAGCTCACCGGCGTCGGTGTTGCCGGCGAGCAGGTCCTCTTGGCCGCGCCGCAGCCCCTCCCCCGCATCGAGCAGCTCCCGCACCTGATCGGGCTTGCGCTCGGCGAGCTGGTTGACGAGCCACGCCGCCACCGTCGGCTTCTTCAGCTTCGCGACGAATTCGCCGGCGGCGCGCTCGCCGCCGTCGCGCAGCTCGCGCGCGAGCTCGTTTCGCTTTGCGGTGAACTCCTCGAGCGGGCCGCGGTAGAGCTGGCCGACGGCCTCGTCGGGCACACCCTTCGGTGTCTTCACGGGCTACTTCTTACGCTTTTTCTTCTTGCAGTGCTTCTTCTTCTTGGCGATCGATGCGTGGTGCTTCTTCTTCTTTTTCTTGCACTTCTTCTTGGTCGGCACCACGGGGGCCGGCGTCACCGGCGTCACCGCCACCGGCACCACGACCTCGAAGGCGCCGATATCGCAGGCCGGGCCCTGCGGCCGCGTGATCCCGCGCTGGTCGGTCGCCGGGCAGTTGGCCCCGGTCGCCGGCACCTGGTCGAGAGCCGGGCTGCCGGCGCCGAGCGCCATCGTCGAGGTCGGGCCGCCGTTGTTCTGGAGGGGACCGAGCAGCGGATCGCCGACCGGGCCCGGGCAGCCATTGTTGGCCGCCGGGAAGCTGAGGTTGTGGCCGCCGTCGGAGATCCCGCCGGCGCAATTCGCGTTGGCGGCGCTGGCCGTGTTCTGCGCGACGATCGAGTTACTGAGCGTCTCGGTGCCGTGCACGCCGCCCCCGCTTCCGTTGACTCCGGTCCCCGGCCCGCCGGCGCCGGCGGTCTCGGCGATGTTTTGAACGATGGTCGAGTTGGTGATCGCGGTCGGGGTGAACGCCGCAACGCCGCCGCCGGTCCCGCCGTCGCCGCCGCGACCGACGATTGTTCCGGCTCCCCCGGCGCCCCCCTTGCCGGCGTCGTTGGCTCTCAACGTCGAGTTGACGATCGTCAGCTGGTCGCCGGCGACACCGCCGCCGATCCCGCCGGCGGCCCCCGCGCCGCCGGTGCCGGCGAGCGTAGTCTGCCCCGCGCCGCCGCCTCCCGCGCTGTTGGCGCTCAAGGTCGAGTTCTGGAGGTTGACGCCGGCGCCGAGCACCGCGTCGATTGCGCCGCCGTCGCCGCCTGTGCCGCCGTCGCCCGGCGCGCCCGCCGTGGCCCCGGTGCCGCCGGCGCCACCCTTCGCTCCGAAGCCCGCGAAGTTGCCGCTGAAACTGGTGTTGGTGATCGTCACCGGGTTGGCCGAGCTCGTGTCGATCGCGCCGCCGCGCCCGCCGGGGCCGCCGTTGCCCCCATCGCCGCCGGTGTGTCCGGTCGCGGATCCGCCGATGCCGGCGGTGCCGCCGTCGCCGGCGGTGTTGTTGTCGAACCGCGAATTGCTGACATTGAGCCGACCGACCAGCTCGACGTCGATGGCGCCGCCGGCGCCGCCTCGGGCGCCATTGCCGCCGGCGCCACCGTTGGTGGTTCCCATCCCGGACGACCCCGTGCCGCCGCTGCCGCCCATGCCGGCGTGGTTACCGACGAAGGCGACCGAGTCCACGAAGAGGGTGTCGTCGCTGAAGAAGATCGCTCCACCGCCATGCCCCGGGTCGCCGTCACCACCGGTGCCGCCGGTGGCGCCGGTGGGCGCGTGCCCGCCTTGGATAGTCAGGTTCTCGATCGTCACCGTGTGCGCGCCGAGACCGGCCACCGAGACATCGAAGACGCGGTCAGCCGCCGGCCCGTGGACCACCGTCGCGTCGATCCCCTGCCCCGCGACCGTGATGTCGCTGTCGATAAGAATCGAGCCACCGGTCAGCGTGGGATTGACCCCTGGATCGATCAAGACGGTATCCCCCGGCAAGGCCGCCCCGACCTCGAAGCGGAGCGACCCGGGGCCTGAGTCGGCGTTCGTGGTGACCGGCAGCGTTGTGACCGCTGCGGCAGGCGTGGCGAAGACGACCAGCGCGAACACCGCGACCGCGAAACCTGCGACTGCCTTGATCCCCTTCACATGCCTCCCGTACCTAGCTCCGAGCCAGTATCGCCCTTTCAGAGCCCGGCTGTCAACCGGTATCGGCGGAAGCCCGTGATCTACGATGGGTGCATCGAAGCGACGACCATTCCCGACGCCCTTTCCGCCCCCGCCCGCGAGTTCCTCGAGCGGGCCGGCAGGCATCTGATCGGCGGCGAATGGGTCGAGGCCGACGACGGACGCACGTTCGCGACCGTCGACCCGGCGACGGGCGAGACGATCACCGAGGTCGCCCAAGGAGGGCCGGAGGACGTCGATGCCGCCGTCGACGCCGCGCGCCGCGCCTTCGACGGCGACTGGCGCTTCAAGCTCAACGCGGCCAAGCGCTCGAGCCTGATCAACAAGCTCGCCGAGCTGATCATGTCCAACCTCGGCGAGCTCGCCGAGCTCGAGGCGCTCGACCAAGGCAAGCCGCTCGGCTACGCCAAGGGCGACGTCGCCGCCGCCGCCAACCACTTCGCCTACTACGCGGGCTGGCCGACGAAGATCGAGGGCGAGACGATCCCGGTCTCGAGCAAGGACATGCTGGTCTACACCCGCAAGGAGCCGGTCGGCGTCTGCGCCCAGATCATCCCCTGGAACTTCCCGCTGCTGATGGCCTCGTGGAAGCTCTCGCCGGCGCTGGCGACGGGCTGCACGATCGTCTTGAAGCCCGCCGAGCAGACACCGCTGACGGCGCTGCGCCTCGGCGAGCTGATCATCGAGGCCGGCTTCCCGCCGGGCGTGGTCAACATCCTCACCGGCGACGGCGACACCGGCAAGGCGCTGGTCGAGCACCAGGGCGTCGACAAGATCGCCTTCACCGGCTCGACCTCGGTCGGCCGCGAGATCGGCGCCCGCGCCGGCCGCGACCTGAAGCGGGTGACGCTCGAGCTCGGCGGCAAGAGCCCCAACATCATCCTTCCCGACGCCGACCTGCCGTCGGCGATCAAGGGCTCCTACCTCGGCATCTACTTCAACTCGGGCCAGGCCTGCAACGCGGGCTCGCGCCTCTTCGTTCACTCGAGCAAGTTCGACGAGGTCGTCAGCGGCCTCGCCGAGGCCGCCAAGGACACGACGGTCGGCCCCGGCCTCGACCCCAAGACCCAGCTCGGCCCGCTGGTCTCGGCCGAGCAGCTCGATCGCG
>JAWVFN010000114.1:0-8803 GCA_033855935.1 Solirubrobacterales bacterium | reverse complement strand
CCGCGAGATCGGCTACGACGGCTTCGACCCGAACTTCGGCGCCGACACGGTGGAGGTGATGCAGCGGATGGACCAGCAGTCCGCCGACATCGCCCAGGGCGTCGACGCGGCGCAGGAGGCACGCGAGAAGGGCTCCGAAGACGACTTCGACCTCGCCGGCGCCGGCGACCAGGGAATGATGTTCGGCTACGCGAGCAACGAGACCGATGAGCTGATGCCGCTGCCGATCTCGCTCGCACACAAGCTCGCCAAGCAGATGGCCGACGTCCGCAAGGCGGGCACCCTCGACTACCTGCGCCCCGACGCCAAGACCCAAGTGACGGTCCGCTATCGCGAGGGCAAGCCGGTCGGCATCGAGCGCGTGCTGATCTCCACCCAGCACGCAGAGGAAGCCGACCGCGACAGCCAGATTCGCCCAGACCTGATCGAAAACGTGATCGAGCCGGTGCTGCCCGACGGCATGTACGACCCCGCGCACATCGCTGAGACCTTCCTGATCAACCCGACGGGGAGATTCGTGATCGGCGGCCCGGTCGGCGACTGCGGCCTGACCGGCCGCAAGATCATCGTCGACACCTACGGCGGCATGGCCCGCCACGGTGGCGGCGCCTTCTCGGGCAAGGACCCGTCGAAGGTCGATCGCTCCGCGGCTTACGTCGCTCGCTATGTCGCCAAGAACGTCGTCGCCGCCGGCCTCGCCGACCGTTGCGAGGTCCAGGTCGCCTACGCAATCGGCGTCGCCCACCCGGTCTCGCTGATGGTCGAGACCTTTGGCACCGGCAAGCTGCCGGACTCGAGGATCGCCGAGATCGTCGATCAGCAGTTCGACCTGCGTCCGGCCGCATTCCGGGAGTACCTCGACCTGCACCGGCCGATCTACAACAAGACCGCGGCTTACGGCCACTTCGGCCGCGAGGATCCCGATTTCACCTGGGAGAAGACGGACAGGGCGGACGCGATCGCCAAGGCAGCAGGCGTCGGGGCCGGCGCCGCCGCCTAGCTCAGCTCAGCGCGGGTGTTTGGCGGGGTGCCTGTGGTGCCGGCCGGAGTGCTTTTTGCCGTGCCGACGGTGCCGGCCCGAGCGCTCCTCGGCGCCGTCTTTGCCGATCCTGAACCGGTAGACGGCGGGCGTCGGGTCTGCCTGACCCGAGGCGCCGACGGCGTAGACCTGGAAGGTGTGGCCGCCGCGCTTCAGCCTCGGCGCCTTGAAGGGCGACTCGCAGACACCGAACGGGGCTTTGTCGAGCTTGCAGTAGAAGAACGCGACCGGCTTGGTCGCGGCGAAGGAGAAGCGGACCCTGCGGTGCTTGGTCCGCGCGCGAGGTGCGGCGGAGATCGCGGTGTCGGGCGGGTTGGTCCGAGCGAAGGCGGCGACGCCGTCAGTCGGTGAGATCGCCGCCGAGTAGACGTGGTTGCCATCCGGGGCGACGATGACGCCGAGCGAACCGGTCAGCGCCTTGCCGTCATCGCAGCCGGCGGTGCCGCTCGGGGTCCCTGGCGTCTCGGCGATGCAGGCCGCCGTCCCGGCGAGCTGAACCGGGCCTCCACCGGCGGGGTCGATCGCGAAGGCCGCGAGCCCCCTGCTCGCACCGGGGCCGGCGCCTGCGGCGACGTAGAGCGAGCTGCCGTCGGGGCTGAGGGCAAGTCCGGCCGGGCCCTTCATGCCGTGGAGCGCGTTTGCCCCGGGGCAGGCCGGGCCGCCATCGCTGAGGCAGCCGCCGGGAGTGCCGAGGACGCCGCCCGTGCGCGAGAAGTAGGCGATCGAGTTGAGCGTTGCCGAGGTCGCATAGACATGGCGCCCATCCGGGGCGACGGCGACGCCGGTCGGGTCGTCCAATCCGATCGCGGCCGTGCAACCCGCCGGCGGCCCAGGGCCGCCAAGGCACTGCGCCTCGGTCAGCGAGCCGTCGACACCGCGGCTGAACCCCAGCAGCCCGTTGTTGCCGCCGACGTAGACGCTGGCGCCGTCAGCGCTGACGTCGAGCGGCATCTCAGCTGTTGCGGAGAGGACGGTGTCGTTGCCGTCGCGACACGTGTTGGGTCCGTCATTCGAGTTGCCGTTGTCGCTGACGCACCCCGCTGTGCCGGCGATCTGGGTCAGGGTTCCATCGGGGTTGCGTGTCAGCGAAGCGACGGCGTTGGAGCCGTCGCTGGTCACGTAGACGTTGCGGCCGTCGCGGGAGACGGCAATCGCGCGGGGGCCGTTGAGGGCGCGGCCCGTGAGCGAGGCGATCGGCGTCAGGGCGCCGGTGAACGGCTGGCGCGAAAAGGAGATCACCGAGTCGTTCGCCTGCGACGTCGCGTAGACGTTGGCCCCGTCGGGGCTGACGACGACGCCGTAGCTCGATCCGAGACCGGGGTACGCGACGCAAGGGAAGCCGTCGGCGACTCCCGACGACGTCAGGCATCCGTCTGGCCCGAACGACTGCATCAATGCGCCGTCGGCGAAGTCGCGCTGGAGGATCGCGATCCCCGAGTCACCAGCGACGTAGACCTGGCCGCCGTCGGGGCTGATCGCGACGTCGATCCCGGTCAGGCTCGCGAGGGCGCGCCCGTCGACGCAGGCTCCGCCCGAGCCGTCGTCGGTGACACACCCATGCGACACCGAGGCGCCGGCGCTGAGCTGCGTGAGCCTGCCGTCGGGGCCGTCGACGGCAGGGGCGGACGCCGCGAACAGCAACATCGCGCACCCAATCGCGCCTGTGATTCCGGAGATCTTCACCCTAGGCCCCTGCAGTCCGACCATAGCGATTAACGCGGAGCGGTCAAAGCCCGTTTCTTCTTGACCTTGACGCACTTCTTCTTGCCCTTGACCTTCTTCGACTTGAAGCTCTTTTTGCACTTCTTCGGCTGGGTGGTCCCGCCGCCGGCGGGTGGATTCGTCGTCGGCGTGGGGGTGGGGGCCGGGCAGCCACTGGGCACGATCGCCGGCGCCGGCACGAACTCGTAGGCGCCGATGTCCCGCCGGGCGTTACAGCCGGTCTTGCCCAGGAGCGCGCGTGAGTTTCCATCGTGGTCGACGGCTCCGTACTGGGGAGGCGCGGGATCGCCGACGTCGATCAGGGGTGAGCCCGCCGCGAGGCGGAAGACGCCGGTGGCGAAGTCGCCGAAGCCATTGTCGGCAGGGCTCAGGTTGTGGGCGCCGAGAGTGGTGGTGCCGGGAGCGGTGGCCGCGCCATCAGATTCCGAGTTGGTGGTCGCGTCCAGCGACGAATAGTCGATGTTGACGTTGGCAGTGCCATCGGCGTCGTCGCTGCGATAGACGGCGACAGGGTTGGGGCCGCGCAGGTCGATGACGGTGTCGAGCAGGGTGGTCGTCGCCGTGTCGACGAACTCGGGGTGGAGGGGGTCGGTGTTGTCGGTGACGGCATGGACGCTGAACCCGAGTTGGTTGTTGCCCGATCCGACGATCGTCAGCCCGTCTCCCCCGACGGCACTGTCGGTGGCGCTGTTCTGGTTCTCGAATCCCACGTCGAAAGCGACCGCCCCGGCGTTGGCGCCGAGGTCGATCAGCGTGTTGTAGGCCAGAACCGTGGATGCGGTCGCGGCGACTCCAACCTGTCGCGCTTGCAGTGTCGAGCGATCGATGCTGAGCTTGGCGCCGGGATCGGCATTGACGTAGCGAAACGGCTGGTCGGAGGCGATCGTCGTGTTGGTGACGTTCATGTCGACGGGGTTGAGGTTGGTTTCGTCAACCCCGTAGCTGGGGTAGTTGGCGCCGCCGCTGCCGAGGCTCATGGTCGAGTCGGCGATCTGGGTGCCGCTGTCCACGGAGTCGATGCCGGTGGCGTAGATCGGAGCTGCCGGCGGGGAGGAGATCGTGACGTTGGTGACCTGGGTGTTGCTCTGGTCGTTGAAGCCGTGGTAGTGCTGGTTCTCCGGGAAGTTCGCCGGGAGGACCACGAGTGGAGTTGGGAGCGCTATCGAGAGGTCCGAGAGGCTGCTCTGGCCGCCGAGGTTGTCGATCGTCAGGCCCCGGTAATTGGTCATCCCGGCTGGGACGCCGCCGGGCGCGGCCACGGCGATCGTGCTCACCCCGGGGGTGCCCACCCCGGTGATGAAGATCGGGTCGTTGGAGCCCGGGTCTATGTAGGTGAACCCGTTGCTGTTGGTCGTCGTGTAGGTCGCGCTGCCGAGGCGCACGGTGTCGGCCCCAGGGTTGCTCGCCGCGGCGTCGAGGGCGACTTGCAGGACAGTGGGAGAGGCGGGTACGTCCACGGCGCAGCCCGTCGCGGGTGCGACACAGTAGGTCTGAGCCGAGGCCGCGCTCGCGCAGACGGCCATCGCGGTCGCGGTCGCGACCGCCGTCAATAGAACTCGCTTGAACAGAATCCCTGGCCCTTTCGCGTTGCCTGCCGGAGTCGAACGTAGCAGCAGCGGCCTTCGCCAACGGCCGGCTGCCTGTCCGCGCGTCCACCTAGCCTGGCCAGGCATGCCGGCGATCGCCAAGGTCGAGCCCCTCGTCACCGCCCGCGCCCTCCGCGGGCCGTTCGACTATGCGCTCACCGAGGAAATGGGCGACGTCGGGGTCGGCACCGTTCTCCGGGTGCCGTTCGGCCGTCGCCGCCTGCTCGGCGTCGTCGTCGAGATGGCCGAAGAGAGCGACGTGCCCGCCGACCGGCTCGCGTCGCCGATCGAGGCGCTGGAGGCCGGCGTGCCGCCGGAACTCGTGCGGCTCGGCCTCTGGGTCGCGCGCGAGTGGTGCTCGACGCCCTCGCGCGGCCTCGGGCTCGTGCTGCCGCCGGGGATGGGCGCCGGAGGTCAGCGCGTCCGCGCCCAGAGCGAGTTCCGGGCCGAGCTCACCACGCTCGGCCTCGAGGCCGCCGCGGGCGACGGCTCCGTTCCCGGCGGCGGCCGCAAGCTGGGGATCCGCCAGCGGGCCACCCTGCGGGCGCTGGCGGAGGGGCCGCGAACCGCGACCGAGCTGCGCTCCGACGCCGGCGTCGAAGCCGCGACCCTCCGCAAGCTCGCGGAGCGCGGGTTGCTCGGGCTGGAGAAGGTCGAGCGCCGCCGGATGCCCGGCGAGGAGACCGCCGGCGCTGCGTCGCCGCGAGTCGAGCTCAACCCCGCCCAGCGGGCTGCCCTCGGCGAAGTCGTCGATGCGATGGACGAGGGCGGCCAGCTGCTCCTCCACGGCGTCACCGGCTCGGGCAAGACCGAGATCTACCTGGCGGCGGCCGAGGAGGCGCTGAGGCGGGGCCGCGGCGTGATCGTCCTCGTGCCCGAGATCGCGCTGACGCCTCAGACCGTCGGCCGCTTCCGGGGTCGCCTCGGCGACACCGTGGCCGTGCTGCACTCGGCGCTCAGCGTCGGCGCCCGCTACGACGAATGGCGCCGGCTGCGATCGGGCGAGGCCCGGGTCTGCGTCGGGCCGCGCTCGGCGGTCTTCGCGCCGGTCGCCGACCTCGGCCTGCTGGTGATCGACGAGGAGCACGACTCCTCCTACAAGCAGGAGAGCGACCCGCGCTACGACGCCCGGGCGGTTGCTCGCCACCGCGCCCGCGAAGCGGGGGCCGTCCTGGTCGCGGGCACGGCGACCCCACGCCCCGAGAGCTGGGGCGAGTTGCACCACCTCGAGCTGCCCGAGCGCGTGGACGGGCAGGGGATGCCTCCGGTCGAGCTCGTCGACACGCGCGGGCCGCAGACGGGTCCGATCCACTCGCGGACGACCGAGGCCCTCGGCGAGGTCGCCAGGGAAGGCGGCAAGGCGATCGTGATGATCAACCGCCGCGGCTGGACTCCCTACATCGCCTGCCGCTCGTGTGGCGAAGCGCTCGAATGCCCGAACTGCGACGTCTCGCTGGTCCTCCATCAGTACAACCGGCCGCTGCTAGGCCAGCCCGCCACCGGCGGCCCACGGCCCGAGCTGCGCTGCCACCATTGCGCCCACGTCGAGGCGATGCCCGACGAGTGCCCGAAATGCGGCTCGGTCAGCCTGGCGCGGGTCGGCACCGGCACCGAGCACGTCGCCGAGGAGCTGACCGAGCTCCTCGCGCCGACCCCGGTCTTCCGCCTCGACGCCGACGCCGCGATCGGCTCCGGCTCCCACGCGAAGATCCTCGGCGAGTTCGAGGCCGCCGACAGCGCCGTGCTGGTCGGCACCCAGATGGTCGCCAAGGGCCACGACTTCCCCGAGGTCACGCTCGCCGTCGTCCTCGACGCCGACGCCACGCTCCACTTCCCAGACTTCCGCGCCGAGGAGCGCACATTCGCGCTGATCACCCAGCTCGCCGGCCGCAGCGGCCGCAGCAGGAAGGGGGGGCGGGTGCTGGTCCAGACGCGCTCGCCCGAGGCCCCGAGTGTCAGCGCGGCCGTCTCCCACGACGCCGCCGGCTTCCTCGCGGGCGAGCTCGAGCGCCGCGAGGCACTGCGCTACCCGCCGTTCTCGCATCTGATCGAGGTCGGGCTGTCCTCGCCCGACGTCGCTGCGCTCGACGCGGCCGCCGAGGGCCTGCGTGAGGCGATCGCCTTGCATCTGGCTCCCGGCGTCGAGATGCTGGGCCCGGCGCCCCAGTTCAGGGTCCGGGGCCGCGAGCGCCGCCGGCTGTTGATCAAGGCTCCGCTCGGGGCGCGGACGGCGACGGTGGATGCGGTTCGCGAGGCCGTCGAGCAGGCGGCCGGCGAGCGCCGCCTGGCGGGCGTAGCGCTGGCCGTCGATGTGGACCCGCAGTAAGCTCGTTTCATGGCTGACGAAACCGTCCTCGAGGAGCAAGGCGCCCCGATCGAGACCGCCGAAGAGCCCGAGGGGCTCGACGAGGCGACCCTCGAGCGGCGCCGCGAGGCGCTCGCCGAGGTGGTCAAGTTCGGCGACCCCGTGCTGCGTTCGCGCGCATCCGAGGTCACCGAGTTCGACGAGGCGCTGATCGCGGACCTGGCGCGAATGGTGAGGATCATGCACGACGCGATGGGGGTCGGTCTGGCGGCGACCCAGCTCGGGATCCTGCGCCGAGCGCTCGTGTTCCAGGCGGGCCCCGACGCGCCGGCGACGGCGCTGGTCAACCCCCAGATCGAGTGGACCTCCGAGGAGGAGGTGACCGCCGAAGAGGGCTGCCTCAGCATTCCGGGCATCGTCGTCGACGTCGACCGGCCGCTGCAGGCACGCGTCACCGGCCTCGCCGCCGACGGCGCGCCGATCGAGATCGAGGCCTCCGGCCTCGAAGCGCGGGTGCTCCAGCACGAGATCGACCACCTCGACGGGGTGCTGATGCTCTCTCACGCTCCCAACGAGCAGCGCAAGGCCGCCCTGCGCGCCCTGCGCGAGGGCGAGACCTACTCGCCGCCGCGTCCCGAAGAGGACGAGGATTCAGAGAGCCCAGAGGACGGTTGAGGACCGCCTACCTCGGGACCTCCGAGTTCGCGGCGGCGGTCCTGCGGCGTCTGGCCGCCTCGCCGCACCGGCCGGCGCTCGTCGTCACCCCGCCCGACCGGCCGCAAGGCCGCGGCCGCAAGGTCGCGCCGCCGCCGGCGGCCGAGGCGGCGAAGGAGCTCGGCCTCGAGCTGGCCCAGTTCGAGACCGTCAACGACGAGGCGGCCCTCGAGCGGATTCGCGCCGCCCGTCCCGAGGCGGTCGTCGTCTGCGCCTTCGGCCAGCTGATCAAGGAGCCGCTGCTCAGCGAGTTGCCGATGATCAATGTGCACCCGTCGCTGTTGCCGCGCTGGCGCGGCGCCGCCCCGATCGAGCGGGCGATGATGGCCGGTGACGAGCGCACCGGGGTGACGATCATGCGGCTGACCGAAGGGCTCGACTCGGGGCCGGTGGCGCTCCAGGAGGAGATCGCGGTCGAGCCCGGCGAGGACTTTCCCTCGCTTTCGGCGCGCCTCGCCGAGCTCGGCGGCGAGCTCGTGGTCGCCGCTCTGGATCAGCTCGAAAAGGGCACGATCGAGTTCACCGAGCAGGACGAGGACGGCGACACCTACGCGGAGAAGATCGATCGCTCAGAGCGCCGCCTCGACCCGGCGCGGCCGGCGATCGAGCTCGAGCGTGCCGTCCGCGCGCTCGCCGGCCGCGTCGGCGCTTATCTCGAGCTCGAGGACGGCGAGCGGCTCGGGGTCGAGGTCGCCACGGCGATCGAGGTCGGTCCCGCGCAGGGCGAGATCGCCGCGGATGGGGAGGCGCTGGTGCTGGGCACCGTCGAGGGCGGCCTGCGGCTCGACACGGTCAAGCCCCCCGGTAGCAGGGCGATGGGCGCGAAGGAGTTCCTGCGGGGGCACGCGCCTCCGAGTCGGGCCGCCTGAACGCGGGTACGATCAGGGGCATGGCCGCGGACAAGGACAAGAAGGAGAACTCACCCGAGGCGCTCGTCGAGCGCCCGAACTGCCCTGGCTGCGGCGAGCCGTGGCTGCGCCCCGCCCAGCTTCCCGGGCGCTTCGTCTGCGTCTACTGCCTGCGCCGCTACGAGCTCGTCTCCCAATGCCCGAACTGCGGTGAGCACCAGACGATCGCCCGCATGAGCCGCACCGAGGACATGAAGTGCCAGCACTGCGGCCACTCGATGCTGCGCTCCATATAACGCCCATGACTTCGTCGCCTACCGGCTCCTCGTCATATGCGTCGACCGCCGCGCACGAGCTATACGCCTCGAAGCGCGTCGCGCCCTCGATCCTCTCCTCTGACTTCTCCCAGCTCGGCTCGCAGGTCGCCGAGGTCATGGACGCCGGCGCCAGGATCATCCACGTTGACGTCATGGACGGCCATTTCGTGCCGCCGATCACGATCGGGCCCCTGGTCGCCGCCTCGATCGCCGACCAGGTCCACGCCGCGGGCGGCGCGATCGACGTCCACTTGATGATCGAGAACCCCGAC
>JAWVFN010000113.1:0-8117 GCA_033855935.1 Solirubrobacterales bacterium | reverse complement strand
TTCGACGGCGACGGCGACCGGATGCTGGCGATCGACCGCTCCGGCCGCATCCACGACGGCGACGACCTGATCGGGTTGATCGCCCACCACCTCAAGGGCGAGGGCAAGCTCGAGGGCGGCGTCGCTGTCACGGTGATGAGCAACTACGGTTTTCACCAGGCGATGGAGGAGGCCGGGATCGAGACCGCGACGACCGCGGTCGGCGACCGCTACGTGCTCGAGGCCCTGCGCGAGAAAGGCTGGAGCCTCGGCGGCGAGCAGGCCGGCCACATCATCTGGAGCGAGTACGTGCCGACCGGCGACGGCATCGGCGCGGCGCTGCTGACGATGCAGGCCCTCGCCGGCCGCGACCTCGCCGAGACCGAGGCGATCTCGAAGCTCCCCCAGCGGCTCGACGCCGTCAAGATCGCCGACCGGGGAGCCCTCGACAACGCCAAGGATTTGCACGCGGCGATCGAGAAGGAGAGCGCCGCGCTCGAGGGCCGCGGCCGCGTCCTCGTCCGCCCCTCTGGCACCGAGCCCTTGGTGCGGATCATGGTCGAGGCGCCGACAGACGAGGAATGCGTCGAGATCCTCGGGCGGCTGATGGCAGCCGCCCAGGCAGAGCTGGCCTAGCTCTCGATAGCGATCTTGACCGGTCCGATCACAGCGGGCAGCGGATCTGCGCCGGGGACCATCGCCGCTGACCATTCCTTCAGTTGTGGCTCGATCTCCTCGAGTGTTTTGCCTCCGTCGATCGCCTCGCGCACCTGGGGCAGCACCTCCGAGTCGAAGCGCAGCTTCTCGTCGAGACTGACGATGTCGGGCAGCGCCAGGGCCGCGTCTGAGAGCTCGACGCCGATTCGGGCGAGGAGCAGCTCCTTGTAGGAGGCGGTGGCCATCTCGGCGGCCCGCTCGTTGATGTGGTCGAGCAGTGCATCGCCCGAGAGGTCTTCGGTCGCGGCCTCGGGCAGCGCCTGGACGTAGATCTTGACCTTGGGCTCGGTGCCCGAGGGGCGGACGGTGACGACGAAGCCCTCGAGGAAGTACTGGACGACGTTGCGCGACTGCGAGTCGGTGTCACTGAGGATCGGGCCGTAGTGGTCCTCGTCGAGGAAGTCGACCGCGCGGATGACAGCGACGCCGCCGATCTCGGCCGGCGGCTCGGCGCGCAGCGAGCTCATCGTCTTGGTTGTGTTCTCGACGCCCTTCTCGCCAGTCATCACCAGCGAGCGTGCCGCCTCGGCGTGGCCACCGAGCTCGTCGAGGATCGACACGTAGTAGTCACGGATCGTCTTGCCCTCGGCGGCGAGCCGCCGGTGTAGCACCGCGAGCAGCAGCGCCGCCGGCGCCGCATCCTTGTCGCGGATCCCCGGGTTGAGCATGACCCCGTGGCTTTCCTCCGCGGCGAAGACGACGTCGCCGGGCTTGCCCGACACCTCCTCGTAACGGCCCTCTTCCTCGAGGGCGACGATCACCTTGGCGACGTACTTGAAGCCGACCAGCAGGTCGTCGACGATCTGCGATCCGGCGGACTCGGCGATCCGCCGCAGGAGCTTGGTCGTCACCGCCGTGGTCACGACGATGCCCTGGCGCTGCGGGCCCTCGGAGTCGACGAGCAGGAAGTAACAGAGCGCCGAGGCGATCTGGTTCCCGGTCAGGTGCTGCCAGTTCCCGCCGGCGTCCTTGACGTCGAGCCCGACCCGGTCGGCGTCGGGGTCGGAGGAGAGGACGAGCGCTGCGCCCTGCTCGTCGGCGAAGTCCATCGCCGGGGTGGTCGCCTCGGGGACCTCCGGGTTGGGCGCCTTGAACGGGATCGGCCCGAAGGTTCCGTCGGGGCCCTGGCCGGGTGGAGTCGTGACCGCGATGCCGCTGCGCTCGAGCAAGGCGCCGCAGGTCTGCTCGCCGCAGCCGCAGAGGGGGGTGTAGACGATCTTCGCCTCGGCGCTGCCCTCGGCCAGGGCCGAGAGGTCAGCGTAGGACGAGAAGTAGGCCTCGGTTGCCTCGGCGGGGATGTCGCGCACGAGGCCCTGCTGGACGGCGTGGTCGAATTCGATCTGCTTGACCTCTCCTGCGGCGCGGATGAACTCGACGATGCGCTCGTCCTCGGGCGGTACCGGCTGGCCGCCGTGGGAGTTGAAGAACTTGAGGCCGTTGTCGTCGGGTGGGTTGTGCGAGGCGGAGAAATTGGTGCCGCCGTTGGTGCCGAGCTCGGCGATGTACCAGGCGAGCTCCGGGGTGGTGACCAGCGCCTCGGGGTCTCCCGGCCGCGCTATGTAGGAGGCGATGCCGTTGGCGGCATAGATGCGGCAGGCGAACTCGACCAGGTCGCGCGAGGAGAGCCCGAGCAGCGGGTTGTCGTCGCCGAGCGAGGAGCCGTAGGCGCCGTTGATGTCGTTGAAGACCCGGACGTCGTTGGCGACGACGACGGTCAGCTCGCCCTCGCCGTAGCGGTCGCGGAGGAAGTCGCAGTGCCCCTGAACGCTGGTCGCGACGGTCGAGCGGTTGAAGCGGTTGGGGCCGAAGCCGACGCGCCCACGGCGGCCGCCGGTGCCGATCGGCAGCTCGCGCCAGAACGAGTCGAGCAGCAACGGCAGATCGCCGTCAGCGACGAGGCGCTCGATCGCCTCGGGCTCGGCGAAGGGGACATCGCCCGAGAGCCAGAGCTTCAGGTTCTCCGCAGCGGCCTTGCCCGCGTCGCCATAGCGCTCGGCTAGAGCTTCGATCGTTTCTGTCGCCTGGGTGGCCACGGGGGAGGGCAGTTTTTCATGCCTGGGCATCGCCGCCGCTACCCTTGTTCCTCTCTTATGTGCGGCATAGTCGGATATGTAGGCAACCGACCGTGCCGGGACCTGCTGATCGCCGGGCTCGAAAAGCTCGAATACCGAGGCTATGACTCGGCCGGCGTCTCGGTTGTCTCGGACGGTCAGATCAACTCTGTCCGCGCAGTCGGCAACCTCGCCAACCTGCGCCAGGCCGTCGCCGACCAGGCGGCCGGCAACGGCGGCGTCGCCGTCGCCGAGGTGCCGGCGACGATCGGCGTCGCCCACACCCGCTGGGCCACTCACGGCCGCGTCACCGAGGAGAACGCCCACCCGCACGGCGACTGCACCGACAAGATCCAAATCGTCCTCAACGGGATCGTCGAGAACCACGGCGAGCTGCGCGACCAGCTCAAGGCCGAGGGCCACCACTTCAGCTCGGAGACCGACGCGGAGATCGTCTCCCACCTGATCGAGAAGCACGACGAGGGCGACCTGACCGCCGCCGTGCGCGCCGCCTTCGCCGAGCTGCGCGGCCACTACGCCTTCGTCGCCATGCACCTCGACCACCCCGAGATGCTGGTCGGCGCCCGCAAGGAGTGCCCGCTGATCGTCGGCACCGGCGACGGCGAGCAGTTCCTCGCCTCGGCGATCCCCGCCTTCCTCGCCCAGACCCGCGAGGTGATGCTGATCGAGAACGGCGAGATCGTCACGATCACCCCCGAGGGCGTCGAGATCACCGAGGCCGACGGCACCCCGGTGCAGCGCGACGTCGACGAGGTGACCTGGGACGAGGACGCCGCCGAGAAGGGCGGCTACCCGACCTTCATGATGAAAGAGATCCACGAGCAGGCCGACGCCGTCGCCGAGACGATCGCCGACCGCCTCCCCGAGAACGATTCGGTCGATCTGTCGGATGTCGAGCTCGACGACGAGTACCTCAAGAACGTCAACCGCATCGTCATCGTCGCCTGCGGCACCAGCTACCACGCCGGCCTCGTCGGCCGCTACGCGATCGAGCAGTGGGCGCGGGTGCCGGTCGAGATGGACGTCGCCTCCGAGTACCGCTACCGCGACCCGGTCGTCGGAGACGGCGACCTCGTCATCGGCATCACCCAGTCGGGGGAGACCGCCGACACGCTGGCGGCGATGCGCCTCGCCGGCGAGCGCGGCGCCAAGGTCCTCGCCGTCACCAACATCATGGGCAGCCAGGCGACCCGCGACGCCGACGCCGTCCTCTTCACCCGCGCCGGCCTCGAGATCGGGGTCGCCGCGACCAAGACCTTCGTCAGCCAGGTCGCCGCGATGTACCTGCTCGGGCTGCGCCTGGCAGAGCTGCGCGAGACGCTTCCCAAGGAGGAGCTCGTGCGGCTGATCGCCGACCTCAAGCAGATCCCGTCGAAGATCGACGAGACGATCGCCTCGGTCGACGAGCGGGTCCAGGCGATCGCGCGCTCGCACCACACCCAGCGCTTCTTCCTCTACCTCGGCCGCCACATCGGCCTGCCGATCTGCCTCGAGGGCGCGCTGAAGCTGAAGGAGATCTCCTACATCCCGACCGACGCCTATGCGGCGGGGGAGATGAAGCACGGCCCGATCGCCCTGCTCGACGAGTCGACCCCGGTCGTCGTCGTCGCCACCGACAGCCCGGTGCTCGAAAAGGTGCTCTCCAACGTCGAGGAGGTCCGCGCCCGCGGCGCCGACGTGATCGCCGTCGCCAGCGCCGGCGCCGACCAGGTCTCCGACGTCGCCGACCAGACGATCTACGTCCCCGAGACCGACTGGATCCTCGAGCCGATCCTCGCGATCGTGCCCCTGCAGCTGCTCGCCTATTACATCGCCCGCCTCAACGGCCTCAACGTCGACCAGCCGCGCAACCTGGCCAAGACGGTTACGGTCGAGTAAGCCACATGGGCGTCGGCATCGACCTGCTCGAGATCGATCGCCTCGAGCGGGCGCTCGAGCGACACCCGCGGCTGGCCCAGCGCCTCTTCACCGAAGACGAGCTCGCTTACGCCGGCGAGCGGGCCCGGCCGGGCCGCCACCTTGCGGCGCGCTTCGCCGCCAAGGAGGCCGTGATCAAGGCGCTCGGGCTTCGCCATTTCGGGGTTCGCGAGATCGAGGTCGTCGCCGGCGAGCCGCCGAGCGTGCGTCTCAGCGGTGCTGCGGCCGAGGCGGCCGGCGGCCGAGAGGTCGAGGTCTCGCTGACGCACTCGCGCGAGACGGCCGCAGCGGTCGCGCTCGTCAACAGCGGCTAGCTAGTCTCAGCCCCTCATGGAGGACTGGCTCGATCCGGTGCTCGACGCCGCGCAGATGCGCGCGATCGATGCGTGGGCGATCGAGGAGGAGGGAATCGCCTCGATCGACCTGATGGAGGCCGCCGGGCGCTCGCTCGCCGAGGCGGCGGAGAGCGCGATCGGCGAGGGGCCCGCGCGCGTCGTCTGCGGAAAGGGCAACAACGGCGGCGACGGCCTCGTCGCCGCACGCTGGCTGAGCGAGATGGGGCACGAGGTCGAGGCGCTGATGCTCGCCGCCAGCGACGAGCTCTCGCCCGACGCCCGGATCAACTTCGAGCGCTTCCCGATCGCGAAGACGATGGCCGGCTCGGGCCTCACCGAGGCGCTTGCGGGCTCGGGGGTAGTCGTCGACGCGATCTTCGGTACCGGCTTCGAGGGCGAGCCGCGGGACCCGGCAAAGACCGCGATCGAGGCGATCAACGCCTGCGGCGCCCCGGTGGTCGCCGCCGACATCGCCTCGGGCGTCGACGCGTCGACCGGCGAGGTCCAGGGCGCCGCGGTCGAGGCCGACGTCACCGTCACCTTCCACGCGGCCAAGATCGGCCAGTGGATCGAGCCCGGCAAGTCGCTGACCGGCGAGCTCCAGGTCGCCCCAATCGGCATCCCCTACGACGCCCCGGTCGAGGTCCACGCCGGCCTCATCGACCCGGCGGTGCTCGAGCTGGCGCCGCCCCGCCGCAGGAACTCGAACAAGTTCGACTCGGGCAGGGTCGTCGTCGTCGGCGGCTCGCGCGGGCTCACCGGTTCGGTGGCGCTCGTCGCCTCGGCGGCGATTCGCAGCGGCGCCGGATACGCCACGGTCGCCGTTCCCACCGAGATCCAACACGTCTACGAGATCAAGCTGACCGAGGTGATGTCGATCGGCCTGCCCGGTCGCGAGGGGCACCTGCGCCCCGCCGCCGGAGAGAGGGTGCTCGAAGTCTGCGACGGCGCCGACTCGGTCGTCCTCGGTCCCGGGCTGAGCAAGAACCTCGGCGCGGCGAACTTCGCCCAAGAGGCCGCCGTCCGCATCTCCTCGCCGCTCGTCCTCGACGCCGATGGCCTCAACGCCTACGCGGGCTCGATCAGCGCCCTCGCCGGGCGCGAGGCGCCGACGGTCCTCACCCCGCACGCCGGCGAGATGGGGCGGCTGCTCGGCACCGAGTCGAAGGTCGTCGAGGCCCGCCGCCTCGCTTGCGCCCAGGCGGCAGCCAAACAGGCCCGCGCCGTCGTCCTGCTCAAGGGCGACGACACGATCGTCACCGACAACAAGCGGGTCGCGATCAACCGCATCTCGAGCCCGTCGCTGGCGACGGCCGGGACCGGCGACGTCCTCTCGGGCGTGATCGGCGGTCTGATCGCCCGCGGCATGGAGCCCTTCGAAGCCGCCTGCGCGGCCGTCGTCGCCCATTCGCGCGCCGGCCTCGACGCGGCGGCGCGGCTCGGCCCCGAGTCGGTGATCGCGGGCGACGTGATCGAGTCGCTGCCGGCCGGCCTGCGCCCGTGAGCGAAACCGGCGACCGCGCCGTCGCCCGCGTCGACTCGAAGGCGATCGAGCGCAACTGCAAGCTGCTGGCGTCGAAGCTCGAGGGCAGGACCCAGCTCTGCGCGGTGGTAAAGGCCGACGGCTACGGCCACGGCGCCACGGCGGCCGCCCGGGCCGCGCTCGACGGCGGCGCGACCACGCTCGCTGTCGCCGCGGCGGCCGAAGCCGAGGCCCTGCGGCCAAGCTTCCCGGAGGTCGCGATCCTCGTCCTCGGCGCGCTGACCGGGGACGAGCTGCGCCGCGCCCTCGCGGCGGGCGCGGAGGTCACGGTCTGGAGGGAGCGGTTTCGCGCCCTGGTCTCGAGCGCCGCGGAGTCAGCGGGAACGCCGGCGCGCGTCCACGTCAAGCACGACAGCGGAATGGGCCGGCTCGGCGAGCCCGACCCCGAGGCCGTGCTCGAGCTGGTCCAGGCCTGCGCCGAGGACCCCAACATCGAGCTCGGCGGCTTCTGCACCCACTTCGCCACCGCCGACGAGGAGGACCCAGGCTTCATGGAACAGCAGCTCGGCCGTTTCGAGCCGCTGGTCGAGACGGTCCGCGCCGAGCACTCCGGCGTCACGGTTCACGCGGCCAACAGCGCCGCGACCCTGCGCGAGCCGCGGACGCACTTCGACATGGTCCGCTGCGGCATCGCGATCTACGGCATGGACCCGTTTCAGTCCGACCCGGCCGAGCAGGGGCTCGAGCCGGCGCTGGCGCTTTGCTCCTACGTCGCCGACGTCAAGCGCTTCGCCCAGGGAACGAGCGCCGGATACGGGCGAAGCTGGCGCGCCGAGCGCGACACCTGGGTCGGCGTGCTCCCGATCGGCTACGGCGACGGAGTCCGCCGCGGGCTCTCGAACAACGCCGAGGTACTGATCGGCGGCGATCGCTACCCGGTGGTGGGCACGGTCTCGATGGACAACCTCACCGTCGACCTCGGCCCGGAGACCGAGATCGAATCGGGGGCGCCTGCCGTGCTCATCGGCCGCCAGGGGGAGGAGGAGATCCTCGCCGAGGATTGGGCGCGCAGCCTGGAGACGATCAACTACGAGGTCACCTGCGGCATCTCGAGCCGGGTGCCGCGGGTCCCAGCCGAGTGAGTCCCGCGATCGCAGACCGGCTCGCCGCCGCCAAGGCGGTCGCGGCGGCGCGCGAGGCGATCGGCGACGCCGACGCCTGGATCGTCGGCGGCGCCGTCCGCGACGCGGCGCTCGGGCTCGAGGTCGCCGACCTCGACCTCGCTGTGCCCGAGGGCGAGGAGGCGAAGGCGGCGCGCGCGATCGCCCGCACCGGCGACGCCCACGTCTTCCAGATCTCCGACCGCTTCAACACCTGGCGCGCGATCGCCCGCGACGGCAGTTGGCAGGCCGACGTCTCGGCGCTGCGCGGTGGCACGATCGACGCCGACCTCGCCGAGCGCGACTTCACCCTCACCGCCGCGGCGGTGCCGCTCGCCGGCGGCGAGCCGATCGACCCGTTCAACGGGCTCGCCGATCTCGAGCGGAGCCTGCTCCGGGCGGTCTCGGAGACGAGCTTCAGCGACGACCCCCTGCGCCTGATGCGCGCGGCGAG
>JAWVFN010000112.1:0-5484 GCA_033855935.1 Solirubrobacterales bacterium | reverse complement strand
AGGGCCTGGCCAAATGGCCGGGCCCTCGTGCTTACCGGTCAGGAGGCGTTCAGGCCGGCTACGCCACCTTCCCGCGCCATGACTACCACTACAACTACCTCCCATGCCCCCTCTCTCGGGCGCCAGATGCTCAACAAGGTGCCCGAGATCACCCTCTACTTCTGGATCATCAAGGTCCTCTGCACGACGGTCGGTGAGACCGGCGCAGACAACCTCGCTACGCATTTCAACCTCAGCCTCACCGACCTGACGTACATGGTGGGCGGAGTGCTGCTCCTTGTTTTGACCATCCAGTTCAGGCTGAAGCGCTACGTCCCGTTCGTCTACTGGCTCGGGATCGTGCTGATCAGCGTCGTAGGAACTCTGATCACCGACAACATGACCGACAACTTCGGCATCGCCCTAACGACGAGCACCGCCATATTCACCGTCATCCTCGCGGCGACGTTCGCCGTCTGGTACCGCTCGGAGCGCACCCTGTCGATCCACACGATCGTCACGAGCCGCCGCGAGGCGTTCTACTGGTTGGCCGTGCTGTTCACCTTCGCGCTCGGTACGGCGGCAGGGGACCTGGTCGCCGAGAAGCTCGCCCTCGGCTACCTCAACACCCTGTTCCTGTTCGCAGGCTCGATCGCCGTCATCGCGATCGCCCACTGGAAGTTCAGGATGGGAGCGATCCTGTCCTTCTGGCTCGCCTACATCCTGACCAGGCCGCTGGGGGCCTCGATCGGCGACTACATGTCGCAGGCCAAGGCCGACGGCGGCCTCGGGCTGGGGACCACGACGACCAGCCTGATCTATCTCGGGCTGATCCTCGCCCTGGTCGTCTTCCTCTCGGTCACGAAGGCGGATCAGACGCCGCGCGACGTGCTCGAGGCCGAGGAGGAAAAGGAAAGGCGCGAAGGCCACGGCGTGCCGGAGGGCATGCCTGCCTGAGCCTGGAGGATCGCTTGCACGCGAGCTGAGCGGCGACTAGGCACAGAGCCGTTCTCGCAACCCTGGGCGTGCCCGGTGTGTTGGGCACAACGAGGGTCAACTTGCAGGCAGCCAGAAAAATCCGGATTGCGATTGCAGCCGCCGTAATGGCGGCTGCTTTCGCCGTTCCAGCCTCCTCCGCTGCAAGCACCTACCCGCCGCCCGCGGGCCAGGTCTTCTTCGGCAACACCGACACCCGCAGCAGCGCCGACTTCAACGACTTCGCCGGCCTGCTCGGCAAGCCCCACCTGCCGATCGCCCAGGCCTTCCACGTCTGGGGCACCGACCCCGCCGAGGCGCTGGCGCGCTGGCAGGGCTACCGCGTCCGCGGAGTGCTCTCGATCTCGACTGCGGCAGGCTTCGGGCTGCCCGGCGTGATCACCCCGCAGCAGATCGCCCTCGGCGAGGGCGACGACTACCTGCTGACGCTCAACCGCGAGCTCGCCAAGACCTCTTCGATCACCTACCTGCGCCCCCTGGCGGAGATGAACAACGGCAACAACGCCTACTCGTCGACGACCTCGTCCGGCGCCAGCCGCGGCGGCGGCAACGCGTCCGCCTGGTACAAGCGCGCTTGGCGCAGGATGGTGATCGTCGTCAAGGGCGGCGAGACCGTCGCCGCGGCCAATGCGCAACTCGCGGCGCTCGGGCTGCCGCCGATTCAGAAGAAGACCAAGGCCGCGCTGCCGACGACGCTCGCCGCCCCCCAGGTCGCGTTCATCTGGTGCCCGCTCGTCTATGGCTCGCCGCGGATCTCATCGCAGGCGCCGCAGAAGTACTGGCCGGGCCCGGCGTGGGTGGACTGGGTCGGCAGCGACACCTACTCCAAGTATCCGGCGTGGAGCTCGTTGAACAGCTTCTACAAGGCCTTCAAGGGCAAGCCGTTCGCGATCGGCGAATGGGGCGTCTGGGACGCCGACTCGCCGGCCTTCGTCAACCGCCTGTTCCGCTGGCAGCGCAAGCACAAGCGCGTGCGGATGATGATCTACCACATGAGTTTCGCGGGGCGGGCGGGACCGATGAGCCTCTGGCGCTGGCCGCGCTCGGCCGCCGCGACCCGTTTCCAGATCCGCGGCTCGGCCTTCCCGGCCTACGCGCCGGAGTGGGCGCCTTAGCGCCTAGCGGGTGTCGATCAGCAGCGTCTGAGTCGCACGCCCGATCGGGCCGCGCTCGTCGAGCAGCACGGTCTCGGTGAGGCCGACGCCGTTCGGCTCTGGGTGGGTGACCGCGTTCAGGCAGATCCACTCCCCCTCGGGCATGCGGCCGAGGTGGACGCTTAGGTCGACGTTGATGAAGAGGAAGCGCCGCCCGTCGAGCACGGCGCTGATGCCGTTGCCCGAGTCGGCGGCGACCATCACGCGCTGCAGCGGCGTCGGCTCCTCGCCGGCGACCAGCGGCCGGCGCATCCGCATCCAGACCGTCGCCGGCCCGGGCTCGACGAAGGAGCCACTGATGAAGAGGTAGTCCATCGCCGTGTGGTAGCCGAGGTCGTGCCCGGTCTCGACGAAGGGGCCGGGTCTGCCCTGCTCGGGGCCGGGAGGGGGCTCGGCCGCCTCGGGCTCGGGGTCGAGCTCGACCACCTTGCGCCGCAGCCTCCAGCCGCGGGCGAGGACGACGGCGCCCTCTTCATCGGAGAGCGCGGCCTCGAACATCTCGACGCTGCGTCCGGGCCGCACGACCTCGGCCTCGAGCCGCAAGGGTGCGATCGGCACCGGGCGCAAGATCTCGTAGGTGATGCGGCCGACCTGAGCCTCCGGGCCCTCGCCGCCGCCGAGGCGCCCGCCGCCGAGCTTTTCGATCTCCCGAGCGATCAGCGCCGAGGGCGGCCCGGCGTGCTGGGCATTCGGATCCCAGGGCCCGCGGGTCAGCTCGCTGGGAATCCAGCGGTCTCCGTCTGCCTCATAGAACGCCTCGGACACCGCGGGGATATTAGGACCGCCGTGCAGCGCCTAGCTGTATTTCGACCGCAGCCAGAGCGCGAGGCCGATCTGGACCGCGAGGATGCCGAGGATGATCGGCTGCAAGGTGCCGTAGCTGAGACTCGACCACCACTGCGCCGTGAACGCGACCCAGAAGCCGACGAAGAGGGCACGAAGGACCGAGCGCCACGGATCCGGGTAACCGCCGTAGAGCCAATTTCCCATCGGGCAAGCCTAGTGCTGGTGGGCGTGCTCGGCGTGCGCGTGCCCGGCGTGGACGGCGTCGCCGCGCGGCCGTAGCCAGATCAGGACTGCGAAGACGACGAGCGCAATCGCATTGAGCACCGCCTTGTAGTTGAGCTGGATCGAGCTGAAGACTTCGTCGCGGCTCGGGCGCGTGGTCGGGATCAGGTTGGCGAACGAGAACAGACCGTCCACCACCAGCGCCGCGGCGATCATCGTCACCAGCATCAGCGCAACGATCCGGATCGTGAACGGCCAGCCGTAGAACTTGGCGTAGGCGACGACGATCGGCAGCACGATCAGGTCGGCGAAGATGAACGCCATGACGCCGGCGAACGAGATCCCGCCGGACCAGAGGACCGCGGCGAGCGGCACGTTCCCGATCGAGCAGACGAAGCTGAGCACAGCAATCAAGGGCCCGGCGATCACATTCTCGATCGTGCGGATCAGCGGAGGGGCGTCGGTGACGAACAGCGAATTGAAGAAGTCGTTGCCGAGCAAGCCGATGAAACCGGCGAGCAGGAAGCCGATCGTGATCTCCTTCCAGAGCATGCCCCAATCCATGCGGAAGTTGGTGGCGACCTGAGTCCAGGAGTCGCGCGAGGCGATCCGCTCGCGCCAGCTCCCGGCCGCTTGGGCGCTGCCATGGTCGTGGCCGCCCTCGGCGCTCTGCGCGTGCTTGCGCGCTTGTTCCTCGAGACGGGGCGAGACGAAGAAACGCAGCAGCGCCGTCATCAGGCCGATGAGAACGAAGCCACCGACGAACTCGGCGAGCGTGAACTGCCAGCCGAGCAGGATCCAGAGAACGAGCCCCAGCTCCCAGACCAGGTTGGTCGAGGCGAACTGGAAAGCCAGCGCCGACCCGGCCGAGGCGCCCTTGGCGAACAGCGAGCGCGCAATCGCAATCGCGGCGTAGGAGCACGAAGAGGAAACGGCGCCGAAGCCGGTCGCCCTTGAGATCGGGCCGAGGCCGTCGCCGGCGAGTGCCGTCTCGATCCTCTCGCGTGGGATCCAGGCCTGGATGATCGCCGAGATCGCGAAGCCGAGAACCAGCGCCCACCAGACCTCCCACGCCATCAGGCCGGCGTTGGCGAGGCCATCGCCGGCCTTGTCGATCGCGTCGCTCACGCCTGCAGACTATCGTATACCCCAAGGGGGTATAGTCCCTGTCGATGAATTCCACACCCGGATACAAGGCATCGAAAGACCAACTTCTCACACGCCTCGCCCGCGCGGAAGGACAGGTTCGCGGCGTGACCCGGATGGTCGAGGACGAGCGCTACTGCATCGACGTCCTGACCCAGATCGCGGCCGCCCAGGCAGCCCTCGACAAGGTCGCCCTCGGGCTGCTCGACGACCACACGCGTAACTGCATGTCGGAGCAGGTCAGCGGCGCCAAGCGCGAGGCCCAGGTCGAGGAATTGATGGGCGCGGTGGGCAGGCTGGTCTCACATTGAGCGGGGAGATCGCCAAACCAAAGCCCACGCACGGTTTTCGCCCACACGGCGGGCCGTTCAAGGGGCGCTCCATGGAGGAGCTGGCCCAAGACCCCGAAGGCCGCGCCTTTCTCGCCGCCCACATCCCGGAGCAGGGAAGGGGGCGGCAGAAGCTTGCCCTCTCGTGGCTCTCCTGGGGACTTCAGCGCGAGGTGACGCTCGACGATCTCGACGAGATCGCCGGCAGCTGACGAGCGCACCCGGGTAACGAAACGGGGCGTTGGGGGACAATGAGGTATGGAAAAAATCGAGAAGTCAGACGAGCAGTGGAAGCAAGACTTGACGCCTGAGCAGTACAAGATCCTCCGCGAGCACGGAACCGAGCCGCCGTTCACCGGGATCTACAACGACGAGAAGGCCGACGGCATGTACAAGTGCGCGGCCTGCGGACTCGAGCTGTTCGACTCGGACACCAAGTTCGACTCGGGCACCGGTTGGCCCAGCTTCTGGGAGCCGGCCGAGGACTCGAACGTCACCCTGGTCGAGGACAACAGCATGGGAATGACCCGGACCGAGGTCAACTGCGCCCGTTGCGGCAGCCACCTCGGCCACGTCTTCGACGACGGCCCGAACCCGACCGGTCAGCGGTTCTGCATCAACTCCGCAGCGCTGGAACTGGGCGGAAAGTGAGCGCTACTTAGCGCCGAGGTACGAGAAGCGGACCGCGAGAGCGACCGCTTCCGTCCTCGTGTCCACCTCGAGCTTCGCGATCGCATTGCGCACGTGGGTGTGCACGGTCGCGGGGCTCAGGGTGAGGCGCTCAGCGATCTCCTTGACCCGCAGGCCCTCGGCGAGCAGCTCGAGGATCTGGCGCTCGCGCGGGGTCAGGGCGAGCAGCTTCTCGAGCTCGC
>JAWVFN010000111.1:0-5655 GCA_033855935.1 Solirubrobacterales bacterium | reverse complement strand
GAGATCTCGCGCCTCGCCCACGAGGCCGGCGCGCTGGTCCTCGCCGACGGCGCCCAGGCGGCGCCCAAGTTCCCCCTCGACGTCGCTGAGCTCGGCGTCGACTTCTACGCGCTCACCGGCCACAAGGCCTACGGCCCGACCGGGATCGGCGCGCTCTGGGGCCGCTTCGAGCTGCTCGACGCGATGCCTCCCTTCCTCGGCGGCGGCTCGATGATCAAGAACGTGACCAAGACCGGCACGACCTTCGCCGACGTCCCGGCGCGGTTCGAGGCCGGCACCCCGGCGATCGCCCAGGCGATCGGCCTCGCTGCAGCGATCCGCTGGCTCGACGGCGTCGGCATGGACGCGGTGCTCGCCCACGAACGCGAAACCGCAGACTTCACGTTGCAGCGGCTTGCCGACGTTGACGGGCTGACCGTGTTCGGCCCGCCGCGCGGCCCCGAGCGCGTCGGCCCGGTGTCGTTCGAGCTCGAGGGCGTCCACGCCCACGATGTCTCCGAGATCCTCGACCGCCACGGCATCGCCGTCCGCGCCGGCCACCACTGCGCCCAGCCGCTGATGGAGCGCCTCGGCGTCCCCGCCACCGCGCGGGCAAGCTTCGGCGTCTACACGACGCCCGAGGAGATCGACCGCCTGGTCGAGGGCCTCGACGACGCGCGGCGCGTCTTCGGGCTCTAGCCCTCGCTCGCGAGCCAGGCCTTGGCGGCTTCGAGCTCGCTCTCCTCGAAGGCTCGCAGCTCGCCCGGGGCGGCCCAGCCGAACATCTTGCTCAGCCGCTGGGCCCAGCCGAGGTCGGAGACGACGGCGATCCGGTACCACGAGCCGCGCTTGAGGAGGCCGAACTCGGCGTCGGCCTTGAGGCTCTCCCAGATCGCGCGCGGGTCTTCGTGAAGGTGGTCGACGAGTGTCAGCACGCGCAGCGGCTCCCGCGCCTCGACCTTGGCCCGGAGCGGCGCCAGCGCCTCCTTCTCCAGCTCCTCGGCCGTGATCTCGCCGGAGGCCTTGAAGCCGATCGTGCCCTGCGGCATATCGGGAACGGCCTCGATCACGGCTACCAGGACCCGCCGCCGCCGCCGCCGGAGAAGCCGCCGCCGCCGGAGAAGCCCCCGCCTCCCCCACTCGATGACTCTGGAGCGACCTGGGAGGAGAAGCCCGAGCTGAAGGCGTTGCCGCTGAGGTCGCTGCCGATGAAGCCACCCCCCAGGTAGTAGTAGCTCCAGCCGCTGCCGGAGGCGCTCGTCACCGGCTCCGGTATCCGTCCCGATTTGATCATGCGCTCGGCGGTGCCGAAGGCGACGCCGTAGATCAGGATCTTCTTCCAGAGCGCGAGCGTCGCCGGCGGGTCGTCCTTGAGGCTGGGGAAGTCCTTGGTCCAGCGCTCGAACGCGGCCCACTTCGCCTGGCGCTCGCGGTATTCGGGCGCGAGGCGCTTGATCGAGGTGCCGCCCAGGACCGCGACGATCAGGAAGGCGACCGCGCAGATCACGACCGGCAGCCAAAGCGTGTGCTCGACGAGGCTCGAGCAGATCGCGATCACGGCGCCGAACACTGCGATCCCGAGCAGGATCAGGGCCTGGTACTTGCCCAGCTCGCGGTCCCACTGGAGCTGGCCCTCGTCGGCGGAGTTCAGGGCGCCGGTCATGTCCTCCCACTTGGCTCGCCAGGTCGCGCTGTGCTCGGGGACCTTGTCCTTCATCGCCGACATTGCAACGGTCTCATCGCCGAGCAGTTCGTCGAAGAAGCCGAGGACCTTCTGTTCGTAGACGGTCAACTTCTCGGCACTCGGGCGCTTCGCGGCCTTGGCGATCGAAAGGTCGAGTTTCTCTTTCTTCGCAGCCTCGGTCTTGGTGTCGTAGAAGCCGCGCTCGGTCAAGTCGAGCAGGGTCGCCAAGACGGTGTTGGTGGAGTCGGCGCCTTCGTGGGCGAGCCCGTAGGCAAGCGCCGGCGGCGCGTCGTCAGGGGGCTCGGGCAGGTACTTCGGCGTCGAGGTCTTGTGCTCGAGGGCGGCGAAGCGCAGCAGCGCCATCCCGGCGATCCCGAGCGCGAGCAGCGCGAGCGCCAGAGCCGCGGCGTTGTGACCGATGAAGCGCTTGACCTTGTTCCACGGCTTGTTGAACTTGTCGTCCTGGGCCTTCTCGTCGGCTGCGATCTTCGGAAAGCCTGCGCCGGGAACGACGCGGGCGCCACTGACGTTCAGGCCCGGCGGCCGCGGGAAGGTGACCCGCATCTCGACGAACTGGCCGGACTGGATGTCGTTGGCAGTCATCCGCGCGACGCCGGACTCGAGCTGGGTCTTGGCCTCGACATCCCGAGGGCCGACCCAGATCCTCGACTCGGGATTGCCGGGGTCGATGTTCGCGTTGCTGAACGACGCCGAGAGGTTGTTGAGGTCGAACTGCCACTGCGAGCCCCAGACCTTCCAGGGGACATCGATGATGTCGTCGTAGGCGACCACCGCTCCGACGACGCGATAGTGAATGGTCGTCGTCTTCTGCTCGTCGCTCGCCGCGTAGTGCCAGACAATCCGCGCGCCGGGCTCTCCCGGCAGCGACGTGACTCCGAAGACGCCCGGCTGATCGTGGCTACCGAGCGCCGTGTTGCCGCCGGGCTTGAAGCGCTGGCCGTCCTGGGAGACGCTGACGTCGGTGATCTGCTCGCCGTGGAGCAGCGCGATGTCGCGGTAGGAGCCCTGGAAGGTGCCCTTGTAGTCGAACTTCAGGTTCTCGGTGACGAGCAGGCTCGAATCCGGCGCCAGCGAGAGCTGGATATTGGCGTCCGTTATGTCGGCGCTGCGCGCCTGCGCGATCGCCGGGAGCGCCAGCACGGCGGCCGCGATGGCCGCGAGGATCAGCAGGCGCCCGCGGATCCTCACTTCGTGGCGGGGGCCTCGCCCTGGGGGGCGTCGCCACCGCCGAAGCTGACCTCGGGCGTCGCCTCGGATCCGGCCGGAGCGTCGAAGAAGTCGCGCTTGGTGTAGTTCAGAGCGTTGGCGACGAGGTTGGGAGGGAAGATCTGGATCGCCGTGTTGTAGGTCTGCACCGTGTCGTTGTAGACGCGGCGGGTGATCTGGATCTGGTCCTCGGTCTCGGAGAGCTGATTCTGCAGCTGCTGGAAGTTCTCGGTCGCGCGCAGCGCCGGGTACTGCTCGGCGACGACCATCAGACGGCCGATCGCGGCGCCGAGAATCCCCTCCGCGGCCGAGGCGGCCGGCGGTGCGCTCGCCGACTGGGCGGCGCCGCGGGCCTTGGTCACATCCTCGAAGGTCGACTGCTCGTGCTTCGCGTAGCCCTTGACGGCCTCGACCAGGTTCGGGATCAGGTCGTGCCGTCGCTGTAGCGCGGCCTCGATCTGGGCCCAGCTGTTGTCGACCGCGTTGCGCTTGTTGACCAGCCCGTTGTAGGTCAGCCAGAAGAAGAGCGCGGCGAGGACCAGCAGCCCGACGACGATGATGAGGACGATCACGCCGCCACCCTATCGCCTGCCTAAGCCGCTAGTGATGCTTCTTCTTTTTGCACTTCTTGTGGTGCTTCTTCTTCTTTTTCTTCTTCTTGCACTTGTGGGTCGCGGCGGGCAGCGCCGGCACCGAGCCGAGCAGCGTGAAGCCGAGGTCGTGGTCGGCCTCGTGTCCGGCGAGGCCGCAGTTGGGGACCGACAGCCTGCCCCAGTTCCCAAAGCACGGTCCCGGGCTCGACGTGCCCGACGTGCGGTAGACGGCCTGCAGGCCTCGCACGGGCGTGACCGGGTACCAGTCCCAGACGCCCACGCCATGGACCTGCAGGGAAAGCCAGTAGTGGCCGGGCGCCAGGTTAAGGCCGGATACCGGGAAGGCCTCGGTGAGCGGCGCAACGGCGGTGACGGGGATCGGAATCCCAGCTTGGCTGAAGACCTGGGGGCCTGGGAAGCCGCCGGCGTCGAGGTAGACGAAGACGCTCATCGTGTCGCCGCTAACCCGCCCTCCCGGGACCTCGATCGAGGTGACACTCCACGGAAGCCCGGCTGGAACCGTGAAGTCGTCGGCAGCCTGGGAAATGCTGCTCGCGCTCCCGTTCTCGCGGGAGCTGACGGCCTCGCTGGAATCGACCGTCGCACTCTGGTCGTAGAGAACGGCCGCGCCGGCACTCGCCGGCGTCAAGACCGCGAAAGCCAGAGCCAGGGCTACTGCAGCGCGCTTCACGCGCGAAGTCTCCCAGAGACCGAGGTCGCTTGGCCGCTTCGCTAGCCTCGGTGTATGGACGAGCTCTATCGAGATCAGATCCTCGAGCACTACAAGCGGCCCCACAACCAGGGCCGGCTGGAGGAGTACGACCTCGACTTCGAGGACAACAACCCGTTCTGCGGCGACGCCCAGCACGTCTTCATCAAGCTCGGCGACGACGGCAAAGTCGCCGAGGTCTCGTTCGAGGGCCAGGGCTGCGCGATCTCGACCGCGGCGACCTCGCTGCTCACAGACGAGCTCGAGGGGATGACGCGCGAGGAGCTGATCCGCCTCGACAAGCAGTTCGTCCTCGAGCTGCTCGGCATCGACATCTCCGCGACGCGGATGAAGTGCGCGATGCTCGGCCTCAAGGTCGTCAAGGGCGCCAGCCTCGGCGAGTCCGCCGACTGGGAGGACGAGGGCGAGCGCGGCGACCCCTCCGAGGCGACCGCTCTCTGATTTGACCTTCGACGTCTGCCCCGAGGCCGAGCTCCCCGAGGGCTCGATGAAGCTGATCACTGCTCCCGACGAGCGCAAGATCGGCGTCTTCCATTGCGGCGGCGCTTACTACGCGATCGAGGACCGCTGCTCGCACGACGACGGCCCGCTCGCCGAGGGCGAATTCGACGCCGCCAGCTGCACCGTCGAATGCCCGCGCCACGGATCGCTCTTCGACGTCACCACCGGGCGGCCGAAGACGCTGCCCGCCTACCAGCCGGTCGAGACCTTCCCTGTTTCCGTCGAGGAGGGGATCGTCAAGATCGAGGTCTGAGTACCCGACCCGCTAAAATCCCGACTACGCGGGTAGGAATAAGCGACCGCCCCCGCCCCCTCTAGGATCGGACATCAGATGGCAACGCCAGAGACAATCGCAAAGCAGCGCGACGCAGAGCAGAAAGAGCTCGGCGGGATCAACTCCGACTACAAGGAGAAGTTCGGCTTCAGCGATTCCGAGGCCGGCTACGCCTACAAGGCGCCCAAGGGCCTCTCGCGCGAAGTCGTCGAGTCGATCTCCGAGTACAAGGACGAGCCGCAGTGGATGCGCGATTTCCGCATCAAGGCTTACGACCACTTCGAGTCGCGCCCGACCCCGCAGTGGGGCGGCGACCTCGACCAGATCGACTTCAACGACATCCACTACTTCGTCCGCGCCTCCGAGAAGAACAGCCGCGACTGGTCGGAGGTCCCCGAGGACATCAAGAACACCTTCGACCGCCTCGGCATCCCCGAGGCCGAGCGCAAGTTCCTCTCCGGCGTCGGCGCCCAGTACGAGTCCGAGGTCGTCTACCACCAGGTGAACGAGAAGCTCGAGGCCCAGGGCGTGATCTTCACCGACATGGACACCGCGCTTCGCGAGCACGAGGACCTCGTCAAGGAGTACTGGGCGACGATCATCCCGCCGAACGACAACAAGCTCGCGGCGCTGAACTCCGCGGTCTGGTCGGGCGGCTCCTTCGTCT
>JAWVFN010000110.1:0-2985 GCA_033855935.1 Solirubrobacterales bacterium | reverse complement strand
GGACTCGCGGTAGGCGACTCCGCCGACGTCGACGTCGAACATGTGGATCTTGCGGTAGGTCGCCTCGATCTCGCCGTCGCGGCGGATCAGGACGGAGGTGTTGGCGAGCTTCCCCGAGTCCTGGCGCTCGGCGAAGCTGCCGGCGAGCAGGTCGATGCCGAGCTCGCGCGCCCACGAACGGGCGGCCGAGATCGACTCGCCGTCGAGTGGCTCGGCGTCGGCCTCGAGATCCTCGGCCGAACCGAGCAGCGTCCACTTCTCAGGCAGCACGACGAGGTCGGCCCCGGCGGCGGCGGCTTCGCGGACCAAGCGCTCGGCGATCTCGAGATTGCGAGGCTTGTCGGCGGTGGAATTGAGCTGTACGGCGGCGGCGCGCATTACTGGTTGACTGACCAGTCAGTCGACTAGGGCCAGTATATGGCGATGGGCCGACCCGAAACGCCGAGTCCCGACGCTGCACTTGAGGATGCGCTGCGCGAGATCGAACAGCCGACCGCGGGCTACATCACCCCCGGCGATGTGCCCCTTTGGGAGCGGATTTACTGTCGCGAGGGGACCCACCGCCTGCTGCCGGCGGCATTGGCGATGCCGCTGGCCTCGCTCGCCGGTGTCCTGGCGATGTACCGGCCCGGGCCCCGCGACCAGGCGCTCTCGCGGGCCTATTCGATGACCCGCTCGACCGACGTCGCCGTCTTGCGCCACTTCGCACGGGCGCATCTGCGCGAGTACCGGATCCAGGACGAGATCTTCTGGCGGCCATGGCTCGATCGGCGCCTGCGGATCGAGGGCATCGAGCGCCTCGACCAGGCCCGCGCGGCCGGCCGCGGCGTGATCGTCGCCGGGCTGCATTTCGGGCCGATGGCGTCGCTGCAGCACGCGCTGGCGCTGCGGCTGTCCGAAGACGACGCGCGCTTCTACATCGCGCGCTGGGACAAGATCAAGCCCGGCAAGGTGACCGCCGGCTCCCGGGCCCGCTACCTGCCGGCCAAGGTCGCCCGCCTCGAGGCCGCCGGCGCGCGATTCGTCGGCCGCGGTGGCACCTATCCGATCTTCCGCGAGCTGCTGAGCCGGAATCAGACCTGCTGGCTCGCGGTCGACACCGCGGCGACAAAGCGCGGCCGGGTTGAGCAGTTCGTCAACCGGCCGGTTCGTTTTGCGACCGGCCTCGTGGCGCTCGCGCTCGAGACCGGCGCGACGATCATCCCCGCCTACGCGTTCCGCGACGGCCACCGCCCGGGGGCGCGACTGCTCGAGCCGATCGTCGCCGGCCAGTTCGACGACGCCGACGCGCTCCACGCGCGCCTCGTCCACACGGCCTCGGCCGTCGTCGAGGAGCGGCCGATCGAGATCATGCCCGACCTGACGGTGGCGATGGACTGGGGAAAAGTAGAGTCGAACGGATGAAGGCACTGGTCACCGGGGCGACGGGCAAGGTCGGCCACGCGATCGCGACGGCGCTGCTGGCGCGTGGCGACGAGGTCCGTGCTCTCGTCCGCGACCCGGCCCGCGCCGAGACCATGCTGCCCGTGGACGTCGAGCTCGTCGCCGGCGACGTCACCGACCCCAGCTCGCTACCGGCCGCGGTCACGGGCTGCGAGCTCGTCTTCAACGCGATGGGCATCCCCGAGCAGTGGCTCGCCGACGAGGCTGATTTCGAGCGGATCAACGCGCAGGGCAGCGCCAACCTCGCTCGCGCAGCAAAGAAGGCCGGGGTCCGGCGCTTCGTCCATACCTCCACCAACGACGTCTTCCACGCCGAGCAGGGGGCGACGTTCGACGAGAGCAACGTCGCCGACTATCCGAAGGGAACGGCCTACGAGCGCTCGAAACAGCACGCCGAGGAGCTCGTGCTCGCCGAACGCGACGGCATGGAGGTCGTGATGACGAACCCGACCGGTGTCTACGGGCCGGGCCCGACCTCGAGCCACGCGCTCGAGAACGGCTTGTTCGAGCCCCTGGTCAAGAACAAGCTCCCGGCCCTGGTTCCGGGCGGCCTCGGGCTCGTCTTCACCAACGGCGTCGCCGCCGGCCACCTGCTCGTCGCCGACGAGGCGCCCGACGGTGAGCGCTACATCCTCAGCGACGGCTATCTCAGCCTCAAGGAGATCGCCGAAGAGGTAGTGAGCATCGCCGGCCGCGGTCGCGTGCCGCCGGTGATGCCGGTCCCGATCGCCAGGGCCTTCGCGAGCGTGGGCGAGGGCGTCTCGCGGCTGATCCGCCGACCGCCGCTGCTCGCCCGCGGCCAGCTCCACTTCTTCCAGTGGCAGGCCCGGGCGGACTCATCCAAGGCCCAGCGTGAGCTGGGCTGGCGCACGACGCCGATCGAGGACGGGCTGCGCCGGACTCTCGACAGCCTGGGTCTGCTCTAGCGCTTCGCTGGGCCGTCTTGGCGCGCCAGGCCGAGGATGCTGAGAAAGAAGGACGTGGAAATCACCTGTACGCCGGCGATGATCAAGACCGCAGCGAAGACGATCTCCTTTTCCTCGCTGAGCTGACCGAATCCACGGTCAACCCAGGTCAGCACGATCCGGCCGGCGACCGCCACTCCGAGGAGCAGGAAGATCCCCCCGATCAGCAAGCCGCGCTCGAGCCACAGGTGCCGGGCGCCCCAGGAGAGCAACCGGTCGGGCTTTTCGCCCAAGCTGTTGACGCCGAACGTACGCGCGCTCAAGGCCAGGCTTACGACCTGGAGACCGATGATCGTCGCCAGCGCCGCTGCGATCATCGTGTGCAGCTGCCACTCGCGCCCGAAGACGGAGACCCCGAGCCCCGAGATCAGCATCCCGATCGCACCGAGCACGAGCAGCGTCGCCCCGGGGACCATGAACAGCGCGGTCGGGCTGCTGACCAGCAGATATTTGATGTGGCGCCAGCCGTCGCTGAACGAAGAGAGCTTCGAGCTCCCCTCGCGGGGCAGATAGTTGATCTCGAGCTGCGCGACGTCGAGGTCCTCCTTTGCGGCTCGGACAACCATCTCGGAGGCGA
>JAWVFN010000109.1:0-13912 GCA_033855935.1 Solirubrobacterales bacterium | reverse complement strand
TCGTCGGCGATCACTCCGTCCTCCTCGACGAAGCGGATCTCCTCGAACGGGGAGTGGGCGCGGACCGTGCGGCCCAGAAGGTCGGCGTAGCGGCGTTCGACCCAGACTCGTACCTGCTTCGGCGCGGTCAGATAGAGCGTCGATCCGCGGGCGGCGGCGATCCGCAGCGGGTCGAGCCAGAGACGATACGTCGAGTCGGGGAGCGAGGCCCTGAGGTCCTCGCGGATCTGCCGCCAGGCCCCGGCGAGCTCTTCGCCCGCTGCATCTGGCAGCTGATCTCGAACCCCGGACCTCCTCTCTTGGCTTTCCCGGGATGCCCCGGCGCGCGGCGATGATAGCCCCGGCCCTCGGGCGGTCCCCAGCCTCGCCAACGAGCTGCCTGCAACTCGCGCGAAAAAGATTTGTGAAGCCGTGAGGTCCGTATACTCACGCCCCCGATGAAGCGGACCTACCAGCCCAAGAAGAGAAAGCGCGCGAAGACCCACGGTTTCCGGGCGCGCAGCGGCACCCGGTCGGGCCGCACCATCTTGAGCCGCCGCCGCAGGCGGGGCCGCAAGAGGCTGACCCCGTAGTAGTGGCGTCGCGTTGATGGCCGAGCGCCGCAAGCGTGGCCGGCTCACAAGGAGCGGTGACTTCGATCGCGTCTACCGCGATGGCTCCTCGCGAGCCAACCGCCACCTCGTCGTCTACACCTTCCCGACCGAGCCCGGCGGCGAGCCGCGGCTCGGCATCTCGGTCAGCCGCAAGGTCGGCAAGGCCGTGACCCGCAACAAGGTCAAGCGCAGCCTGCGCGAGGCGTTCTGGGCCCTGGGCGAGCGGCTGCCGGCGGGTCACGACTTCGTCATCGTCGCCCGGCCGGGGGTCGAGGAGCTCGTCGACCGCGAGGGAACCGAGGGCGTTGCCGCCTCGCTCGAGAGCCTCCTCTTTGAAGACCCGGGCGAGGAGCGTAAAACGTGAAACGGTTGCTGCTCTGGCCGATCGCCGCCTACCAGCGCTGGATCTCGCCGGCGCTGCCCCAGCGCTGCAAGTACTACCCGACCTGCTCGAACTACGCGGCGCAGGCGGTCAAGGAGCTCGGTCCGGTCCGCGGCTCGATCGTCGCCGCCTGGCGCCTGCTGCGCTGCAACCCCTTGAGTGACGGTGGCATCGACGATCTCGCTGATCGCAGGCTCTTCCGTTCGGCTGATACGGCCCACCCCGATTGCGCCCACCCCCGACAGCCCCGCAGGGCGAAGCCCGAGGAGCTGTCGGTTTATGGCGAAGCGGAGCAGTCGGCGGGTCATGTTGCCGAGGAGATGCAGGTTTAATGCTGGCCCTCTTCTTCCTGATCAACTGGACCAACGACATCCTGGTCTGGATGAACGGCACGATCGGGCTCCCCTGGGGCTGGTGCATCATCGCCCTGACCTTCCTGATCCGCGCGGCGATCCTGCCGCTGTCGGTGAAGCAGATCCGCTCGATGCGCGAGATGTCGGCCCTGCAGCCGCACCTGAAGGAGATCCAGGAGCGCTACAAGGACGATCGCGAGCGCCTCCAGCGCGAGATGATGGGTCTCTACAAGGAGCACGGCGTCAACCCGCTCGCCTCGTGTTTCCCGCTGCTGCTCCAGCTCCCGTTCTTCATCGCGATCCTCTACACGCTGCGCTCGCAGACGTTCCAGAACGAGGTCGGAAACGCGGGCTGGTGGTTCATCAAAGAGCTGACCGCGAAGGCCCACGGCTCGGAGCTGATCATCCTCGTCGTCCTCTACGTCGGCACCCAACTCGTCGCCGGCCTGATCATGTCCTCGAGCGCGGCCGGCTCGCAGCGCTGGATCACCCTCGGCCTGCCACTCGTCTTCGCCCCGATCATCATCGGCTTCCCGGCCGGCGTCGTTCTCTACTGGATCACCTCCAACGTCTGGACGATGGGGCAGCAGGCCGTGATCAAGGTCTTCTTCCCGGCTCCCGACAACAAGGGCAAGGCGCCGACTCCGGACGAGATCGCCGCGGGTGCACCCGCGGCCGCCGCGATGCCGACCAAGGCACCTCCTCCTCCGCCGCGCAAGAAGAAGCGACGGCGGTAGCCGTGGCTGAGTTGAAGGAGATGCCCGAAGCCCCGGCCGACCGCGTCAAGGTGATCCTCGAGCAGGTCCTCGAGGGTCTCGGCCTCGAGGGCGAAGTCAACGTCTCCGAAGACGAGGAGACGATCGTCGGCTCGATCGAGGGCGAGGAGCTGGGGCTGCTGATCGGTCGCCACGGGCAGACGATCGACGCGGTGCAGCTGCTCTGCTTCCAGGCCGCCCACCAAGGCTTGCCCGACCGCAAGCGCGTGATCGTCGACGCCGCCGGCTACCGCGAGCGCCGCCGCGAGGCGCTCGAGCACCGCGCCGACCGCGTCACCGAAGAGGCCCTCAGCGGCGCCCGGCCGATCGAGCTCGAACCGATGAGCGCCGCCGAGCGCCGCGTGATCCACGAGTACCTGCGCGAACGCCCCGGCATCGAGACCTACAGTGAGGGCGACGAGCCCCACCGCTTCGTCGTCGTCGCGCCGCTGCTGACGGATTGACGACGGACCTCGAGCCGCTGGTCGAGCTGCTGAGCAGCGACCGCGCTCCCACGTCCGTGACCGATCCCGCCGAGGTCCGCAAGGTCCACATCGCCGACTCGCGCAGCGGCATCGAGCCCGGCGGGCTGCGCAAGGCAAAACAGATCGCCGACATCGGCTCGGGCGCCGGGCTGCCGGGTCTGGTCCTCGCCGCCGAGCTGCCGGACGCGCGGGTCGACATGGTCGAGGCGACCGCGCGCAAATGCGAGTTCATCGCCGCGGCCATCGACGAGCTCGGCTTGATCAACGCCCGCGCCGTCTGCGAGCGCGCCGAGACGCTGGCGGCGGGGGAGGGGCGCGAGGCCTATGACGCGGTCACCGCCCGCGCGGTCGGGCGGCTGGCGACGCTGGCGGAGCTGGCGTCGCCTCTCTTGGTGAATGGCGGGCACCTGGTCTGCTGGAAGGGCCGCCGCGACCCCGAGGAGGAGGCCGAGATGGAGCGGGCCTCGGAGCGGCTGGCGATCGAGCCGGTGGAAATCACCGCCGTCGGGCCATATGCCGGCTCGCTTCACCGGCACATCCACCTCCTCCGTAAGAATGGCCCTACGCCCGAAGGCCTGCCGCGCCGGCCCGGGATCGCAAAGAAGCGGCCGTTCGGGGCCGAACCACCGCAAAGGAAGCAAGGTAAGTCGGCTAACCAATGAAGTTCGTGACCGAATCATCCCCATGACAGTCTTCGCAATCGCAAACCAGAAGGGCGGTGTCGGCAAGACGACGACCGCGGTCAACATGGGCGCTTGTGTAGCGGCCTCGGGCCGCCAGACGCTGGTCGTCGACCTCGACGCCCAGTGCAACGCGACCATCGCCCTCGGCCTCGCCAAGGACATGCGGCCCTCTTCCTATGACTGCCTGACCGGCGAGACCTCGGTCGCCGAGGCCGCCGTCCCCGCCGGGCCCGACAACCTGTGGATGGTGCCCGCCAACCGCGACCTCGCCGGCGCCTCGGTCGAGCTGCCGCGGATCGAGGGCTTCGAGACGCGGCTCGCGGAAGGCCTCGGCCCGATCCGCGAGCGCTTTGCCTGCACGCTGCTCGACTGCCCGCCTTCGCTGGGCCCGGTCACCGTCAACGCCCTCGTCGCCGCCGACAGCGTCGTCGTCCCGGTCCAGGCGGAGTATCTGGCACTCGAGGGAGTGGTCCAGTTCCTCGACACGCTGAAGCTGATCCGCCGCGAGTTGAATCCCGGCCTCGAGCTCGCGGGAGCGGTGATCACGATGCACGACGAGCGCACCCGGCTTGCCCAGGACGTCGAGCGCGAGCTGCGCGCGCACTTCCCCGGCCGTGTCTTCGAGACCGTGATCCCGCGCTCGATCCGGGTCGCCGAGGCGCCGAGCTACGGCGAGCCGGTGACCAGCCACGACCCGGATTCGGCGGGCTCGAACGCCTACAAGGCCCTCGCCGAGGAGCTGACATCAATCGACATGTCCTCCGCTTCGAATCCGGGCATGTCTCGGGGCTCTTGATGGCAGCGACGAAGCGCGGAATGGGCAAGGGCCTGGCGGCGATCCTGCCCGAGGCCGCCTCGGGCGGGCCCGAGCTGCTCGACCTGGCGGTCGGCAAGATCGAGCCGAACCCCGACCAGCCGCGCTCGGAGTTCGAGGCCGGGCCGCTGCAGGCACTCGCCGACTCGATCTCCTCGACCGGGTTGCTGCAGCCGCTGATCGTCCGACCGCTCGACGCCGGCGGCGAGCGCTACGAGCTGATCGCCGGCGAGCGCCGCTGGCGCGCCGCGCGACAGGCCGGGCTGAAGACCGTGCCCGCGGTCGTCCGCGTCAGCCCCGACGACGACCGGCTGCAGGCGGCGCTGATCGAGAACATGGTCCGCGAGGACCTCAACCCTGTGGATGAGGCGAGAGCTTGCGCCTCGCTGGTCGACGACCTCGGCATCTCCAAGGAAGAGCTCGGCCGCCGGGTCGGCCGCAGCCGCGCCGCGATCTCCAACTTGATCCGCATCCTCGATCTGCCCGACGAGGCGCTGGCCCTGCTCTCCGGCGGCGATCTCAGCGAGGGCCACGGCCGCGCCCTGCTGCTCGTACGCGACCAGGGCGAGCGGCGCAAGCTCGCCCGCCGGGCCGCCAAGGACGGCTGGTCGGTGCGCGAGACCGAGCGCCGCGCCAAGGCCGCCGGCGAGCCGGCGAGGCCGAAAGCCAAGTCCGTCAGCGCCGACGAGAAGGCGGCGATGACCGAGGCCGAGGACTCGCTCGGCGAAGCCCTCGGCGCCGACGTCAGGGTCCGCGCGGCCGGCAAGGAGATCAAGGCCGAGCTGCGGTTCTCGGATATGGACGAGCTCAAAGCGCTGGCCAAGAGAATCTCTCGAAGCTAAACTCTCGCCCGAGCCGGCCCCGGACGCGAAGCGGAGGAGCCGGCGATTTATGTAGCGGGCGATTAGCTCAGTTGGTTAGAGCGCGTCTCTGATAAGGACGAGGTCCCAGGTTCGAGTCCTGGATCGCCCATCAAAACCGACGGCTGCTCCGCTCCGCGTCCGCTGCCGTCTGGGGTTTGTTCTCGGCGACTTCTTGAATCTTGTCGACGGCGTGGTCGACCCAGCGGGCGAAGAGGCGCTTGCCGATCGTCGCGTCCATGACGCGCATGCTGAGGTTCTTGGGGTCGTTGCCGGCCTCGCACTCGAGAAAGGCGCCGCCCTGGGCGTCGGTGATCACCGATCGCGTGTAGGTGCCGGTGTCGAGGCAGCGGATCACGACCTCCTTGCCGGGAATCAGCTTGGCGAGCTCGAGCGTCGTCTCGAGGTCGCCCATCGGCCAGGGGCGCGCGTTGACGTTGCGGATCTTGCAGCCCTCGACGAACTGCTCGCCCTCGCATTCGAAGACCTTGGTGTCGGGCCACCACTCGGTCTGCCGCTCCTTGTCGGCGATCAACTCGAAGACCTCCTCGGCTGGAGCGTTGATGAACGCCTGACGTGACGAGCTGATCACAAGCCCAGGGTAACCGGAGCGAGAAGACCGGAACCTATAATCGTCCGATGAGCCCAGCCGGGAGACCGACTTGCAGCGGATGACCATCTACGGGGTCAGCTTCGACATGGTCGGCAAGCAGCCGATCGTGTTGCTGAAGACCGTCGACGGCAACAAGTTCCTGCCGATCTGGATCGGTCATCCCGAGGCGGCGGCGATCCTAATGAAGCTCCAGGGCGCATCGACCCCGCGGCCGATGACCCACGACCTGCTCAGCGAGGTCCTCGACCAGATGGACGCCAAGTGCGAGAAGGTCTCGGTCACCGAGCTTCGCGACAACACCTTTTTCGCCCAGATCACGATTTCGGTCAACGGCTCCGAGGTCGAGATCGACTCGCGCCCCTCCGACGCCCTTGCCCTCGCCGTCCGCGTCGAGGCGCCGATCTTCGCCGCCGAAGAAGTGATCGAGGAATCGGCGATCGAATTCGAGGGCGCCGAGGTCGAGGACGCCGAAGAGGTCGTCGAGAAGTTCAAGGACTTCCTCGACAACGTCTCGCCCGAGGACTTCGCCTCCGGCGACAGCTAGGCGAGCTTCGCGGCTTCGCTCTGGTTGGCGAGCGCGAGCTCGACCAGCCGCCCGACCAGACCCTCGAACGTCATTCCCGCCGCCTCGGCGGCCATAGGCAACAGGCTGGTGTCGGTCAGGCCCGGGATCGCGTTGACCTCGAGCAGCTGCGGGCCTTCGGCGTCGAGCATCATGTCGACGCGGACGGCGCCGGCGCAATCGAGGACGGTGTAGGCCTGGGTCGCGAGCTCGGCGACGTTGGCGGCCTCGCCCGAGTCGAGATCGGCGGGACAGGCGAACTCGGTGCGGCCGATCTCGTAGCGCGCCTCGTAGTCGTAGGCGTCGTCGGCGTGGGGGATGGCCTCGACCGCCGGCAGCGGCTCGCCGTCGATGACGCTGATCGCGAGCTCCCGACCCAAGACGTAGCGCTCGAGCAGCACGCGGTCTCCGTAGCTGAAGGCGGCGACCAGCGCGCCCGGGATCTGGCCGCGGTCGGCGGCGAAGCGGACCCCGAGCGCCGAGCCCTGGCCCGAGGGCTTGACCACGAGCGGAAAACCAAGCCGAGCCTCGATCTCCTCGAGCGCGTCGGCGGCGCCGAGCTCGCCGAACGCGGTCGAGTTGAAGGCGAACCAGTCCGGCGTCGGGATGCCGGCGGCGCGGAAGAGCTGCTTGGCGACGACCTTGTCGGCGCAGCGCCCGCAGGCGGCGACACCGGGGCCGGTGTAGGGGACGCCAAGGATCTCGAGCAGCTCCTGGACGGTGCCGTCCTCGCCGCCGGGCCCGTGGAGGGCGATCACGGCGACGTCGGGCTTCTCGTCGCGGAGGCGGGAGACGAGGTCGGCGCCGACGTCGAGCGAGACGATCTCGTGGCCGAGCGAGCCGAGCGCGTCCTCGACCCGGGCGCCTGAGCGCAGCGAGACGCCGCGCTCGAGCGACTTGCCACCTTTGAGGACCGCGACCTTCATGAGCCCTCCTGGCGGGGAGGGAGAGGGACCACGTCGCCGGCGGGTCCTTCGGGTTGGACGACGGGTTGTTCTCGGGTGATTGTCGTGTACAGCTCGACCTGCTCCGAGATCACACCACCGATTCGCCGCACGCCCTCGCGGATCTCATCTTCGGACGAGCCGGAGAAATTGAGCCGCATCGATGAACCTCCGCGTCCGTCGATGTAGGCGGCCCGCCCGGGAACGAAGGCGACGTTCTCGTTCAGCGCCTTGGCCAGCAGGTCGGTGGTGTCGATGTACTCGGGCAGCGTCGCCCAGACGAAGAGCCCCCCCTCGGGGTGGGTCCAGGAGGCCGCCTCCGGGAAGTGCTTGCTGAGGGCGTCAAGCATCGCGTCGCGCCGCGTCCGGTAGATCCCGACCAGGTCCTCGATGTATGCGCGCCACTTTCCCTCGGCGAAGTACTCGCGGACGAAGTATTGGGTCAGGGTCGAGGTGCAGAGGTCCGAGGCCTGCTTGCCGAGGGTGATCTTCGCCAGCACCGGGGGCGGCGCGACGACCCAGCCGATTCTGATCCCCGGCGAGAGGATCTTCGAGAACGTGCCGACGTAGATCACGTAGTCGCCACCGTCGAGGCCGTAGAGCGAGGGCTCGGGGTCGCCCTCGAAGCGCAGCAGCCCGTAGGGGTTGTCCTCGAGGACAAGGATCTCGTTCTCGCGCGCGATCTCGACCAGGCGCCGGCGGCGCTCGCCCGACATCGTCACCCCGGCCGGGTTCTGGAAGGTGGGGATCGAGTAGATGAACTTCGGCCGCCGACCCTCGCGCGCGAGGCGGGCGAGCAGCTCCGGCAGCTCGTCGACCTTCATCCCATCGTCGTCGGTCTCGACCTGGATCACGTCCGCCTCATAGCTGCAGAGGGTCGGGACCGCGCCGGGATAGGTCGGCGCCTCGCAGATGACGACGTCGCCGGGGTCGATCAGCGTCTTGCAGACCAGGTCGATCGCCTGCTGGCCGCCGGTGGTGACGATCAGGTCCTCGGGGTCGGCGCGCATTCCCTCGGCCGCCATCACGTCGACGATGCACGCCTTGGTCTCCTCGAAGCCCTCGGTGGGGCCGTATTGGAGGGCCTCGGCCGAGGATTCCTGGGCGATCCGCGTCATCTGCGCGGCGAAGCTCTTCGGCGGGAAGGTCGAGGTGTCGGGCAGGCCGCCGGCAAGCGAGATCACCTCGGGGCGGGCGGTGATCGCCATCAGGTCGCGCATCGCCGACGAGCGCATGACGCCGGTCCGCTTGGCGAACAGGCCCGCGTAGCGCTGCAGGTCGCTCGAGCGCGAATGAGCGCGGCGGCGCGGCGCGGGCGCCGATTCCCGGGGGCGTTCGGAGGGCGTTTCTTCGGGCACGCTCTAAGTGTGGCTCAGGTGCGCGGGGGTCGTCGCCCGGGCGTAATCGGTTGGGCGGCGGCAATCGTCTAGCTTTCCTGCCCGAACGTGTTCTTCGCCATCTGCCAAGGCATCGGACTTGCCATCGCCGCAGGCATGCTGGCGGGGTCGCTCGCCTATCTGGGCGAGCGACGCCAATGGCTGCTTGCCCTCGCTGGAGTCGCCGGCGGCGTGCTGTTCGCTGCCTCTCTCGCCCCCGAGACCAGCGTCGCCTGGATCGGGATCGTGCCCGGCGCCCCGCTCGCGGTGCTGTCGATGACGCTTACCGATTCGGTCGTCTCCGGCGCGCGTCAACGCGCCGAAGCCGATCCCAGCTCGGTCAGCCTGATGGTCGCCGGCGCCGCCGTGCTGCTGGCGCTGATCTCCCTGCCTTCTTATATCTGTGTCTTGGCGCTGCTCGCCGGCGGAGCCTTCCTCTGGCTCGGTCTCTCGCGGCGCAGCCGCGAGGGCCGCAAGCACGAGGGCCTGCGCTCGCTGCGCTGAGCACTGATGGCCCAGAAAAAGCTGATCTTCGTCGTCGTCGACGCCATGCACCCGGGCGTCCTCATGCACGCTGTCGAGTCGGGACGGGCGCCGACGTTCGAGGCGCTGATCGAGCGCGGCTCGCTGATCGAAAACTGCGTCGCCAGCTTTCCCTCCGTCACCCCCGTCTGCACCTCGGAGATGATGACCGGCGCCGGCCCGGGCAAGCACGGGATCATGGGTATGAACTGGTTCAACCGCCTCGAGAGCCGCTACGTCGAGTACGGCTCTTCCTTCGAGGCGACCCGGGCTTTCGGCATGTTCCGCGCCCTCTACGACCTCGTCTACAACATGAATCTCGGGCACCTCAGTCACGAAGTCTCGACGATCTTCGAGCGCCTCGGCGACGCTGGAATCCGCACCGCCTGCACGCCGTTCCTGATCTACCGCGGCCGCCACCGCCACGAGGTCAGCCTCGAGGGAATGGCGAAGCGGATGGCGGAGGCGATCCGGTTTCGCCACGCCGTCTGGGGCCCGGACGAGCTCTTTTACGGCGATCTTTATGCCAGCCGTAAGGTCCCCTGCGTTCCTACCTTCTCGCGGCCCGGCACGAGGGACGAATACTCGACCTGCGTCGCCGAGGAGCTGGTCAAGAAGGACCTCTACGACTTCATGTTGCTCAGCCTCCCCGACAACGACTTCTACTCCCACCGCCACGGCCCCGAAGCCCAGCTCGAGTCGATCTCGCGCGCCGACGCGTCGCTGGCCCGGGTGATCGCCGCCGCCGGCGGGCCCGAGAAGTTCCTCGAGACGAACGCCGTGCTGCTCGCCTCCGATCACTCGCAGACGCCGATCACCGACGAGCTGCCGCTCGCCGACGCCCTCGCCGAGGACTGGCAGGTCCTGCAGCCCAACGCCGAGCACCCCGAGGACGCCGAGATCGCCGTCAGCCCGACGTCGCGGGCGGGCGCCGTCTACGTGCTCGAGGGCGGCGATCGCTTCGGCGTCATCCACGAGCGGCTGCGCGAGCGGCTGCGGGGGATGGACGGCGTCGACATCGTCGCCTGGCTCGCCGGCCCCGACGGGACGCCGATCGAGCGCGGCGGGCCCGCGGCCTATCCCGAGGGTGCCCACGCCGTCGTCGAGCGTGCCGGCGCCGAGATGCGCTTCCGCCCCGGAGCCTCGGGCGCCCGCGACCGGCGCGACAACCGCTGGGCACTCGAGGGCGACCTGACCGCGATGGCCGCCGACCGCACCCCGCGTCGGGTCGACAGCGAGGAGTACCCCGACGGCTTCGCCCGGCTTTGGTCGGCGCTGAGCTCGCCCCACGCCGGCGACGTCCTGATCTCCTGCGCCCCGGGTTACGAGTGCGTTGACTGGGGCGGGACCACCCACGTCGGCGGCGGCAGCCACGGATCCCTCGCCCGCGGCGACTCGCTGGCGCCGCTGATCTTCTGCGGCACCGGTCCCAAGCGCCCAGGCCGCCGCGACCAGTGGGCGCTGCGCGACCACGCTTCGGTTGTCCTCGACCACTTCGGCCTGCCGGCGCCGGAACCGGCAATTTGACGCCATGAGCCCGATCGAGACAGCGAGGCGCATCGGCCGCGGCACGCGCAAGCCCGAGAACTGGACCCAGCTGTTCAAGTTCGGCTTCGTCGGCGGTTCGGGCTACGTCGTCAACCTGATCGCCTTCACGATCTTGGTGGGGCCGCTCAACTTCCACCACATCTCGGCGGCGATTATCGCCTTCTGCGTCGCGGTCACCAACAACTTCCTCTGGAACCGGCACTGGACCTTCGAAGCCGGCCACGGTCACGCCGGTTTTCAGGCAGCGCGATTTCTCACCGTCAGCGTCGCCGGGCTCGTGATCAACCTGATCGTGCTCGAGCTCTTCGTGCGCTCGGGGATGGCCGACGTCCCCGCGCAGGCGCTCGCCGTGGCGATCGCGATGCCGTTCAACTTCATCTTCAACAAGCTATGGACGTTCGCCTAGGCGGCATAAGACGCGGTCATTTGATGGGTTACTGATGTGACCGCGCGTAGTGCCGCCGTTTGTGGCGAAGCCGTCCTAGTTCTGCTTGTGCTCGCGATTGCGGTGCCGGCGTCTGCTCACGCGGCCGCCAGCGTCACCCTCGGCGCCACACAGCCGGCGATCTCCCAGGACCGCGCCGAGAAGATCGCCGCCCGCGACCCAAACGCCGTCGCCGCCAAGAAGGAGCACCCCGACCTGGCGACGGTTTCCGAGCGCCAGGACGGCGGCGACTGGCAGGTCGGCTTCACCGCCAACGGCGACGAGATCGTCCAAGTCGTCGTCGACGACCAGACCGGAATCGTGCGCGAGTCGTGGACCGGCTACCAGGTGGCTTGGAAGATGGCCCGCGGTTACCCGGGTGCCTTTGGCCGCAAGATCAGCGCCCCCTACGTCTGGCTGCCGCTCTGCCTGATCTTCGTCGCCGGACTCTTCGACCGCCGTCGCCTGTTTCGCCTCGCGAACCTCGACCTGCTGGTGATCGTCGCCGGCTTCGGCATCTCGGAGTTCTTCTTCAACCGGGGGGACATCGGCCTCTCGGTGCCGCTCGCCTATCCGGCGCTGCTCTACCTCTTGTGCCGCGCCCTGTGGCTCGGCTTTCGCGGCGGCGAGGGCTGGCGGCCGAGCGTTCCCGTCACCTGGCTCGTCGTCGCGATCCTCTTCCTCGTCGGCTTCCGCGCCGGGCTCAACATCGCTGACTCGAACGTGATCGACGTCGGTTATTCGGGCGTGGTCGGCGCCGATCGCATCGGCGACGGCAAGGCCATCTACGACAACTTCCCCGAGAACAACCCCCGCGGCGACACCTACGGCCCGGTCGCCTACTACGCCTACGTCCCCTTCGAGCAGATCTTCCCCTGGAGCGGCAACTGGGACGATCTGCCGGCCGCCCATGCCGCGGCGATCTTCTTCGATCTAGCGACGATCGCAGGCCTCTGGGTCCTGGGCCGCCGCCTGCGCCCGGGCGAAGCCGGCCAGAAGCTGGGAGTGACGATGGCGTTCGCCTGGGCCGCCTGCCCGTACACCGCCTATGCGCTCGAGTCGAACACCAACGACGAGCTGGTGGCGATGCTCCTGGTGGCGGCGATGCTCGTGCTCGCCTCTCCGATCAAGCGAGGAGTCGCGTTGGGCCTGGCGGGAATGACCAAGTTCGCCCCGCTGGTCCTGGCGCCGCTGTTCGCGACCTACGTTTCTCCGGACGACGACGGGAAACACGAGACGCCGCGAATCCGTGCCGCGGTGCTCTTCGGCATCGCCTTTCTCGCCACGGTGCTCGTCGTGATGACACAGACCATCGCCGACCCCGGGATCTCGACTTTCTGGGACAGGACAATCGGCTTCCAGGCGGGCCGCGACTCCCCCTTCTCGATCTGGGGGCAGACCTCGCTCGGGCCGCTTCACGTAGCGGTCGAGGTCCTGGCCGGCGTCCTGGCCCTGCTCGTCGCCTTCCGGCCAAGGCGCAAAGACCCGTACATCGTCGCGGCCCTCGGCGCCGCGGTGCTGATCGCCTTCGAGGTCACCGTCACCCACTGGTTCTACCTCTACATCCCCTGGTTCTTCGCCCTGCTCGTGATCCCGATGGCAGCGGGCGTCGAGAGCCGATCCGGCGCTACGCCGGACAGGGCATCAGGATCTGCTCGACCGAGTCAGCCAGCCCTCGCTCGTTGATCTCGACGCAGGCGCCGTTGACCCAGAGGTCCTCGTCGGCGGTCTCGAAGCGGACCGGCATCAGCGTCCGCAGCGCCTCGATTGCCTCTTCGCGCTTGACGCCGATCACACCCGAGCGCGAGCCCGTCATGCCGACGTCGGTGACGACGGCGGTGCCGCCGGGCAGGACGCGGGCGTCGGCGGTCGGCACGTGGGTGTGGGTGCCGAAGACCGCGGCGACGCGCCCGTCGAGGTGCCAGCCCATCGCCACCTTCTCGGATGTGACCTCGGCGTGGAAGTCGACGATGACGGTGTCGGCGTCGATCTTCTCGAGCTCGGCGTCGATGGCGAGGAACGAGTTGCGCGCGACGTTGAGGTGGACCTGGCCGCTGAGGTTGAGGACGCAGACGCGCTTGCCGGCGACCTCGACCACGGTGCTGCCGCGGCCGGGGTTGCCTGCCGGGAAGTTGACCGGGCGCACGATCCGCTCCTCGCGGTCGAGGTACTCGTAGACGTCGCGGTGGCGGTAGGCGTGGTTGCCCAGCGTCAGCACCCCGGCGCCGAGATCGAACAGCGCCTTCGCCGACTTCTCGTTGACGCCGACCCCGCCGGCGGAGTTCTCGGCATTGATCACGATCAGATCGGGCGCGCAGCGCTCGCGCAGCTCGGGCATCGCCGCCGCCAGACCCTGGCGGCCGGGCTTGCCGACGACGTCGCCGATGAAGAGGACCCGCACGCCGCGCAGCGTAGATGACGTAGCTTGTTCGCCCCGTGGCGACGACCAAGAAGAAACCGGCAGCGAAGTCGATCGCGCTCGAGGTGAAGGACCTGACCAAGCACTACGGAGCTCGCGCCGCGCTCGACGATGTCAGCTTTGAAGCGAAGCACGGCGAGCTGCTCGCCGTGATCGGCCCCAACGGCGCCGGCAAGACGACGCTGCTCTCGATTCTCGCCGGGGTGATCAAGCCCGGCGGCGGCGAGGTCAGCAAACCCTCGGGCGGGATCGGCTGGGTTCCGCAGGGCGCCGCGGTCTACACCCGGCTGACCGTCGCCGAGAACCTGCGCCTCTTCGCCCGCCTCGAGGGCGTCGACGATGTCGAGGCGACGGTCGCCGAGATGCTCGAGCAGGCCGACCTCGCCGAGCGCGCCGACGACCCGATCTCCGATCTCTCGGGCGGCAACCAGCAGCGGGTCAACATCGCGATAGGGCTGCTCTCGCGGCCCGAGGTGCTGCTCCTCGACGAGCCGAGCACGGGGCTCGACCCGCGCCAGCGCTCGCGGCTGTGGGAGTTCGTGATCGACCTCGCCGGCGGCGGCACGACGGTGATCTACT
>JAWVFN010000108.1:0-11920 GCA_033855935.1 Solirubrobacterales bacterium | reverse complement strand
GCAGCAGCGGCTCGGCACCGCCGGCGTGGAAAGTGTGGAGCTTCTGGCCGCGGAACTCGGCTTCGGCGCCGCCCCAGCGCCAGGCGCTGACCCTCTCGGTCAGCCCGGTCAAGCGGCCACGGCGGGCGCGCCGAGCGAGGCGATCAGGCGCCGCGCCTCGCCGAGGTCCTCGCTGCGCTGGAAGCGCCCGGCGTCGGAGTGGGACACGCCAAGCCGCTCGGTGTACCAGGGATAGAACTTGCGCAGGTAGCGGGCCGCGCGCTCCTCGCCGAGGTGGTCCTCGGCACGGTCGATGATCCAGAGCAGCTCGGCGATGACCTCGGCCCGGGCGGGCGGCTCGGCGCGGACCCCGGTCAGCTCCTCGAAGATCCACGGGTTACCGAGCGAGCCGCGAGCGACCATCACCGCGGCGGCGCCCGACTCGGCGTAGGCGCGGCGGGCGGCGTCGGCCGTATCGAGGCCGCCCGACACGATGACCGGCGCATCCACGCGCTCCGCGAGCCGCCGGGTCAGCGCGTAGTCGGGGCTGCCGGTGTGCTGGGCGGTCGCAGGACGCGGATGGAAGGCGATTCCGGCGGCGCCGGCTTCTTCGACCAGCTTCACGGCGAGATCGAAGCCCGACTCGTCGCCGGCGACCGCGCCCGAGCGCAGCTTGACCGTGACCGGCACGCCACCGCCCTCGATCGCGCCGCGGGCGATCGCCAGCGCAAGCTCGTGGTCGCGCAGCAGCGCCGCGCCGGCGCCGGTCTTGCAGACCTTGCGGACCGGGCAGCCCATGTTGATGTCGATCAGGTCGGCCCCCGCCTCGGCCGCGGTGGCGGCGGCCGAGCGCATCACCTCGGGGTCCTGGCCGAAGAGCTGGATCGAGACCGGATGCTCGTCGGGGTGGATCTGGAGCAGCTCGCTCAGCGTGCGCTCGTTGCGGTGGTGAACGCCGAAACTCGAGACCATCTCCGAGACCGCCAACCCGGCCCCGTGGCGGCGCGCCTGCAGGCGCACGAACCAGTTGCCGATTCCCGCCAGCGGCGCCAGCAGGACGCGGTTGGCGATCTCAACGCCGCCGATGTCAAATGGGTCAGTTAGTGCGGGCTGGTCCACCACAGATGAGCCCTGGACCGACGCCCCCGGACGCGAAGCGGAGGAGGCGTCGGTTGATGGGGATTGCTCAGTTGTTCTTTTCATAGATGAGTCGCAATCCCTTCAGTGTCAATAGGTCGTCGATCTCGTCGACCATCTCGCAGAAGGGAGCAATGCGGTGGGCGATGCCGCCGGTCGCGATCAAGGTCGCCTCGCCGAGCTCGTCCTCGATCCGTCGCGCCAGCGAGTCGATCAGCCCGGCGAAGCCGTAGACGACGCCCGACTGGATCGCGGCCCGGCTCGACTTGCCGATCGCCGCCTCGGGCTCGCCGAGGTCAATCCGCGGGATCCGCGCCGCGCGCTCAGCGAGGGCGCTGAGTGAGATCTCGATCCCGGGGGCGATCGCGCCGCCGAGGTACTCCCCCTGCGCGGAAACCGCGTCGAAGTTGATCCCCGTGCCGAAGTCGACGACGAGACAGGTATCGCCCACGCGGTCGTATGCGGCGACGGCGTTGACGAGCCGGTCGGCGCCGACTTCCTGCGGGTTGTCGATGCGGATCGGCATCCCAGTCTTGATCCCGGGGCCGACTACCAGGCACGGCGACGAGCCGAAGTAGCGGTCGCTGAGCCGCTCGTACTCGAGGTCGAGCGGCGGCACGACCGAGGAAACAGCAAAGGCGTCGATCGCCTCGCGCTCGATGCCGCTGAGCCAGAGCAGGCCGGTGAGGCGGTCGGCGAGCTCGTCGGCGGTCGCCCCGGCGCGGGTCTGGAAGCGCCAGTGCTCGGTGAGCTTGGCGCCGTCGAAGGCCCCGAGATGGGTCTGGGTGTTGCCGACATCGATCGCTAACAGCATTTGCAGGCAATTATCACCGGCTTGACCGACCGGGCCGCATTTCGCCAATCAGCCAATAGGATCCGGGCATGGGCAACACCCTCTATGTCATCCCCGCCTCGCACCCGAGCATGGCCGCGCGGCTGATGCTCGAGGCGAAGGGAATCGACTACAAGCGGCGCGACCTGATGCCGGTGATCTCGAAGGGCGTGCTGCGCGCATCGGGCTTCCCGGGCGTCACCGTGCCGGCGCTGAAGATCGACGGCGAGAAGGTCCAGGGCACCGGCGAGATCGCCCGCAAGCTCGACGAGCTGGTTCCCGATCCCCGCCTCGTGCCCGAGGACGTCGAGAAGCGGATCGAGGTCGAAGCGGCGGAGGACTGGGGCGACAAGGTGCTGCAGAGCACCGCCCGCCGGATCATCTGGAACGCCTTGAAGCGCGACAAGGCGCCGTTGGCCAGCTACTCGGAGGGCGCCAAGCTCGGGGTGCCGATCGGGCTCGCGGTCGCGACCGGGGGGCCGATCGTGGCGCTCTCGGCGCGCTTCAACGAGGCCGACGATCGGCACGTCAAGGCCGACCTCGAGCAGCTGCCGGGCTATCTCGACCGGATCGACGCCTGGATCGGAAAGGGCGTGATCGGCGGCGCCCAACCGAACGTCGCCGACTACCAGATCGCCCCGAGCCTGCGGCTGCTGATGAGCATGGACGACGTCCGCCCGGCGATCGAGAACCGCCCCGCCGGCGAGTTCGCGAAGCGCGTGGTTCCCGACTTCCCGGGGCACGCGCCGGCGATTCTGCCGCCGGAGTGGCTCCAGCCGCTCAAGGCCACCACCACCTAGAGCGAACCGGCGGGCCGTACCTCCTGCTCGTCATTCGGTAGATCCGCGAGGCACAACGCCAGCCGCGTGCCGTCGGGCAACGTCAGCGCCGGGTCGAGCTCGAGCAGCGGCATCAGCACGAAGCGGCGGTTGCGAACTTCCGGATGCGGCAGGGTGAGCCGCGGCGTCTCGAGCTCGATCTCGCCGAGGAGCAGCAGGTCGACGTCGAGGGGCCGCGGACCGTGTCGCGGGCCCAAAGTCCGGCCGCGCTGGATCTCGATCGCCTTGCACACATCCAGCAACCCCTCCGGCTCCAACGCTGTTCGGATCCGGACGCAGGCGTTGAGGAAGTCGGGCTGGTCGGTGATCTCACCCACCGGCTCGGTCTCGTAGGCGGAGGAGACGGCTTCGACTTCGACCCCGTGGCGGGGCAGCTCGGCGATCGCGGCGCGCAGATGACCGGGACGGTCGCCGACGTTCGAGCCCAGCCCGAGGAAGCCGACCTCAGGCGTGCTCGTCTTCGTCCTCCTCGCCGCCGCCCTCGGGCGGGTGCTCGAGCGTGACCTCGACCGCGACCTCGTCGATCGCCAGCGGCAGCGGCGGCTCGGGCTTGGCGGCGCGGACCTGAACCGACTCGCTGCCGAAGCGCTCGGAGAGCCGCTCGGCGATCACCCGGCAGAGACGCTCGAGTGTCTTGTAGCTGCGCTCGGTGGCGGCGAGGGCGACGATGTCGCAGGCCTCGGCGTAGTCGATCGTGTCCTCGAGCCGGTCGGTCAGCACCGCGTCGCAGTCGGGCGCGTCGAAGGTGAGGTCGAACTCGAGCCGCTGCCCGACCTCCTGCTCGGCCTCGCTGACCCCGTGGTGCGTATATATGGAGAGGCCACGGATCTCGATCTCGACTGTCGTCTCGGCGCCGCCTTCGTGAGCTTCCACGCGAGCAGCGTATTAGGGACGGGCAATGTGAGAGTGTTCGCGGCCGCGCGATGAAGCTCGACGACCTCGACCACCGCTTCGTCGAACACGACGGCTTTCGGATGCACTACGTCGCCGCCGGCGAGGGCAAGCCGATGCTCTTCCTCCACGGGTTCCCGCAGTTCTGGTTTCTGTGGCGCAACCAGCTCGCCGAGTTCGGCGACGACCACGCCGTCTACGCGCCCGACATGCGCGGCTTCAACCTCACCGACAAGCCCGAGGACCTCGACCACTACCGCATGCGCCACCTGCTCGGCGACATCAAGGCGCTGGTCGAGGAGACCGGAATCGCCCCCTTCACCCTCGTCGGCCACGACTGGGGCGGCATCGTCTCCTGGGCCTTCGCCCTCAAGTACCCCGAGCTGCTCGAGCGGCTGGTGATCATCGACGGCCCTCCTCCGTTCACCTGGAACCGCGACCTGCGCGAGAGCCCGCGCCAGCGCGAGGCCGTCAACTACATGCTCGAGCTCTCGAAGCCGCCGCCGGAGCCCGAGCAACTGCTCGCCGAGAACGACTTCGCGATGCTCGATTCGATGCTCGAGCGGATCGGCGGCTCGAGCGCCCGGTTGAGCGACGACGAGCGGTCCGCCTACCACGAGGCCTGGGGCCAGCCTGGCGCCCTGACCGCCGGCCTCAACTACTACCGGGCGGCGCGAATGGGCGAGCAGGTCGCCGCCGGCGGGGTCCCGGAGGAGTACGAGCGCAAGATCAACGAGATGCGGCTCGAGGTTCCGACGCTGGTGATCTGGGGAGAGAACGACCCGGCGCTGCTGATCGGGCTCACCCGCGGTCTCGAGCAGTGGATCCCCGACCTGCGGGTCGAGACCGTCCGCGGCGCCGGCCACTGGGTGCCCTACGAAAAGCCGGAGGAGGTAAACCGGCTGATCGCAGGGTTTGTCGCCGAGGGCTAGCGCTCGCGCAGGAGCTCGCCGAGCGGCAGCTTCCTCAGGCGGCGGCTGGCCAGGGCCGAGGCGAGGACGGCTGCAAGTGCCGCCGCTCCGGCGAGGGCGCCGAGGAACGCCCAGGGGATCGCCATTTGGTCCGGCGGCGGGTCGAAAACGTGGGTCAGCATCGTCACCAGCATCCGGGCCATGACCCAGCCGAGCCCGGCCGCGAGGGCGATGCTCGCGCCGAGCACGAGCCCGGCTTCGCTCCAGACGAACGCCCCGACCTCGCGGAGGCTGGCGCCGACGGCGGCCATCGCCGCCATCTCGTTTCGCCGCTCTGCGATCGCTGTGAGCACGAAGAGCCCCATCGCCGCGGCGGCGAGGATGACCGCGAACGCCTCCTCGATGTGGCTGATGCCCTTCATGTCGACGGTCGTGATCGAGCTCACCGTCTGCACCGCCTGCTGGTCGACGTTCTTGACCTGGACGCCGAGGGGCGCCGTCGCCGCCGCGACGCGGGCACCGACAGTGGTCGGGGAGGCGCCCCCGGTCTTGGCGAAGATCTCATTCGGGCCCGGGGCGCCGGTAGCCGCCTGGAGATAGGGCAGGTTGGCGACCATGAACGAATCGCGCGGCGCCGAGGGGAACTCCTGCACGGTGCCGACGACGTGGAAGGGAACGACGTGGAAATGGCCGCTGCGCTGGTCGAGGACGCGCAGCCGCAGGAGATCGCCGGGGCTCAGCGAGTAGTCGGTGATCGTCTCCTTCGAGACGAGGATCCCGTCCTTGGTCTGAGCGAGCCTGCTCATGTTCTGACTGGCGCTACCGCCGCCGACGAAGTAGGAGTCGCGGAGGCTGGTGGCCTTGGTGAAGCTGCCGGGATCGATCCCGTATGTGTCCTGGAGGTCGGGGCCGACGTAGGCGTAGGAGTGGTCGACCGGCGTCGTCGCGGTTACGCCGGGGACGGCGGCGACCTTGCCCGCGAGGTCCTTGCTCGCGGCGACACCCGGAGGCGAGGAGGCGGTGACGTCGGCGCCGAGCGTCAACTGGGCGTCGACCTGGGCCTGCTGGTCGTAGGTCGCCGAGAAGATCGCGAGGCTGACGCCGAAGGCAAGCAACAGCCCGACGACGACGAGGCCGCGGTTGATCGCGGCGCCGCGGCGGCCGGCGCTCGCCAGCAGCAGGGAGCGCAGCGACCCCTGCTTGCGCGCCGAAGCGCGTTTCGCGAGCCAGGCCAGGGCCCGCCCCCGGATCCTGACCAGCAGCAAGGTCGCTCCGATCCACAGAAGCGCCGGGCCGAAGAACATGTAGACCGAGAGCGACAGGGTCGGGTTCGAGTCGGGATTGACGACGGCCGAGAACCCGGTCCGCGCCGTGAGCCAGTAGACCAGCCCACTCCCCGCCAGGGCGGCGAGGTCGAGGTAGTAGCGCTGCCACGCCGGCTTGCGCCGTCGCACGGTGCTGCGGCGGCTCGCGGCGACGTCGCGGTTGAGCACGGACGCCGTGACTCCGAAGCGGGCCGCGCCGGCGCCGAGGATGCCGAGCACGATGCCGGCGATCAGCGTCGTCACCGCGCGTCCCGCGGTCAGGTGAGCGCCGCCGCTGACCAATAGCTGCACGGCGGCGAAGCCGAGGGCCGTGCCGATCAGCCCGGCGAGCACGCCGATCACGAGGCTCTCGGCCGCGGCGAGGCCGATCAGGTCCCGGCGCCGCGCGCCGCGGGCCCGCAGCAGGGCGAGATCTCGGCGGTCCTGCTCGCTTGTCCCGAGCGCCGCGAGGTACGCGACACCGAGCGCGATCAGGGCGCCGGGGACGGCGAGCAGGATGAAGAGGGTCTGCGAGTAGAGAGAGTCGCCGGCCGCGGTGTTGAGAGAATCGGAGAGGTTGTCGACGAAGGTGACCTGGCCCGGCAGCGAGCGCTCGACTCGGTTGCGCGTCTGATCGGCGAGCTTCAGCGCCGCCGAGGGGCTGCCCGCTGTGAGCGGCGCCCGGTCGAGCTGGGCCTGGACCTGCCACTGGACGCCCTTCTGCTGACCCGGCTGCGAGTTCGAGAGCGCGTTGGCCGCGGTAACGGGCGGCGCGTCGCGACCGAGCGTCTGGGCGAAGGTGCCGAGGTCCATGATCGCCGCGTTCGAGGGCGGCTGTGCGGGGGCCGGCCCGACGGATGGGTTGAGCGGCTGGAAGACCTTGTCGGGCGCCGTGATCAGCGCCACGCCGGTGACCGGGTAGGAGCGCAGCGGCGCCCCCGCGTGGGCCCGCATCTGCACGGTATCGCCGAGCTGCGCCTGCAGTGTGGCCGCGGTCTGCTGGTCGAGGACGACGCCGCCAGGCTGGACCGAGCCCTGGAGCATCCGGTAGGTGTCGATGCCGTTGGTGTAGCCGGGCGGCACGGCGAGCACGGTGCCCTGGCCGGTGCTGGTCACTCCGGCGGGCCCCTTGTGCGTCGCGGTCGCGAACGGGCCGGTCGCGGTCGCCGAGGCCTGGGCCACGCCGGGCTGGGCGGCGACCCTCGCGGCGACCTGCTGGTCCTGCTGGAACGAGGAGACCGGCCCCTGCCAGTCGAGGGGCACGCCCCGCACCGCCGCGCTCGAGGCGCTGCGCAGGCTGTTGCCGATGAAGAGCAGCATGCCGCTGAGCAACGCCACCGCCAGCGCGACGACGATCACGCGCAGGGCGGTGCGGCCGGGGTTGCGGACCAGGCCGGCGACCGCGAGGCGGATGTGCATGCCGATCACGCCGGCACTTCCGACACTCGGTCAGCGATCTTGCCGTCGAGGAGCTCGACCGTGCGCGAGGCGCGCGCAGCGACGTTCGGGTCGTGGGTGGCGGTGACGAGGGCGAAGCCGAACTCGCGGTGGAGGGCGTCGATCAGGTCGAGGACGCGCTCACCGGTGTCGCTGTCGAGGTGCCCGGTCGGCTCGTCGCAGAGGAGCAGGCGCGGCGTCTGGGCGAGCGCGCGGGCGATCGCCACGCGCTGGGCCTCGCCGCCGGAGAGCTCGGCGGGCAGCGCGTCGCGCTTGGCCGCGAGCCCGACCAGGGCGAGGAGACGGTCGGGGTCCGCCGGGGTGACGTCGGGCCTGGCCTCCGCCGTCGCCCGTGCGGCGAAGGCGAGGTTCTCCCAGGCGCTCAGATGCGGGAAGAGGTTGGCGCCCTGGAAGACGTAGCCGATTCCCCGGGCGCGGGCCTTGCCCCGGGCCTCGGCGTCGAGGCTCGAGAGCGGCTCGCCGAGCCAGGTGACGTCGCCGGCGCTGGGAACGACGAGCCCGCCGAGGATGTGGAGAAGAGTCGTCTTGCCCGATCCCGAGCGGCCGAGCAGGGCGAGCTGCTCGCCGTCGTCGAGATCGAGGTCGATGCCGGCCAGTGCCTCGACGCGTGCGGAGCCCGAGCCGTAGACGACCGAGATGCCGCGGCATGTGCCGATCGGCTCGCTCACCAGGCCACCTTTCCGTCGCGGAGCTCGACGACCCGGTCGCAGGCATCGGCGACGTGCTCGGAGTGGGTGACGATGACGACGGTCGAGTCGTGGCTGTCGCGCAGCTCTGCGAGGCTGGCGAGGACGGTCTCCTCGTTGGCGCGGTCGAGCTCGCCGGTGGGCTCGTCGGCGAGCACCAGCGGCGCCTCGCGGGCGGCCGCCGAGGCGATCGCGACCCGCTGCTGCTCTCCACCGGAGAGCTCGCGCGGCAACATCCGCTCCCGGCCGGCGAGCCCGAACGAGGCAAGGGCTTCGCGAGCGCGCCGCGACGCGTCTCCGATGCCGGCGAGGCGAAGCCCGGTCGCGATGTTCTCGTGGGCGGAGAGCTCAGGCCAGAGGTTGTCGGCCTGGAAGACGAGTGCGACGCTCTTCGCCCTGTACTCCGCGAGCGCGGTCTCGCCGATCTGCGCCAGTGAGGACCCGGCGGCGCGAATCTCCCCGGCGGAGGGCCTATCGAGCCCGGCGGCGAGGGCGAGCGCCGTGCTCTTGCCGCTGCCGGAGGGGCCGACTATCGCGACCATCTCCTTGTTCTCGATCCGCAGGTCGAGGCCCCGCAGGGCCACGGTCCGGGCCGAGCCCGAGCCGTAGATCCGGAAGACGTCGTGGAACTCGAGCGCTCCCCAATCGATGCTGTCGGTGTTGCTCTCCGGTTCGACCCAGAGGCTGTCTACAGCCACCGGAAGCTTTCGATCATCATCCGGTAGGCGTCGACGTTGTCGACTCCGGCCGGCGAAGCGAGATCAACCGTCGCGGTCTTGCCGCCCTTGGCGAGGACGTAGCGATCGACGTTCAGCGAGACCTTCTTGCCGGTGACGGGGTCCGCCGGCCCGGGCTCGGTCAGCGTCGTCTTGACCGCGGGGCCGCCCGGCAATGTGATCTGGGTTCCCGACTTCGGCAGGGCGCCGGTGCCGACGGTGATCTGGACGACGTTGTTCTTGTCCTGCAGCGTGACGCCGTTGCCCGATCCCTTCCGCGCCCAGCCCTCCGGGTACTTGATCGAGTAGCCGCCGGCGGTGTTCTTGAAGGTGAGGAAGACCTGGTTGTCGGGGATGTCGCCCTGAGCCGTGGACTGCGCCTCGGATACCGGCGCGGGGGCCGGGGCCGTGGCAGTCGTCTTCGCCGCGGTGCCGGTGGTCGGGGTCGATGCGGTCGTGCTCGTGGTGGAGTTGGAGCTGGAGCCGCATCCAGCGGCGGCGAGTGCGACGCCGATGAGTGCGATCGGAGCGATGGTTCTGACTGTTGTCTTCATGGCGCCATAGTTGCGCCGGGGCCATGAACCACTCCTGAAAGCTGCCTGAATCGGGCCTGAAAGGGCCGCGGTTTAGCCTCAGCCGGGCGCCGTCCACCCTTTAAGTATGCGAGGGCGGTCATCGCTGACGGCGGCGGCGGTCTCGGGGTCGAGGATCGCCGCTTCGATCGCCAGCGCTTCGCGCACCGGCGCGACGTCGTGGACCCGCAACGCGGCGGCGCCGTTGGCGATGGCGATCACGCAGGTCGCGATCGTGCCGCCGAGGCGCTGGTCGACCGGCGCTCCCGAGAGCTTGCCGAGAAAGCTCTTGCGCGAGGTGCCAACGAGGATCGGCCGACCCAAATCGAGCAGCTCCCCCAGCCGCCTGAGCAATTGGAGGTTATGGTCGACGGTCTTGCCGAAGCCGATGCCCGGGTCGACCCAGATCCGCTCCTCCTTCACTCCGGCGGCGACGGCCACCTCGACCCGCTCGGCGAGGAAGGCCTTGACGTCGTCGACGACGTCGTCGTAGGTCGGATCCTCTTGCATCGTCCGCGGGCTGCCCTGCATGTGCATCAGCACCAGCTCGACCCCGCGATCCGCGACCAGCCCGCCCATCTCGGGATCGCCGAGCGCCGTCACGTCGTTGACGATCGTGGCGCCGGCGTCGACGGCGCGGGCGGCGACCTCGGCCTTCGAGGTGTCGATCGAGACCCGGGCGCCGTCGCCGGCGAGCGCCTCGATCACCGGCAGCACCCTCGCAGCCTCCTCGTCCGCCCCGACCGCCTCGGCGCCGGGCCGCGTCGACTCGCCGCCGATGTCGACGATGTCGGCGCCTTCGCCGAGAAGGTCGCGCCCATGCGCGATAGCCGCTGCGGCGTCGAGGAATTGGCCCCCGTCCGAGAACGAGTCGGGGGTGACGTTGACCACGCCCATCACCTGGGGCTCCCCCTTCATCGCGCCCGGATCAGGTTTCCCTTCGGAGTCAGCTCGACGAAGTGATGCGCCGCTCCCGACCGGTAGCGCCGGCACTGGTTGGCGGGGTCGTTGTCCGCGGCCGTGTGCGGACTGTGAGCGACGTCAACGACCCAGTCCGGGTACCCCCGGAGCTGTTCGGCGATGCAGGGGCCGTTGGTCAGGTCCTGGCCTCGTTCCTTCGCCTTGACCCAGGCGGCCTGGGCCGCGAGCAGCACCTGCCGCGGCGCGCTGGTGGAGGCGCCGGTCGAAGTCGAGCCGTTCGAGGAGGTGCCGGCCGGCCCCGTGATCGTCGGCGGCGGGGTGGTCGGAGTCGTCGCCGTAGCCGTGCCGGTCTGCGCCGGGCTAGTGGCCGTCGTTTCAGTCGCCGTCGCAGCCGGCGGCGAGGTCGCAGCGGTCGAGGACGTGCCCCCGCCGTTGTCGCCGCCCCCGCAGCCGGCGAGGACCAGCAAACCGGCGGAAGCAACGCCGGCGAGGAGCTTCAGGACTGGTCGCCCCGCATCTCGGCGGTGCCGCCGCCGGCGAGGCCGGGCTTCGGCTGCACGCGCGGGCGGGCGCCGGAGCGAGCGGACGACTTCTCCTCGTCGGCCGGCGCAGCCGGGGGCTCCTCCTCGTCGGGCGGGAAAACCTCGTCCGCGGGCTTGCCGTCGAGGAGGGCGACGAACTGCTCGGCTTCGATCGTCTCGCGCTCGAGCAGGATCTTCGAGATCCGGTCGAGGCCTTCGCGGTTCTTCTCGAGGATGCCGCGCGCCGTCTGGTGCGCGTCCTCGACGACGCGGCGGATCTCGTCGTCGATCTCGCGGGCGATCTCGTCGGAGTAGTCGGGCTCGGCCGAGAACTCGCGGCCGAGGAAGGGCATCGAGCGGTCGTGGCCGAAGACGCGGGGGCCGAGGCGCTCGGACATGCCGTAGCGCATGACCATCTGCTTGGCGGTCTCGGTGACCTTCTCGAGGTCGTTGGAGGCGCCGGTGGTGATCTCCTCGAAGATGATCTCCTCGGCGGCGCGGCCGCCGAGGGTCATCGCCATCGTGTCGGTCAGCTCGGCGCGGGTGGTGAGGAACTTGTCCTCGGTCGGCAGCGAGATCGTGTAGCCGAGAGCCTGGCCGCGGCTGATGATCGAGACCTTGTGGACCGGATCGGTGTTCTCGAGGATGTGGCCGACGATCGCGTGGCCCATCTCGTGGTACGCGGTGATCAGGCGCTCCTTCTCCGACATCACGCGGCTCTTCTTCTCGGGGCCGGCGATCACTCGCATGATCCCCTCCTCGAGCTCCTTCATCGTGATCTCGCGCTTGTCGGAGCGGGCAGTGAGCAGCGCCGCCTCGTTGATCAGGTTGGCGAGGTCGGCGCCGGTGAAGCCGGGGGTCTGCCCCGCGAGCACATCGAGGTCGATGACCTTGGCCAGCGGCTTGCCGCGCGTGTGGACCTCGAGGATCTTCTTTCGTCCCTTGCGGTCGGGGCGATCGACGACGATCTGGCGATCGAAGCGGCCGGGCCGCAGCAGGGCCGGGTCGAGAATGTCGGGCCGGTTGGTGGCGGCGATCAAGATGATGTTGTCCTTCATCTCGAAGCCGTCCATCTCGACCAGCAGCTGGTTCAGCGTCTGCTCGCGCTCGTCGTGCCCGCCACCCATGCCGGCGCCGCGGTGACGGCCGACGG
>JAWVFN010000107.1:0-3688 GCA_033855935.1 Solirubrobacterales bacterium | reverse complement strand
GAGGCGACGCAGATCACGTGCTTGACCTGGGCCAGGGCGCCCTCGGGCAGCTTGCCGCGGCCGAGCGTCTTCTGCAGCTCGCCCTTCTCGGAGTCGGAGAGGACGTCGAAGCCGACCTCGACGCGGTTGACGCCTTCGAGCTCGGAGACCTGCTTGACGACGGCCTCCTGGAAGTGGTTGCGGATCGGGCAGCCCGGCGTCGTCAGCGAGACGACGACCTCGACGCGGCCGTCGTCGCCGATCTCGATCGAGCGGACCATGCCGAGCTCGACGATCGAGCGGCGCAGCTCGGGGTCGATGACGGCCGTGAGCTTCTCGGTGATCTGTTCCTGAGTCGGCACGGGATGCATTGTCTCAGAGACGGTCGGGCGGGCCTGCTCAGGGCCTTTTCATTTCTGTCTCATCGCCCTCTCATCTGCCCGAGCAACCGTGCGTTTATGAGAGTTCTCGTGGTCGAAGACGACGTCAAGCTGGCGAATGTCATCAAGCGCGGCCTCCGCAGCGATGCGATCGCGACCGACATCGTTGGCAACGGGGAGGACACCTTGTGGATGGCGGGCTCGATCGACTACGACGCGATCTTGCTCGACGTGATGCTGCCCGGGATCGACGGCTTCGAGACCTGCCGGCGCCTGCGCGAGTCGGGCGTCTGGGCGCCGGTGTTGATGCTCACCGCTCGTGACGCGGTCGAGGACCGCGTCACCGGCCTCGACCGGGGCGCCGACGACTATCTGACCAAGCCGTTCTCGTTCGCCGAGCTGCTCGCCCGGCTGCGGGCGCTTGTCCGGCGCGGGCCAGTCGAGCGCCCGGCGCAGCTCATCGTCGGCGATCTGCGGATGGACCCGGCCACGAGGCAGGTCTGGCGCGGAGAGAAGGAAATCGAGTTGTCCTCGCGCGAGTACGCCCTGCTCGAGACTTTCATGCGCCGGCCCGGCGAGGTCCTCTCCCGCTACCAGCTGCTCGAGCACGCCTGGGACTACGAGTACGAGAACCGCTCCAACGTCGTTGATTCCTACGTCCGCTATCTGCGCGACAAGGTCGACCGGCCCTTCGGCGTCGCTTCGATCGAGACGGTGCGGGGTGCGGGCTACCGCCTGCGAAAGCCACAGGCGGAGGACGCCTCATGAGCCGGATGCCGATTCGCTTCCGCCTCACCGCGGCGTTTGCATTCGCGATGAGCATCCTGCTCGCGGTCATCGCGCTCTTCATCTATGTCCGGCTGCAATCGGACCTCGATCAGACGATCGACAAGGGGCTGCGCTCGCGGGCCGACGACGTCGCTGCCCTCGTCGCCCAGGCCGATTCCGGGCTCTCCCAGGGCAGCCCCTCGCGCCTCACGCGCTCGGGCGAGAGCTTCGCCCAGATCCTGAGGCGCGACGGAAGCGTTTACGACTCGACACCGGAGGCGAGCCGCCCGGCGCTCACCGCGTCCGAGGTTCGCAACCTCAGCTCGGCCAAGATCTTCGGCAATCGCCAGGTCAGCGGCATCGAGGGCGAGGCGCGGCTGCTCGCGACACCGGTGACGGCCCAGGGCAAGAGCCTGGTGGTCGTGGTCGGGACCTCGGTCGACGAGCGAACCAACGCGCTCGAGGGACTGCTGCGCGCATTCCTCTTCGGCGGCCCGATCGCCGTCCTGCTCGCCTCGGGCGCCGGTTATCTGCTGGCGTCGATCGGCCTCGGTCCGGTCGAGGCGATGCGCCGGCGCGCCGAGCACGTGAAGCTGGGACATCGCGGCGAGCCGCTACCGCTGCCCCGGGCCAACGACGAGATCCGCCGCCTCGGCGAGACCCTGAACGCGATGCTCGCCCGGCTCGAGGAGTCCTTCGAGCGCGAGCGGGCCTTCGTCGCCGACGCCAGCCACGAGCTGCGCACGCCGTTCGCAGTCCTCAAGGCGGAGCTCGAGGTGGCCCAGCGAGGCGGCGGCTACAGCGACCGTGTCGGTGCTGCGCTCGCGAGCGCGATCGAGGAGGTCGACCACCTCTTGCGGCTGGCGGAGGACCTGCTGCTGATCGCGCGCTCGGGCGATCGCGAGCTGGCGGTCAAGCTCGAGCCGACGGACGTCGGCTCGCTCCTCACAGGGGTCGCCGGTCGCTACCGCGAACGCGCCGCGGCCGAAGGCAGGCCACTCGAACTCGCCCTGCCGCCGGACCTGTGGGCACGGCTCGATCCGCTGCGAATCCGGCAGGCAGTGGGAAATCTGATCGACAACGCGCTGCGCTACGGAAAGGGCGGCGTCCGGGTGGCAGCCGAGGCCAGGGGCGAGCGCCTGCTGGTCACGGTCTCCGACGAAGGGGAAGGCTTCCCGGACGAGTTCGCCGGCAACGCCTTCGAGCGATTCACTCGCGCCGATCCCGCGCGTGGGCGCGGCGGCACCGGGCTTGGTCTCGCCATCGTCCGCGCCATCACCGCCGCCCACGGCGGCGAGGCCTCGATCGCCGAGACCGAGACCGGCGCCAAAGTTGTCATGCAAATCCCGCTTTAGCCGATTCTCATCTCGTCTCACGGCCATCTCATTCGCCCCGCCTACCGTCGCCGTCATCAGGTCAAACGACGAAAGGAAGCGACATGAAACGCAAGATCACACAAGGACTCGCGGCATTTGCCGCCCTCGGGGCACTTGCCCTCGGCGGCTCCGCGGTAGCCGGAGCGGTGGCTCCGAGCAACAACAGCGCCCCGGCAGTCAGCAAGCAGGCGTCCTCGAAGGCGTCGGAGAACAGCTCCGGCCCGGACACGGATTCGGTCCAGTCCGGCGACCAGAGCACTCCCGACAAGGCCTCAAAGGAAGCGCCGGGAACCGAGCAGTCGGCTGCGTCTGAGCAGTCGTCTGAGAGCGGTTCGGAGGCCACCAGCGAAGTGGCCGGCAATGACGGGCCCGGCGGCCATGCCGACGAGCCCGGCAACGCCAATGCCGATCACCAGGCCCAGGGACAGGAGTAGTCCTCCCTGCCTGAGAAGGGCCAGCGACCCCGCTGCGGCGGGGTCGCTGCCGTCGGGGGGATACACGACCCCCGAAATACGAGAAGCCGGCACAGAGGCCGGCTTCTCGAGGGAGGAGAGGTTGCTGCTACTGCTCGCGAGGTATGAGGCGAGCAGATCTCACCGGGCGCCCCTCTCCGCTGGGGCCCGGGCTAAGCGCTAAGAGGTCAGCTGCTCACGCACCCGCGTGATCTGCTCCTGGGTGGTGTCGCTGACCTTCCTTCCGCGCGACTTGGCCTCGCTACCGACCTTGCGGAGGGTCGGCTCGACACGCTCACGCGTGACGCGGGCCTGCTCGACGGCTTGCTTGCGAACCTCGTCGCCGCGCTGCTCGACGACCTTGAGGCTGCGCTCGACCTGGTTCGGCAGTTGCTTGCGAACTTCGACGCCCTTCTTCTCGGCGACGGCAAGCGCCTTGTCGAGCTGCTGGCGCAGAACCTTCAGGTCCTTGTCGCGCTGGCTGGAGTTGGTCCATCGCTCGACGGCGTCATTGACGACATCGGCGACGGCGGCCGGGATCCCGAGGGCCACGTGGACGGCCTTCTCGACATCCGCATTCGTGGTCTCGGGCTCCATTGAATCGGCCCCGTTTTTTGACTGGTAGAACAGTGACATCTGACTTCTCAACCCCTTTGGATTTGGGTTACAACCTTCTTATTAGCTCTAAGCTCATTCGGAAACATAGCACCGAACGTGTGTTTGTGTAAACCGG
>JAWVFN010000106.1:0-5525 GCA_033855935.1 Solirubrobacterales bacterium | reverse complement strand
CGAATCTGCACGCGCTCGGGTGAGAGGTAGTGCATGTCGACGTGGGTGCCGCGGCGGCCCTGGCAGAGCTCCATGACGGAGCCGACGTGCTCGCGCGGGGTGATGATCGTCGCCCGGATGTAGGGCTCGCGGATCTCCTCGATCATCGCCGGATCGGGCATGCCGGTCGGGCTGTGGACCTCGATCGTCTCGCCGCCGGTCAGCAGCACCTCGTAGCGGACGTTCGGGGTCGTCGCCAGAAGGTCGAGGTCGTACTCGCGCTCGAGGCGCTCGCGGACGATGTCCATGTGGAGCAGGCCGAGGAAGCCGCAGCGAAAGCCAAACCCGAGCGCCTGGGAAGTCTCGGGCTCCCAGGAGAGCGCCGCGTCGTTGAGGGCCAGCTTCTCGAGCGCGTCTCGGAGGTCGTGGTAGCGGTCGGTGTCGATCGGGAACAGCCCGCAGAAGACCATCGGCCGCACCTCGCGGTATCCGGGTAGAGCCTCGGCCGCCGGCCGGGCGCGCGAGGTAAGGGTGTCGCCGACCCGCAGCTTGGAGACGTCCTTGAGGCCGGTGATCACGTAGCCGACCTCGCCGGCAGCCATGGTCTGGCTAGGTGTCATTACAGGTGCGAAGAATCCGATCTCGTCGATGTCGGCCTGCGTCCCTGTCTGCATCGCGTGGATCGGCTCGCCCTTGGTGAACTCGCCGTCGATCATCCTCAGGTAGGCGACGACGCCGCGGTACTGGTCGAACTCGGAGTCGAAGATCAGCGCCCGCGGCGGCATATCGGGCTCGCCCTGCGGGGGTGAGATACGGTCGACGATCGCCTGCAGCACCTCGCCGACCCCCTCCCCCGTCTTCGCCGACATCCGCAGAACGTCCGCCGGGTCGCAGCCGAGCAGGTCGCAGACTTCAGCGGTGGCCCGCTCGGGATCGGCCGACGGCAGGTCGACCTTGTTGAGAACGGGCACGACCTCGAGCCCGGCCTCGATCGCCGCGTAGGCGTTGGCGACGGTTTGGGCCTCGACGCCCTGGGCGGCGTCGACGACCAGCAAGGCGCCTTCGCAAGCGGCGAGACTGCGGGAGACCTCGTAGGAGAAGTCGACGTGGCCCGGCGTGTCGATCAGATGGAGGCTGTACTCGTTGCCGTCGGCAGCGGTGAAGGGGACGCGGACCGCCTGGGCCTTGATCGTGATCCCGCGTTCGCGCTCGAGGTCCATCGAGTCGAGGAGCTGCGGCATGTGCGAGCGCTTGTCGACCGCCCCGGTGAGCTCGAGGATGCGGTCGGCCAGCGTCGACTTGCCGTGGTCGATATGGGCGATGATCGAGAAGTTGCGGATGCGTTTCATCAGGCGGAGAAGTATGGCGGTGCTCGGCTGCGCGCTGGTCGCGGCAGCCGCCGGCTGCGGCGGAACCACCGCGTCGCCCCAGGACCCGCGTGACGTACGGGCCGTCGTCGCCGCCAGCGATGCCGCGTTCTTCGCCGGCGAATGGAAGAAGAACTGCAGCTTCTACACGGCCGCCGCCCAGACCAACATCGTCTCATTCGTCCCGGGGGCGGCGGACAACTGCCCCGACGCCTGGCGCAATCTCCACGGCTTCCTCAGCGTGCGGCTGAGCAGCGCCCAGCTCGACGCCCTCCGCACATTGACGCCGGAGAAAGTGGAGATCGACGGCGACCGCGCGACGGCCACGTACGGGAAGCTGCCGCCGAGCCTCGCCGGCCTGCCGGTAGGGGCGCCCACGGTCAGCCTCGTCCGCGACAACGGGCGCTGGTTGATCGACAGCGTGTCGCTCGGCTAGCGGCGGCGTACGACGTTGATCAGCTGGTCGATCTCGGGGATGCGCAGCGCCTTGGCGGCGCCGAGGTAGACGGCGGCGCCGGCACTGAGCGCCGCGGTCATCGAGATCGCCTGCGCGAGGAGGCTGCGCCCGAGGGCGCTGTCGAGCCCGGACCAGATCAGGTAGCTGACCCCGGCGAGGATCGCCGACGCGAAAAGCACCCGGAGCGCGGTGTCGATGAAGCGCCCGAGCTCGATCCCGCCCAGATGGCGGCGAAGGACGAGGGCCTGTGCCGCGACGCTGGCGGCGGTGGCGATCGCCGTCGCGGCGACGATGCCGCCGATCCCGGCCGACGAGTAGAGGGCGAGGGCGACGAGCGCCGTGATCACCAGGTTGCCGCCCGAGATCGCGGTCGGGATCCAGGGCCGCTGGAGACTGAAGAACGTCCGCGTCTGGAGCAGGAAGAGCCCGTTGAAGGGCAGCGAGAAGGCGAACCAGAAGAGCGCGATGGCGACGAGATGCGTCTGCGCTGCGTCGAACTCGCCGCGCTGATAGACGAGGCGGATCATCGGCGTCGAGAGCACGAGGATCGAAGCGGCCGCCGGAACCAGCAGCAGGACGATCATCCGCATCCCATTCGCCATCGTCCGGCGCAGGTCGTCGTAGGCGCCGCGCGCGGCGAACCGAGCCAGGGTCGGGAAGACGACGGTCGAGACCGCGACCGAGAAGATCCCCTGCGGCAGCATGTAGATGCGGAAGGCCTTGTCGATCGCCGCCGGCGCCTCGTCGGAGACGAGCGTGCCGAAGAAGCTGTTGATCAGGAGGTTGAAGTTGATCAACCCGAGGCTGATCGTCACCGGCAGCATCAGCAGCAGGACGCGGCGGACCTCCTTGGTCCAGGCGAACTCGAACTTGAACCGGAACGGCGTGTGGCGGATGTCCCAGGCCGGAATCGCGAGCTGGATCGCGGTGCCGACGAGAACGCCGATCGCATATGCGTAGATCTTGTTGTCGCCGTGGAAATGAGGCGCGAGCAGGACGAGGACGACGATGATCGCCACGTTCCAGAAGAACGGCGAAATCGCGAACGCCGCAAAGCGGTCGTAGCTGTTGAGAACCCCGACCACCATCCCCGTCGCCCCGAGCATGATCAGGATCGGGAAGAGGATCTGCGAGAGGACGATCGTCAGGTGCTTGATCTCGCCCTCGAAGCCGGGCGCGAAGATCGGCATGATCACCGGCGCCGCGAGGATGAAGATCGCGGTGATCGCTCCGAGGACCATCGTCACCGCGAACAGCAGCGTCGAGGCGAGCCGGAACGCCTCCTTCTTGTTCCCCTTCTCGAGTTGCTCGGTGAAGACGGGGACGAAGGCAGCCTGGATCGCGGCGTCGGCGAACAGGCTGCGGACAAGGTTCGGGACCTGGAAGGCGATCGTGAACGCCGACATCGGCCCCTTTACGCCGAAGTAGCTGGCGGCGAAGACCTCGCGAACGAGGCCGGCTATGCGCGAGGCGCTCGTCGCCAGCGAGAAGAAGGCGGTCGAGCGCGCAAGGCGGCCGCCGCGGCCGCGGGGCTTGTTGCCCTCGTCCCACTCCGGCGGCTCGAAGGGGCGAGCCGGCACCGGTGCCGGGATCGCCATGAACTCGCCGGTCTCGAACATGCCGATCGACTCGCGGGCCGTCTCGATCCGCTCGACCTCCTCCTCGTCCTCGGGCCTGATGGCCCTGAACTCCTGCGTGGACGGGTCGAAGACGCCGGGCGGCGCCGGCGGCTCTCCGAAGTGATCGTCGTGGGACTCGTCGGTCATACCTGTATTCTCATTCGCCGCCCGTCAAGCGGGTCCCTCATGGCAAATATCACATCGCAAAAGAAGAGAAATACGCGCTCACAGCGCGAACGGCAAGAGAACCTGCGCTTCGTAGGCGCGGTCAAGACCGCATTCAGGCGCCTCGAAAGCGCAATCTCGGGAGGCGACTCCTCGGCGGTCCAGTCCGCGCACAAGACGCTCGTCTCGCGGATCGACAAAGCCGTGCAGAAGGGCGCCCTGCACCGGAACACCGGGGCCCGCAAGAAGGCCCGCGCAGCACGGCTCCTCTCACCCAAGTCTTAAGCTGCCGCGCGTTTGAGCGCGAGCGTTAGGGCGACGTCCTCGGTGTAGTCCGAGCCTCCCCGGCACCACATCTCCAGGTCGGCGACGGCACCGACGGCCTCGCGCAGCTGCTGCGAGGAGCGGTTGCCCAACCGCTTGACCAGCATCTTCGCCGCGTAGGGGTGCATCTTGAGCCCGTCGGCGACCTGCTTCGGCGGCTTGCCGGCCTCGAGCTCGGCCGCGGCGCTCGCGGCGGCGCGCAGCCGCGAGGAGAGCATGTAGGAAAGGCCTGTGACGCTCTCGCCCTGGCCGATCAGGGTCTCGGCGATCGCCAGCGAGCCGGCCTCGTCGCCCTCGACCACGGCGTCGGCGAGCGACCAGACTGCGGCTTCGGTGGTGTCGGCGATCATCGCATTGAGATCTTCGGCGGTGACCGTGCCGCCGTCGCCGGCCCAGAGGCGGAGACGGTCGAGCTCGTTCGAGAGCCGCAGCGGATTGGCGCCGAGACGGTCGACGAGCAGCCTCGCCGCGTCCGGCTCGAGGGCGAAGCCACGTTGCTTCGCCTCGGCAACCAGCTTGCTCGGCATCTGGCGCTGCTTGGGCGCCTCGTGCGCGATCGCCTCGCCGCCCGCCGCCTTGACCGCCTTGGCCAGGGAGGCCGGCGCCTTGCCGTGGGCGATCAGCACGACCGTCGTGGCGTCGGGGACAGCGGCCAGCGCCTCGACGACGCGGCCGACCTGGGCCTTGCCCCAGGCCTCGACGCCGTCGGCGAGCAGATAGCGCCGCTCGGCGGTTAGCGACATCGCCGGCAGCGAGGCGATCAGCGCGTCGGGGTCGGGCCCCGAGCGGCCCTCGCCCGCGAACGTCTCGAGCGCCCCGGGGCCGCCCTCGCGCTCGGCGCGCTCGCGCAGCCGGCCGCGGGTCGCGGCGAGCTTGGCCTCGTCGTCGCCGCTGAAGAGATAGGCGGGCTTCATCTCAGGCATCGCGCCAGCTTAGCCCGCGGGCTCGACGGGCTAGGTCATCTAACTGCCCGCCGGCGACGGCGCGATCTCGCCGCGCCCGGCGACCTGAAGGTCGGCGGGCAGCTCGGCGCCGAGCTCGTTGGCTACGACCTGAAGCCGCGTGCGCCAGGCGATGATCGCCGCGCGCTGGTCGTTCTGGGTGTCGGGCAGGTGCTCGAAGTCATGGTCGGGAAGCGCCGCGTCGAGCGCGCTCAGATAGGCGTCCTCGAGCACGAATGTGTGCGCGTAGGCGTCCTGCGCGGCGCGGACCGAGTCCGGAACCGGCTCGAGCCCCGCAATCTCGACCGTGTAGCCGGCAAAGCGGCGCTCGAGGGCGCCAAAGCGGCGTTTGGCCTCTGCGGGGCTGATCCGCTTCTCGCCGTAGGCGCCGAGGATCGGGTCGGCCTTGTCGAGCAGCTCGTTGACGGGCAGGCGGATCGCCTCAACCTTGGCGACGTAGTCCTCGAGCGACTGGCGCTGGTCGGCCTTCGACTCGCCTCCGCAGCCGGCCGCCAGCGCGCCCGCGGCGAGCGCCGCGAGCAGGACCGCACCGGTCGTCTGCCTCCTCATCCCGGCGAACGATACGACCACGAATCGGCCCCGGCGTCGATCTCGACCGTGCCGTCCTCGTCGGTACGCAACGTAGGCACCCCGTGCTCGCGCAGCGTCGCCA
>JAWVFN010000105.1:0-3502 GCA_033855935.1 Solirubrobacterales bacterium | reverse complement strand
GACCGCGACCGCGTCAAGGAGTGGGTCGACGAGGCCGTCTCCGGCGGCGCCGAGCTGCTGACCGGCGGCGAGCTCGTCGACGAGGACCGCTGCCTGGCGCCGACGCTGATCAAGAATGTCCCGCTCGACTCGAAGTGCTGGCGTGAGGAGATCTTCGGCCCGGTCGCCGTGATCACCACCGCCTCGTCCTTCGACGAGGCGCTCGACCTCGCCAACGACGCCAAGTTCGGCCTCCACGCCGGCGTCTTCACCCGCGACCTCGGCCGCGGCCTCGAGGCCGGCAACCGGCTCGAGTTCGGCGGCGTGCTGATCAACGAGGTCCCGACCTTCCGCGCCGACCAGATGCCTTACGGCGGCGTCAAGGACTCGGGCAACACCCGCGAGGGCCCTGCATTCGCGGTCAAGGAGCTGACCGAGGAGCGGCTGGTCACGCTTCAGGGCTAGCGCCGGTTCAGCTGGAAGGTTTATGGTGGCCCCAGTGCCAGGGAAGTTGAGACGCATTGGAATCGCGGCCTTCGCCGTCGCTTCGCTGTTCGTCGTCCCCAGCATCGCCTCAGCGGCGACGATCACGCCGAACGTGACGACTGACGACGCGACGCTCACCAACTGCACGCTGCGCCAGGCGGTGACGTCTATAGACACTGGGATCTATGTCGCCAACTGTGCCGCGCATGCGACCGGGACACTCGGAACGACCGACACAGTCGCGCTCGGCTCGAACACCTACCAACTGACCATTAACGTCGCGGGGGCGGACGACAACAACCTCGAAGGCGATCTCGACCTGTTCAAGCCGATGAGCATCGTGGGCACCGGCAGCTCGTCGTCCGCGATTCAGCAGACGGTTGGCGACGAGCGCGTGTTGGACGAGACCGCGACCGGCCAGAACCTCTCGCTTTCCGGCTTGACGATCGAGGGCGGCACCGCCACCGGCGGAGGGGCCGGAGGAGGAATCAATTTCAACGGCGGCGGCACCGTCGCGTCACTGACCCTCGATCACGTTGTGGTAACGAACAACACAAACGACGGCGCCATCGGCGCCAAGGGCGGCGGGATTTATACGAATAGCCCGACGACGGTCACCAACAGCACGATCACTGGCAACTCGATTGCAACCGCCACGGGCAACGGTAACGGTGGCGGCATCTACCAGGACGCCGGCAACGGTCCGGCCTTCTTCGCCGGAGTGACCCTGACCGTGCAGCACAGTTCGATCACCAACAACTCTGCGGCGAACGGGAACACGCTCGGCTTAGGCAGTGGCGGGGGGATCTACCGGACGACCAAGGTCGGGGATTCCACTTCGACCGCGTTGATCGAAGATACGGCGATCTCCGACAATGTCGCCAAGAACTTCGGCGGCGGGATGTACACCGACAGCGACTCGCCGCTGAGCATCAACAAGTCCCTGATCAACGGGAATTCCGCGCTCACCCAGCGGGGCGGCGGTCTCCAGACCGGCTCCCGGACCGCGACGCAGGGATCGCTCAGCCTGGTGAACTCGACCATTACGGGAAACAGCGCCAACGGCGTCGGCGGCGGCGTCGAGGTGGGTTCCGCCCCCTCTTCTCCCGTCAACGCAGTGCTTCTGTTCGACACCTTCGCTGCAAACACTGCCCCTGGCACTGGCACGGACTTTGCGATGAGCGGCCTGAACGGCGCCAGCCGCCCGACATTAACCCTCCAGGGCAACCTGATCGCAGGCGACTCCGCGCTGAACGCTTCGAACGACTGCGCGTTGGATCCGTCGGATCCAGGGAACCCGCCGTACTTCATCAACGTCGTTAACAGCGGCTACAACGTCACCGACACCTCCACCGATCTCTGCGGCAAGGGGGTCGGGACGGGCCCGGGCGATCACGGTGGCGTTCTCTTCCCGCTCGTCGGCGCACTGGCAGACCACGGGGGACCCACCCAGACGATGATCCCGACCGCGTCGAGCTTCGCCACCGACCTGATGCCGAACGGAACCTGCACCGCGATCTCTCCAGCGGTGACCACCGACCAGCGCGGCTACCCGCGCCCCGGCAGCACCGGCGGCAATTGCGACGCCGGTGCCTACGAGTCACTCACTTGCAACGGGTCCCTGCTGAACACGCCGACACCGCTCTGCGTACCGCCGTCGACAGGCGGCGGAGGCGCCGGCTCAGCCACCGGCCGCCGCGCCGCGGCGCTCAAGAAGTGCAAGAAGAAGCGCGGCAAGAAGCGGAAGAAATGCCTGAAGAAGGCGCGACGGCTGCCGGTCTAGCCCATCGCCGCTGGGGTTGTTCGCAGTGGGAGGGAAAGGGAATCAGGCGCGTTGCTCTACTGGTCGGCCTGGCGAGCGCTAGCGGCGCTTGCGGCCGTAGCTCTTGGTGCGGCCACCCCCGCTTGAGTGGCGGCCGTTCCCGTTGGACTGGCGGCCGTTGCTGCGCTGACGGTTGGGCTTCTTGCCGCCGCCGTTGGACGGGATGTCTCGCCCGCCGGGAGCGGAATCGAACTCTTGGGACAGTCCCACCGCCGCCGCGATCTGGCGCATCTCGCGGAACTGGTCCGGCAGCACGAAGCTCGCGGCAGCGCCTTCGCGCCCCGCGCGCCCGGTGCGTCCGGTGCGGTGGACGTAGGTGTCGCTGTCCTCGGGCATATCGAAGTTGATCACGTGGGTGATGTCGTCGACGTCGATCCCTCGTGAGGCGACATCTGTCGCGACGAGGGTGTCGATGTGGCCCGACTCGAAGCTCGCGAGCGCCCGGCGTCGCTGGCCCTGCGACTTGTTGCCGTGCATCGCGACGGCGTGGACCTTCTGTTGGCTCAGCTTCTTCACCAGCCGGTCGGCGCCGCGCTTGGTGCGAACGAAGACCAGGGTGCGGCGATCGCCGTCCTGGGCGCTGAGCTCCGCGATCAACGCTCCCACCCGGGCCTCTTGCGAGAGGTGGATGAAGCGGTGCTCGACCGCGGCCGTCTTCTCGGGCGCAGGGGCGTGGACGTGCCGGCGCGCCTGACTCGTATAGGCGGCGGCGAGCTTGCCGGCGGCGCCTTCGAGGGTGGCGGAGAAAAACAGCGTCTGACGGTCCTTCGGCATCTGGCTGACGATGCGGTCGACGGCGGGCTTGAAGCCCATGTCGAGCATGCGGTCGGCCTCGTCGAGGACGAGGATGTGGACAGCGTCGAGCGAAAGCAGGCGGCGACCCATCAGGTCCTCCAGCCGGCCCGGCGTGGCGACGACGATGTCGGCCTTTGCGGCTCGCTTTGCCTGGGCAGGCAAGCCGACGCCGCCGTAGACGGGGGCGATGTTGAGGCCGCAGGCGCGGACGACGGTTTCGAGCTCGTCGACGATCTGCTCGGCGAGCTCGCGCGTCGGCGCGAGAATGAGGGCAGCAGGTCCCTTTTGGCCCTGCTCGAGCCGATCTGCGATCGGCACCCCGAAGGCCAGGGTCTTGCCCGAGCCGGTCGGGGACTGGACGAGGACGTCATGGCCGGCGAGAACGTCGGCGATGGCGAGACTCTGTACTGCGAAGGGTTT
>JAWVFN010000104.1:0-6637 GCA_033855935.1 Solirubrobacterales bacterium | reverse complement strand
ATGCCGCCGTGGCCGCCTTCCTCGGAGGTCTTGCAGGCGCAGACGAGGAAGTCGGCCCGGACGCCGTTGGTGATGAACGTCTTGCCGCCGTTGACGACGTAGCCGCCGTCGACCTTCTTCGCCGTGGTCGAGATCCCGGCGACGTCGGAGCCGGCGCCGGGCTCGGTGATGCCGAGCGCACAGATCTTCTCGCCCTTGATCGCCGGCACGAGGAAGCGCTGGTGTTGTTCGGGGGTGCCGAACTTGTAGATCGGCGGCGTCGCGATGCCGGTGTGGGCGCCGAGCCCGGCGCCGACCCCGCCCGAGGCCCCGGCCCGCGCCAGCTCCTCGGCCCAGACCGCGTCGTGGAGATAGTCGCCGCCCTGCCCGCCGAGCTCCTCCGGGTACTTGAGGCCGAGGAAGCCGAGCTCGGCCGCGCGGTTATAGAGCTCGCGGGGGAACTCGCGCGCCTCCTCCCACTCGTCGACGTTAGGCGCGATCTCGGTGCTGACCCAGCGGTGGATCGTCTCGCGCAGCTCTTCGTGCTCGCGCGCGAACGGCGGCAGCAGGGCACGTTCGCCGGTGTCCTTGATCACCTGGGCCATGAGGCGGAGCTTATGCGGTGCGCCACGAGGCGGGGGCGATCGGAGTACGTTGGTACGGGATGAGGAAGCCGAGGGCGATCGTGGTCTCCGCCGCGGTGCTTGCGATGGGTCTTTCAGCCGGCGCCGCCTACGGCGCCGCCGGCGACCTCGACCCGAGCTTCGGCACCGGCGGCATCAAGACCCTCCCGGTCACCTATCCGCATCCGTTCGAGTTCGCCGCGGCCGACGCCGCTGTGCACGGGACCCGGCCGGTGGTCCTCGGAACCGTCGACGGCACCGACTTCGGGATCAGCAAGCCCCTGGCCGACGGCGGCAAGGACCCGTCATTCGGGGTCGACGGCATGGTCCGGATCGACTTCGGCGGCACCGACACCGCGGTTGCCGTCGCGGTCCAGGCCAATGGGATGATGGCGGCGGCGGGCAACACCGACGGCAGCACCGCCGCCGTCGCGCATTACAACGCCGACGGCACCCCCGATACGGCCTTCGGCGGAGGCGACGGCAAGGTGACGATCCCCCTGGCCCCGGGGGACGTCGTCACCGACGTCGCCGAGATGAGCGGCCGGATCGCGCTCAGCATCGACACGCCCAGCGCCAACGGCAACTTCAAGGTGGTCGTCCTCAACTCGAGCGGTGCCCTCGACACCACCTTCAACGGATCCGGTACCAACAACAGCGCCGACTTCGGCGCAAACGATTCCGCCGCGACCCTCACCTTCCAGCCGGATGGCAAGCTGCTCGTCGCGGGGCGCCGTGACGTGGCTGCAGCGAACGGCGACGACTTCGCCGTCGCCCGCTACACCACGGGCGGGGCGATCGACAGCGGAAACGGAGGCTTCGACACCGACGGCCTCGAGACGGTCGACCCGAGCGGCGGCGCCGACGACGGCGCGCTATCGATCTCGGTCGATGCCAGCGACGGGATCATCGTCACCGGCGGCTCTGCGACCGGCGGCGCCACCGTGCGTCTCAACCTCGACCAGGGCGGCCAGGACATGAGCTTCGGCGGCGGAGGCGTTGTCTTCTTCCCGATCTTCGGGTTCGGCTCGGTGGCCACCGACGTCGCCGTAGGGCCCGACGGCAGGATCGCGATCTTCGGCAACGGGCACGAGGCCCAGAACGTGACCGAGCTCCAGCGAATCAACGCGGACGGCAGCCCCGACTTCACCGACACCACCACCGGCGAGAACGCCACTTTCGTCTACGACACCGCCTTTGCTGCGGGAGTGGCGGTCGACAGCAACAACGAGGTGGTCCTCACCGGCAACGCCAGCGAGCAGCCCAGCGGACAGCCGGGCTCCTTCGTCCAGCGGTGGACCGCGCCCACCGCTTCCGTCCCCGATTCGACCTTCGGCGGCGACGGCACGATCTTCCTCCGCCACAGCGAGCCTCGCCCCGCGAGCGCCGCCGTCAGCGCCTCGGTCCCGGGCCCCGGTGGGACCTTCTATTCCAGCGGCGTGATTCAGACCGCCGACGACGGCAGCCGCTCGCTGATGGTCATGCGCCATCTGGCCGGCGGCGAGCTTGATTCCTCCTTCGGCACCGGCGGGATCGCTACGGCGCCTTTTGGGGTCACCGGCGATGAGCTCGCCCCGGGCTCGCTGGCGGTGCAGCCCGACGGCAAGATCGTCGTCAACGGCGCTCTCCACAAGGTCGCGACCTCCGATTACGCGACGATCGTCGCGCGCTTCAACTCCGACGGCACACTCGACGGCGGCTTCGACGGTCCGGGAACACCGGGCAATGGCGCCTTCGAGCTCGACCTCGGCGGCACCCAAGAGCTGGGATCGACCGTGGCGATCGACAACACCGGCCGAATCGTCCTCCTCGGCGAGACCAACAAGGACAACCCCGCGAGGACCGACCCCTACCTGGTTCGCCTGACCGACAGCGGCGGCTTCGACGCCGGCTTCGGCACGGGCGGGGTGATGATCGTCCCGGTCGGCACCGCCGGCTACGGGTTTGGAACCGGCATCGCGATCCAACCCGACGGCAAGATCGTTTTCGCCGGCGACGACTTGACCAGCGGCGAGTTCAAGGTGACCCGCGTGGTCGACGGCGCCGGACCGGGAAACACCACCCTCGACAGCGGCTTCGGCACCGGCGGCCAGGCTTCGCAGCCCGGAATCAGCGTCGGCGAGATCGGGCGCGACCTCCTCGCCCTGCAGCCCGACGGCAAGATCGTCCACACCGGTATCGACGGCAGCGGAGACTTCGCGGTCGTCCGCTACACCGCCGCGGGCCTGCCGGACACGACTTTTAGCGGCGACGGGAGGTTGGCGATCGACTTCGGCGGCCATGACTATGCATCAGACCTCAGCCTGCGTCCCGACGGGTCGATCCTGGTCGCCGGGTACACCGATGTCGGCGGCACCACCGACTGGGCGCTGGCCCGTGTGACCGCAGCCGGCGTGCCCGACACTTCGTTCAGCGGCGATGGCATGGCGGTCAATGATCTCGGCGGCGCCAACGACCTGGCGGTTGCGTTCGGCCCGGTGGACAGCGACACAGCGATGCTGATCGGCTACGGGCCAAGCCCGATCACCCTTGCCCGCTACTCGCTGACCACGGCCCCCCAGGTCACCCCGCAGCCGCCTCCGGCGACGCCGGCCAAGAAGAAGTGCAAGAAGAAAAAGAAGAAGAAGCACGCCGCCGCGGCGAAGAAGTGCAAGAAGAAGAAAAAGAAGAAGTAACCGGCACCGGCTAATCCCTCAGCTCGGCGCCTTCCAGTCCTCGAGCATCGTGTAGCCGCGGCCCTTGTGGTCGAAGCCGAGCAGGTCGCCCTGCGGGTTCTTCTTGCCGCCGTGGTGGTAGGCGCGGACCTCGGCGATCTTGCCATCGCGCATCTGAAACCACTCGGTGCCGCGGTCGAGGCGTTTCTCGCCGGACTTCGGGTCGCGCCAGGTCATCGTCCACTCGATTACCGCCTCGTCGCCCTGCTCGATCCCGTGCTCGAGGTACCACTGGCCGTCGATCATCCCAACGCCCATCTCCGTGTTCTTGCCGATCCGCTCGGCGCCCTCGTGGGGGCCGAGGCGCGTGTAGTAGTGGACCGCGTCGTCGGTGAAGTGCGAGGCGACGAGCTCGGCGTCGCCGGTGTTGAGCGCCTCGTAGTAGCTGCGGATGTGGTCGAGGTGGGCCACCGGCCACCGATTAAACAGATCGTCACGCGATATTGACCACGGCTTGATGTCGATCCGGGAGTCTCCCGTTCGTCGTACCTTTGAAAGGCGGCGAATCACGCTGCCAACGAGCAAGGAGGAATCAATGAAGTACATGCTCACGATCTTCGGAGACGAAAGCGGCATGGAAGACGCCAGCCCCGAGGACATGAAGGCGTCGATGGATGCTTGGAACAACGTCACCGAGGAGCTCAAGAGCTCGGGTGCGTTTGAGGCGGGCGAGGGTTTGCAGCCGAGCACGACTGCGACCACCGTCCGTGTTCCCGACGGCGGCGGCGACCCCACGGTCACCGACGGCCCGTTTGCGGAGACCAAGGAGCAGCTCGGCGGCTTCTATCTGATCGACGTCGAGAACCTCGACGAGGCCCTCGATTGGGCCAAGAAGCTGCCGATTCGCGGCGGCGGAGTCGAGGTGCGCCCGGCGATGGTCTTCGACGAGACCGCCGGCGAGAACGGCGCGGCCGCCACCGCCGAGGCGACGTCGTAGCGGAGCCCACTGAGGTCGTCGACCGCCTGTTCCGGCACGAGTCCGGACGGGCGGTCGCGAGCCTCATCCGCGTCCTCGGCGACTTCGACGCCGCCGAAGAGGCGGTGCAGGAAGCCTTTGTAGTCGCCCTCGAGCGCTGGCCGGGCGACGGGATGCCCGACAACCCGGGCGCCTGGATCACCCGCGTCGCCCGCAACAAGGCGATCGACAAGCTTCGCCGCGAGCGCACCCTCAAGGTCAAGAAGGAGGTGCTCGCCGGGCTCGAGGCGCTCGAGCCGAGCGCCGAGGAGATCGGCGAGGGCGAGGGCGAGGAAGATGCCGCGGCTTTCCCCGACGACCGCCTGCGTCTGATCTTCACCTGCTGCCACCCGGCGATCGCGCCAGAAGCGAGGGTTGCGCTGACGCTGCGCACCCTCGGTGGACTGACCACGGCCGAGATCGCCAGCGCCTTCCTCGCCTCCGAGAGCGCCATGGCCCAGCGACTGGTGCGAGCGAAGCGCAAGATCCGCGACGCCGGAATCCCCTACGAGGTGCCCTCGGCGGACCAGCTCCCCGAGCGCCTGCCCTCGGTGCTGGCGACGGTCTATCTGATCTTCAACGAGGGCTACCGGGCCTCGGCGGGGGACACCCTGATCCGCGCCGAGCTCAGCGCCGAGGCGATCCGGCTCGCGGCCATCCTCAACGAGGTCATGCCGGGCCACCCCGAGGTCCAGGGACTGCTGGCGCTGATGCTGTTGCACGACTCGCGCCGGGGGACGCGCACGGACGAGGCCGGGGAGATGGTCCTGCTCGAGGAGCAGGATCGCGCGCGCTGGGACCAGGTCGAGATCCAGCGCGGCCTGCGTCTCGCCCAGGTCGCGATGGCTGGCGCGTCACCCGGCCCGTACGCGCTGCAGGCCGCGATTGCCGCCGAGCACTCGCGAGCGGCGGAGCCCGGCGACACCGACTGGGCCCGGATCCGCTCTCTCTATGACCGCCTCGCCGGGATCCACCCCTCGCCCGTGATCGAGCTCAACCGCGCCGTCGCCGTGGCGATGGCCGAGGGCCCCGAACACGGCCTCGACGCGATCGACCAGATCGCCGGCCTCGACGGCTACCACCTGCTGCACTCGGCCCGCGCCGACCTGCTGAACCGGCTTGGGCGCGCAGAAGAGGCCGCGGCATCCTACGAGAAGGCCTCGGAGCTGGCGACAAACCCGGTCGAGCGCTCTTTCCTCGAGCGCCGCCTGCGCGAGCTCGGTGCGTAGAGCTTTCATATCCAATCAGATATAATTCTCGTATGGATATTGGACGCGCTCTACGCGACTCGCGACGCCGAGCCGGTCTTACACAGGCCGAGCTCGGGAATCGGACGGGGACCTCTCAGGCGACGATCTCTGCCTACGAGAACGCACACAAGGTTCCGTCGGTCGAAACTCTCGCGCGACTTCTCTCGGCGGCTGGCTCACGGCTGACCGTTCAAACGGGGCGCCAGCCGGTGGTGCGACCGTCGTCGCGGCAGCATGCACGGGCGGCGAGAGACCTCCGCCAGGTTCTGGAACTCGCCGCTGCTCTACCCAGCCGGCCATCGCCGGAGCTGCGATACCCACGCCTTCGGTCGCGCTCGCCGTGACCCTTCCCGAGCGCCTCCTGGCAATCCACGAGGCGCTATCGCGAGGGGGTTTGCCGCACGCGTTTGGCGGAGCGATCGCGCTCGCCTACTGGACGCTCGACCCCCGAGGCACCAGCGACATCGACATCAACATCTTCGTCCCCGCTTCAGAATCCGCCCCTGCGCTCGAGGCCCTGCCCGAGGCCATCGACCAGCCTCCCGGAACCGCGGAGACCATCGAGCGCGACGGACAGATCCGCCTCTGGTGGGACGAGACCCCGATCGATCTCTTCTTCGACTATGAGCCAGTTCACGAGCAAGCGGCCCGCAACGTCGAGACAGTCCAGTTCGAGGGCAGGGAGATACCAATCCTCGGCCCGGTCGAGTTGGCCGTATTCAAGGTGATGTTCGACCGCACACGCGACTGGGCCGACATCGAGGCCCTACTCGAAGCAAAGACAGTCGACCTCGCGGCCGTGAAAAAAACCCTCAACACCCTGATCGATCCAGAAGACCATCGCTTCGAGCGTCTTGAAGACGCGAAGCACCGAGCCGCGGAGGCCTAGAGCCCGTACGAGCGCCCGATCACGTCGAGCATGATCTCGTCGGTGCCGGCGCCGATGCGGTTGAGGCGGGCGTCGCGGTAGGCGCGCTCGATCTCGTACTCCTTCATGTAGCCGTAGCCGCCGTGGATCTGGATGCACTCGTCGGCGACTTCGCAGCACATCCGCGAGGTGAACAGCTTCACCTCTGAGATCTCCCGCACCGGGTACTCGCCGTTGGCGAAGCGCCA
>JAWVFN010000103.1:0-28400 GCA_033855935.1 Solirubrobacterales bacterium | reverse complement strand
GTGCGCCCCATCCAGGCGGCACGCCAGACCAGCAGGCGGGCGGCGTCAGTCTCCATCTTCATATCGGCGAGGGTGAAGGCGATCGACTGGTTCTCGATGATCTTGCGGCCGAACGTCTCGCGCTCCTTGGCGTAGTCGAGCGCGAACTCGTAGGCGGCGCGGGCGATGCCGACCGCCTGGGCGCCGACCGTGGGGCGCGAGACCTCGAAGGTCTTCATCGCCGCCTGGCCCTTGCCCTCGGAGGTCTTGCCCTCCTTGGCGCGGGCGAGCTTCTCGTCGAGCTTCTCCTTGCCGCCGAGCAGGCAGGCGCCCGGGATGCGGCAGTCGTCGAGGTGGACGTCGGCCGTGTGCGAGGCGCGGATCCCGTGTTTCTTTACCTTCGAACCCTGCTCGAGGCCTTTGGTTCCCGGCGGGATAACGAACGCCGCGTGGCCGCGTGAGCCGAGCTCGCGGTCGACCGAGGCGATGACGACGTGGATGTCGGCGATGCCGCCGTTCGTCGCCCAGGCCTTCTGGCCGTTCAGGACCCACTCATCGGAGGATTCGTCGTACTTCGCCGTGGTGCGATAACCGGAGACATCGGAGCCCGCGTCGGGCTCCGAAGCGCAGAACGCCGCGACCTTGGGCTCCTCGGCGGTGCCAAAGCACTGCGGCACCCATTCGAGCATCTGCTCGGGCGTTCCTGAGGAGTAGATGCCGGCGACCGCGAGGGTGGTTCCGAAGATCGCCATGCCGATGCCGGCGTCGCCCCAGAACAGCTCCTCGTTGACGATCGGCATCGAGAGCCCCGAGGGATCTGACCAGAACTGGGCGATCCCCTCGAACCCGTAGAGGCCGATCTTGGCGGCCTCCTGGACGATCGGCCAGGGAAACTCCTCCTTCTCGTCCCATTCCGAAGCGGCGGGACGGACGACGTCCTCGGCGAAGCCGTGGACCCAGTCGCGGATGTCTTTCTGGTCCTGCGAGAGCTCCATCGTGAACGGAGCCTCGGTGATCTCGAAACCCATCTCCTCGGAGATCTGCTCGTCGACGTTCTGCTCCGTGTCGGTGTCGGTTGCTGCCATTACGACTGGTCCTCCTTGGCGGTTGGAATACGGAAGAAACTGGTCATTCGCTGGGCGAGCATCAGGTCGCCCTCGAGCCTCAGCTTGCCCGACATGAACAGCATCGGCCCGCTGGCGCGGTTCGAGGCGAGCTTGAGGAAATTGACGGGGTCGACCTTGATCGTCACGTCGGCGTCGCGCTCGGGCGACTCGGAGAGCTTCGCCGTGCCGTTCTCGAAGACGACTTCGTACTGGTCATAGCCGCCGCCCTGGTCCTCTGGGCGGTCGAGAATCTTGAAGTGGATGACTGCATTGGTGTCGCCGACCTTGCTCTGGTCGACGTGGTCGGCCATGCGGCCGAAGATCTCGTCGAGGACCTGCTTGCGCAGCGGGCCGCTCATCATCTCAGCGAGCTGCTCGTCGGTGACGCTCGACATCAGCTTTGCGAAGTCCTCGGGGCCGACGCTCTTCATTGCGTCGAGATCGACGTCGCCGTTGGTGGAAGTCTCGGTGTCGGACATTTGAAGCTCCTCTCCTTATACGGGGGGCATGTGCGGGGCCGCGCTTCTTCCTACCCAGGGTAGCAAATTGCTACTATCAGTAGGAATGGAGGAGGAGGCGACGACACCCGCGCGCCAGACTACGCCCGCGCGCAAGCGCGCCCAGCACCTGGGCCCGGTGCGCCGCCGCCCGCAGATCCTCGACGCGGCGCTCGAGCTGTTCCTCGAGCACGGCTATGACGGCACCTCGATGCAAGCGGTCGCCTCAGCTTCGGCGGTCACCAAGCCCGTGATCTACGCGGCCTTCGCCTCCAAGGACGCCCTCTTCCGCGCCCTGCTCGAGCGCGAAGAGGAGCGGATCCTGGCCGACATCTCAGCCGGCTTCGAGGGCATCGACCTCGAGGACCCCGAGAAGACTCTCGTCGAGGGTTTCACCGCTTTTCTGCGAGCTGTCGCCGCTTCCCCCGAGGTCTACCGCCTGATCTTCTTCGGAGAAGGCGGCGGCAACGCCGCGGTCGCCGAGCGCGTTGAGGCCGGCCGCAACGCTCAGGTGCAGGCGCTCGCGACCCTCGCCAAGGCCTGGCTCGAGGTCCGCCATCCCGGCGCGGACGACCTCGATCACCTCGCGGGGCTGCTTGGCCAGGTTCTGGTCGGGCTCGCCGAGGCCGGGGCGCGAACGCTGCTCGGAGAGTCGGAGGGATGGACCCCCGAGGCGCTCGGAAAAACGCTGGGGCTGCTGGCGACCCAAGGCCAGTTCGCCTTCTAGGCAGATGCGGACGGTCTCAGTCGCGATGTTGAGTCGAGTCCGCCCCGAAGATCGTGCCGAGCGCCACAGCGGCGACGGCGAGCGAGAAGACGAGCACGCCGATCATCGAGCGGCTGGCTTGCAGCCCGTTGACGAGGGTTACAACGACGACCCCGAACGGCGAGAGCAGCGCCAGCGTCTTCAGCGTGGTCCCGATCACGGGCGCGAGTCTAGTGGCTCATGCCCGGCTCAAATGTGGCAGCGTGGGCAGCGTATGGGGAGAGAGGTAGCGCGGTGGAGGTCGCGCTGAGCCCGTGAGCGCAGCGCCACGCCCTGTGGAAAGGCGGGCGATCGGCCGCGGGCTCGCGGCTGCCCGCGAAACGCTCGCCCGCCCCGACATTCCGCCCAAGTCCTGGATCGCCACCCTCGGCGGGATTGCGGCCCTCTCGATCGAGGTGTTCGGACAGCTGCTGAGCCCGGGTCTCTCCTGGCGACGTGAGTTCGTCCGCCAGTACATCTTCGCCTTCCGCGCGACCCTGATGCCGGCGACGATCGTCGCCTTCGTCATAGGCTTCTCCACGATCGGGATTCAGGGTGGCTCGGTTGCCTCGGCGTTCGGGGCGATCGACCGGATCTCGGCGGTGGCCCCGATCGCGTTTTTGCGCGAGCTCGGCCCGCTGCTGACCGCCGCTATCGTCGCCGGCACCCTCGGCAGCACGATCACCGCCGAGATCGGGGCCCGCCAGATCCGCCAGGAGGTAGAGGCGCTCGAGATCCTCGGCATCAACCCGGTTCGCAATCTGGTCCTGCCGAAGGTCCTCGCGCTGACTCTGCTGATGCCGGTGATCAACCTGCTCGCGCTCTGGGCGGGCATCGCCGGAGTGCTCGGCGCGGCGGTGATTCTCTACGGAAGCACGCCCGGCGCCTTCTTCGACTCCCTCCTCACCCTGACGACATGGATCGACCTCTGGGGGAGCGAGATCAAGCTGATCCTCTTCGGCTGGCTGATCGGCGTGATCGCCTCCTACAAGGGAATCACCGTCTCCGGCGGGGCCGAGGGGGTCGGCAAGGCGGTCAACGAGTCGGTCGTCGCGAGCCTGGTCGCGATCGCAATGGTCAGCGTCGTCTACACGCAGCTCTTCCTCGCGTTCTATCCCGAGGCCAACGCCGGGATCTGATGAGCGCGCCACCAAAGGCCAAGCCGATCGCCGAGCGAGTTCGCGAAGCAGTCGAGGAGCCCGACTACGTGCCCACCGTCGACGCGGTCGGCGGGTACGTGGGCTTCGTGCTTCGGGGGACGCTCGGGATCCGCAAAGTCGGCCCCTACGCCGCGGAAGTCCTGCGCCAGACCGGGATGATTGCGACCGGGAGCATCCTGGTGATCGTCTGGGTCTCGTTCCTCGCCGGAGCGACGTGCGGGCTCGAGGGGTCTGCCCTGGCGCGGTCGATCGGCGCCGGCATCGCGGGTCCGCTGTTCAGCTCTTTCTGCACGACCCGCGAGGTGGTCCCGTTCATCTTCGGCTTCATCGTCGCGGCCAAGGTTGGTGGCGGAATCGTCGCCCAGCTCGGCGCCATGCGGGTCAACGAAGAAGTCGACGCGCTCGATGCGATGGGGGTTTCCTCGATGGTCTATCTCGTCAGCACCCGGATGCTCGCCGCGATGCTGATGCTCCCGGTCGCCTACCTGCTCTCGCTCGGCGCGGGCCAGGCGGCCGCGTGGCTGACTTCCTTCGTGCGCGCGGGGGACGTTTCGCAGGGAACCTGGGAGCAGGTCTTCTACACCGCCCTCGACCCGATTGACATCGTCTACTCGGTGATCAAGGGGATCGTGATCTCGTTCTTCGTGATCATCACGGCGCTCTACTTCGGCTACCGGGTCAGGGGCGGGCCGGTCGAGGTCGGCACCGCGACGGCGCAGTCGATGGCGGTGAATCTGATCTTGGTGACGGTCCTGAACATGATCCTGACCTTCATCTTCTGGGGCTTCAACCCGAACCTGCCGATCGCATGAGACGGTTGCGCGGCGGCGAGCTGGCGTCGGAGCTCGGCCCGGTGATCGCCCGGGTCGTCGCGATCGCCGCGATCGTTCTCGCCGTTCTCGCCGTTGCGATCGTCGTCACCCGCCCCACGGGGACGTACGAAGTCAACGCGATCTTCGACTCGAGCCGTGGCTTGATCGAGGGCGGCGACGTCACCGCCGGATTCCAGAGGGTCGGCACGGTCGACAACATCACCCTCGGCAAGGACGACGGGCTCCCCCACGTTCGGATGAGGATCGACGGCGACTATGTCCTCCACCAGGGGGCGTTCGCCGACATCCGGCTGAGCTCGAACGTCGGCGCGGTCAACCGCGTCGTCGATCTCAAGCAGGGGGATCCGAGCGCCCCGCGGCTCTCCGACGGCGCCACCCTCGGACCGAGCTCGACCGACGAGCCGGTCGATTTCGACACTGCGATCTCGACTCTCGATCCGAAAACCCGCCGTGCCGCAGGCTCGCTGCTCGCCGGGCTCGACGCGGCGACCCGCGGCCGCGGCGCCGACATCGACCGGCTGCTGCGCCACAGCTCCGGCGCCCTCAACCAAACCGCCAACGTCCTGGGTGAGCTCAGCAGCGACCGGTTCGCGCTGCGCTCCGCGGTCGCCAACACCCGCACCGTGGTCGGAGCCCTCGCCGCGAACCCGAACGCGCTCGGCTCCGCCGCTGAGCGCACCGCGACCCTGCTCCGGGTCGCGGGCCGGCGACAGAACGAGCTCCGGCGGGTCGCGCGGTCGATCGGCCCGGCGGCCGGCTACGGCCGGCTGGCGCTGCAGAACCTCGACCGCTCGATTCCCGGCCTGCGGAGGCTGGTTCGTGGTGCCCGCCCCGTGGTCACGCGCCTCGCCCCGGTTGCAAAGAGCCTTCCCGGGACGATCAAGCCGTTGCGGGGCGCCCTCGCTCAAGCGAGGAAGCTGGTCGAGGCCGGTCCCGGGAACTCGCGCCGGCTGCGCCCCGCGGTCGAGACCGCACTGCCGCTGCTCGTGGCGCTCGAGCCGACGCTACGCGAGTTGAACCCGGTTCTCGACCAGGGCCGGGTGAGGTCACCGGAGGCGGTCGGATTCTTCGGCCTGTTCGGGGACGCGCTCTCCAACTTCGACGTCAACGGCCACGTGGTCCGCTACATCCCGCGGCTGATCCAGCTGCCGCCCGACCAGACTCTGCTCGGCCCGTCGGACACCGGGCGGGGCTCGCTTGCGCGCCCGTTCGACCGCACGCCCGGTGCGCTCGAGGGCGATCCCTGGAACGGCTATGCCTCGAGCTTCATCGGCGGCGGCCGCCCGACCAGCGACTACTACGGGAGCGGCCCGTGAACCCGGCTACGGCGAAGCTCTCGGCTGTGGCGAGCGTGGTCTTGATCGCCGCCGCGGCTTTGTTCCTTTGGGTGTCCGAGCACCCATCGGCGGGTGCGACAACCGTCAATGCGGAGTTCGAGGACGCGTTCCCGATCGTCGCGGGAATGAACGTTCGCATCTCGGGGGCCGTCGCCGGCTCGGTGCGCGGGGTGACGCTGACCGACCACGGCACCGCGATGGTCACGCTCAGCCTCAACGAGGGAACGGCGCCGCCCCGCAGCGACGCCTCGGCGGCGATCCGCCAGCAGGACATCACCGGCGACAGCTACGTCTCGCTCTCGCCCGGCTCCGCTCCCGGCCGACTCGGAGATGGGACGATCCCGGTCGCCCGGACCCTCGTCGCGCCGCGATTCGACGATCTCCTCAACAGCTTCGAGCAGCCCGAGCGACGGGCGCTGCAGATAGTCCTGGTCGAGGCCGGCAAGGCCTTGGAGCGCAACGGGGCTGATGTCAATGCCGCGGCGCTCCAGTTGCGGCCGGCCCTGACCGCCGCGGACAGGGTGCTCTCCGAGGTCGGCTCCCAGAACCAGGCGCTGCAATCTCTGGTCACCGATGCCGAAAAGGTCACCGGGCAGGCCGCCGGTCGATCACGCGAGCTCGGCGGGCTGGTGGATTCGCTCTCCTCCACCCTGCGGACGACCGCCGAGCACGGTCCGGCGCTCGACAGCGCCCTGGTCGCATTGCCGCAGACCGCCAGTCGCTTGCGGGGCACACTCACCCGCCTGCGCCACACCGCGGTCGCCGCACGGCCGCTTGCGAACGCGATAGCCGATGGAACGCCGCAGTTGACCCGGACCCTGAGGCTCGCGGGCCCCTTCCTGGGCGACGCCCGCAAGACCGTCGACAGGCTCGTTCCGACGCTTGGGTTGACGACCCACCTTCTGCGCGAGGCGCGGCCCGCGCTCCAGGCGTCGCCCCGCCATGTGATCACCGCGCCGTTCGAGCTCACCGGCAGCATCGACGACCTGCTGAGGACACTGCTCGGCAACGAGGACGTGCTGCGGACCTTGTTCGGCGCCGATGGCTACGGCGCGGCTCCCGCAAACGCCAACGACGTCGGCTTCGCCGCGACGGCGGTCGAGACCGGCGCCCAGTCCGGCTACGAGCAAACCGACCCGTCGCGCGGATTTCTGCGCACCACGATCATTCCCAGCTGCCAGATGTTCGGGCTTCCTGTCGCGCCGGGGTGCCTCACCGATGCCATCGCCCAGATGAGCAAGCAGCAGAAGCGCGACCGGCGCGGCGGCAACCAGGCGGTGGCGCCGGTGCCGGCCTCGCCCGTCCCGTCGGGCACCGACGCTGCGGGCTCGCCGCCTGCCCTCGGCGGCTCGCCGCCGAAGCCGCCGGCCCAGGCCCCGACGCCCGCCCCAGCCCCGGGCAACGGCAACGGGGATGCGTCCGCGCTGCTCGACTTCCTCTTCGGGTCGGGCAAATGACCAGACGCGCGACAACGCCGAGGCGCGCGAACCAGCTCGTCTCGAGGACGACGTCGCGCCTCACCGCCCACCCGATGGCGCTCGGCATCGCGGTCGTCCTGGTCGCGCTGTTCGGTGCCTATATCGCCTGGATCTCGGTCAACGGGCCACCGTTCCAGAATCGCTACAAGCTCGATGCGGTAGTCGCCAGCGACTCGCCGGTGCTCAAGTCCGGAACCCAGGTCCGCGAGGCCGGCAAGCTCGCCGGGATCGTCACCGGGGTCCAGCCCGAGGGCAACGCACTGAGGATCTCGATGGAGCTGCGCCCCCAGTTCGCCCCTGTAGGCCAGGACGCGAGCGCCCGGGTCCGGGTGCGCTCGATCGTCTACCTCACCTACGTCGAGGTCGATCCGGGCAACCGCGACAACCCGATGCCCGACGGCGGCACGATCCCACTCGCGCGCACCGGGTCCGGGGTCGATCTGCTCCAGGTCGTGCAGCTCTTCGATCGGCGCACCCGGGAGGTGCTCCGCCGCTCGCTTCTCAACACCGGTCAGGGTCTCGCCGGCCGGGGCGACGATCTGAACGCCGCGCTCGCCGTCCTCAATCGGACGCTTCAGGCCGGTATCCCCGAGCTCGAAGCCCTGACACAGAAGCCGGGTGCGATCGCGGCGACGATCCAGGGCGGCTCGCGAGTGGCCTCCGGGCTCACCGGAAGGCGGCCCGACGACGTCGGCGCCCTGGTCGGATCGGGCGCGTCGGCGCTCGGCGCGGTCGCTCGCCAGCGCGCGGCGCTCGGTCGGTCGGTCGAGCTGTTGCGCCCGTTCGAGGACCAGGTGCTGAAGACGGCGCCGCTCGCCAATCCGGTGCTCGATGACGCCGCCGGCCTCGCCACCAAGCTCGCGCCGGCCGTCCGCAAGCTCAGCCACGGTTTGCCGCAGGTCAACCGGCTGCTCGCGCTCGGTCAGCCGCTGCGCGAGGAGACGAACCGGCTGACGGATTTGATCGATCCAGTGGTCACGCTCGCGGCGCCGCCGTTCGCCGCCCTCTACACGCCCGTTGCCGCGCTCGAGCCGATTCTGACCCAGATGAGGACCACGGTCGACGGGCTGGCGCCGTATTCGGCCGACTTCGCCCGGGCGGGCAAGTGGGTCGCGAGCGCCACCACCCGCTCCTTCCCCGAGGGTCAGACCGCGCCGAACAACCCCGTGCTTCGGGTCTTTCCGGTGTTCAGCTGCAACCGCGGCCGCGATCCCTATCCGAAGCCGGGACAGGCGCTGAAGGACTCGCAGCCATGCTAGGAGGGATCGACAGCACCCTCGGTCGCCGGGCGCTCGGCGCGGCAGCGATCCTCGGCGGGATCGTGCTCGTCGTGCTCGCGGTATGGCGGCCGAACCCATTCGCGAACACCCACAGCATCTGGGCGCAGTTCGACAGCGTCCAGGGCCTCGGCAGCATCGATCGAGACGTCCGCGTCGCCGGCGTCAATGTCGGCAAGATCGGCGCGGTCCGCCGGGTCGGCGACGACGCCCAGGTCGAGCTCGTCCTGAACAGCGACGTCACGGTTCACTCGGACGCCCGCGCCGACCTCCGGCCCCACACCCTGTTCGAGGGCACCGCCTTCGTCGACCTTTCGCCCGGAAGCCCGAGCGCCCCGATGCTCGGCGACGGAGGGCTGATCCCGCGCGATCACACAACCGTCTATGTCTCCCTCGACCAGACGCTGCGCATCCTCCGCCAGCCAAACCGAAACGGCCTCCGCAGCATCGTCCGCACCGCCTCGCGAACGCTTCGCGGCGGGGCGGTCAGCGGACTGCAGCAGACGCTGCGCTCGGCGCCCCGCTTGACCCGCAGCCTGGCGCCGGCGTCGCGAGCCCTTCTCGGCCCGCACGGCGATGAGCTCGCCGGCGTGGTCAGCGGACTCAACCGAACGGTTGCCGGCGTCGCCGCCCACGAGGCACAGCTCACCTCGCTAGCCGGGCGCACCGACAAGACGCTCAGCGCCCTCGAGACCCACCGCACGGTGCCTCTCGACCGCACCCTCGTGCAGCTGCCGGGGGTACTCGAGGAGCTGCGCCGCGGCGGGCCCGACCTCGCCACCGTCACCGGCAAGCTCGGCCAACTCGCCGACCAAGCTGCCCCCGCGCTCCCCGACCTGAAAGCGTCGCTCCGCGATCTCGAGCCCGTGATCCGCAGCGCGCCGCCGATTCTCGAACGCGCCGCGCCGCTGGTGGGCGAGGCACGCACGATCGTCGACCGGATCGCCGCGGCGGCCCCACAGCTGACCCAGCTCGAAACCGAGCTCACCCCGGCCGCGCGGACGCTCGGCGGTTCGGTTCTGCCGTTCATCAGCTCGGACTCGCGCAACGGCATACCGATCTACCTGCAGATGACCTCGGCGCTGTCCTCGCTCACCGGCGCGCTGCGGGGCTACCAGACCGATGCCCAGAACCCGTTGGGCGCCGGTCACCTTCTCCGCCTCGGGCTCTACTTTGACGGCACCGGCTGGACCGAGCCGCCGATTCCGTCGTGTGGGCTGGTTGGCGCGATCAGCGCCGACGCGGCGGCCCAGCTCCAAGCCCTGGGGCTCTGCACGCCATGAGGATCCGCGAGTTCGTCAACCCGAGGCTGAAGGCGGGCCGCGTCCCCTTGGGGCGGACGGCGATCGTCGTCCAGATCATCGGCGCGATGATCTTCCTCGGCTACACCCTGGCGAAGAAGGACGTCAAGCTGCCGTTCTCGCCGGCCGGCTACCAGGTCGAGATCATCTTCCCCGACGCCAAGGGCCTCGATCCCGCCGATGGGCCGGCGGCGGCGGTCGCCGGCAGCCCGGCCGGCAAGGTCACCCAGGTCCACTACACCGACGGCCGAGCCGCGGTGACGGTCGAGCTCAATTCCGACGTCAAGGGCAAGATCTTCGCCGACGCATCGGCGGCGATTCGGCCGGCGAGCGCGCTCCAGAATCTCCTCGTCAACATCGATCCGGGCTCGCCCTCGGCGGGGCCGTTGCCCGACCACCAGCCGATCGAGCCCCAGCGCACCAGCGATTTCGTCGCGATCGACGAGCTGACTTCGGTCTTCGACGCCGACACCCAGGCCTACCTCCAGATCGTGATCAGCGAGGCGCAGCGCGCCCTCCACGGCCGCGCCGGCGAGTTGCGCTCCTCGCTGGCACGGCTCGGGCGGCTGACGGGCACGGCGGCTCCCGTGGCGACGGCTCTCGCCCGCCGCCGCGAGCTTCTGACGCGGCTCGTCGGCGATCTCGACACGATCCTCGGCACGCTCGCGGTTCGCGGAGATCAGCTCGGCACCGCCGTCGACGCCGGCAGCCGCACCCTCGAGGTCACGGCTCGCCGGTCGAACCAGCTCCGCGCCGCAATCGGCCAGCTGGCGCCGGCGCTGGGCGAGGCCCGCCGCTCGCTGGCCGCAACCCGCGGAGTCACCGAGCCGCTGGCGCCGGCGCTCCAGCGCCTCGCGCCCGCGGCCCACTTCCTGTCGCCGGCCGCCGCCAAGCTCCGAGCGCTGGTCCCGCCAACGGGCCGTTTCCTCAGCCAGGTCGACGCGCTCTCCCGCGACGGACGGCTGCCGGTCGATCTCTTCCTCCAGGGGACCCAAGGGCTGGCGAAGAAAGCGCAGGACCTGATCCCGGCCGCCAAGGACATCGGCTACCGCGCCGATCTTCTCGACAAGTACAAGGGCGGGGCCGCCCAGTTCGGCGATGTGCTCAGCGGCGCGTTCTCGGTCAGCGACAGCGCCGGCAACTACGGTCAGATCGACCTGCTTAAACCCGAGGCGTTGCGACCGGAGAACTTCGGGCTTCCCGCAACCGCGATGCGCTCCCAGAACGGCAGCCCTTCACGCCTCGAGAGCCTGCTTGCGACAGCGCTCGAGCGCAGCTGCCAGACCCAGAGCCCATACGCGTGCCTGCTTCGGTTCGGAATCCCGGAGCTGCCCCACCAGCCGTTGACGACGAGCGGGGTGAAGCCCTAGATGGATCACCGAATCCCCCTTGTCGGCGCGGTGCTCAGCGTGGTCGCGGTGATCTGTGCCGCGGCGACCTTCTTCTACCTCAACGAGGCATTCCGCGGCCCGAGTGTGACCGGGCTCGTCTCCCATCCGTACGAGCTCACCGCGACATTTTCCGACGTCAAGAACCTGCCGACGAAGAGCAGCGTTCTGAGCCACGGGGTCGAGGTCGGCACGGTCACCTCGGTCAACTTCAACAAGAGCAGCGTCACCGCGACGGCCACGTTCACGGTGGACGGAGAGTTCCGCCCGGTTTACGCGGACGCGACGGCCCGGATCGGCGACCGGACGATCCTCGGCGACGCTTTCCTCGACCTCGACCGCGGCCACCCGGCGGCGGGCCAGCTCGCCGGCGGCTCGCAGGTGAAGGCGCTGCCGAGCGTCGGCTTCGACGAGGCGTTCGACTTCCTCGACGCGACCGGCCGCGCCCACCTGCGCTCGACCCTCGACACCCTCGGCCGGGGCGCGAGCACCCCCGGAAACGGCGCCCAGCTGAACGGCACCGTCGGTGGGCTTTCGCGGACGATCGAGACACTCGACGCGACCACCAGCGCACTCCAGGGACAGGAGCAGGACATCGCCGCGCTCAGTTCCGGCACCGGAACAGTGCTCGGCGTGCTGGGCCAGCGCGAGGCCTCGCTACGAGAGATCGTCGGGTCGGGACGCCTGACCCTCGACGCGCTGGCCTCCGATACCGGCTCGGTCGAGCGCGGCGTGCACGAGCTGCCGGCGCTGCTCGACGCGGGCCGGCGCTCACTCGCCGACGCGCGCCCGCTGCTCTCCGAGGCCCGCCCGCTGGTCCGGCAGCTCCGCGTTATCGCCCCCGATCTGCGCCCCGCGCTCGGCCGGCTCGGGCCGCTCTCGCGCGACGCCGCGGGTCTGATCGGCGGGCTGCAGCCCTTCCGAACGGCCGCCGCGCCGGTGCTGAGGAAGTCCCAGGACTTGTTCCGGCTCGCGTTGCCCGTGGTCGACCAGCTCCAGCCGGCCGTCCGCAACCTGGTGCCGCTGCTGGGTTACCTCGCTCCGCGCGCAAACGGGATCGCCGCCTTCTTCAGCAACTCGATGAGCGCTTTCGCGCAGTCAGACGCACTCGGTCACGCCGCGCGCTTCTCCGGGAGCGTCGTTCCCGGGGAGCTCCTCGGCGGCGCCTCCCCCTGCGTGCCTATCCCAAATGTCGGCGTCTGCAGCAACGCCTATCCGGCGCCCAACGACGCCCTCAACCCCCAGCCCTACGTCCCCGGTTCCTACCCGCGGCTGCTGCCCTGGAATCCGCCACCGAAACCCTGAAGAGCGACGAAGGGATTACCCGACGGGATCGCGCGCCCGGTCACGCGCGTCCGCTCGCGCCACCGCGGTCATCCGGTCGTTGGCCTTTCGCATCGCCACCTCATAGGGAAACGCGAACTTGCGCTGCACGAAGTGGCCGAACTGGATGTCGCGTGACGTGTAGACCATGTAGCGGTTCTTCTTGACGCCCTTGATGATCGCCTTGGCGACGCTCTCGGGGCTCTTTGCCCGCTTCTCGAAATAGCCGGTCAGCTTCTTCATCCTCGGGCTCTCGCGATCGACTCCGACGATGTCGACCGTCCCGACCAGCGGGGTCGCGACACCGCCGGGACAGACGAGGCTGACCCCGATCCCGTGCTGCGCGAGATCGAAGCGCAGCACCTCCGAGATCCCACGCAGGCCGAACTTTGTCGCGCTGTAGGCGGCGTGCCAGGGGAGCCCGAACAGCCCGGCGGCCGATGAGACGTTGACCAGGTGCCCGCCGCGGCCGGCCTCGATCATCGCCGGGAGCGTGGTCTCGATCACGTGGATCGGCCCCATCAGGTTGATCTCGACCAGCCGCTGCCAATGGCGGTGCTCGAGGTTCTCGACCGTGCCCCAGGTCGAGATCCCGGCGATGTTCATCACCACGTCGAGGCTGCCGTGGTCGCGGTGAATCCCGTCGGCGAGCGCAACCACCGCATCGTGGTCGGAGACGTCGGCGACAACCGCCGCGCTGACCGCTCCGCCGGCAGCGCCGATCTCGGCCGCGACTTCCTCCAGCCCCTGCGGCTGGATGTCGGTGAGGAACAGATTTGCCCCCTCGGCGGCGGCTGCGACCGCGGTCGCGCGCCCGATGCCGCTCGCCGCACCGGTGATCAGAATCTTCTTCTCCCTCAGATCCTTGACCGCCATCCGCCGGCCACAATAGCTGCCGGCTGGCAATAGGCTTGCACCCTGATGCGCCCCGGACTCTCATTGCTCGCCGTCGTCGCGGCCGCGCTTGCGATGGCGACGGCCTCCCCCGCGGGCGCGGCGCAGGTGACCGACAACGCACGCTTCACGGCATCCGACGGCGTATCGCTGCAGACGACCCTCACCGGGGAAGCTCCGCTCGGCCCTCGCCCGACCATCGTCGAGTTCAGTCCCTACGGCCGCGGCTCCGGAACCCTCGACGCGGGGCCGGACTTCAACTACCTGCTGGTTCAGATCCGCGGCACGGGCGACAGCGACGGGCAGTTCGACGCGCTCGGGCCGCGGACCCAGGCGGACGTCGCCGAGATCCTGCAGTGGGCCTGCGGGCAGCCCTGGAGCGACGGCAATCTCGGGATCAACGGCTTCTCGGCGAGCGCGATCACGATCTACAACTCGCTGCACCTGCCGCTGCCCTGCGTGCGCGCGGCGGTGCTGAAGTCGGGCACCTTCGAGCTCTACCGCGACCTCCTCTATCCGGGCGGGGTCAGCAACCTGCTCCCCGGCGCCGGGGTCCTGGCGCTGATCGGCGCTCCCGCGCTGGCCCAGGGGGGCGATCGCCTCGCCCGCAACCCGGTTTCATCGCTCGACACGATCCAGGGCCTGACGGGCGCCGGCCTCAGCGTCCTCGAGCACCCGACCCTCGACGATTGGTGGCGCGAGCGCGGCTTCCGCGGCGACGTCAACCACCTTCCGATCCTGATGATCGACGGGTTCTACGACGTCGAGTCGCGCGGTGCGTTCCAGGCCTTCCAGCAGCTCCGCGGCGACGGCGCCCACCTGACCGTGATCGGCGCGCACGACGGCGCTCCCGCCGGGACCGACGGCGGCGCGGGCGAGGCGGCGGCGTGGTTCGACCACTACCTCCGAGGGACCCCCAATGGGGTCGACACCTCACCGAAGGTGAAGCTCTGGATGGCAGACGGCGACCGCGAGGACCTGCTGGCGGGCAAGTTCGCCCGTTACGACGGCAACGACTGGCCGATCCCCGGCACCCGCTGGGAATCGCTCTCGCTGAGCGCCGAGCGCAGCGGCACCGCGAGGTCGCTCAACGACGGAACGCTCGACCCCGCCCGCCCGGCCGAGGCTGTGACCCAGTCCTACCCGGCGATTCCCTCGCTGCCGACGAGCACCGATCCTCATAACACCGCGATCGTCGGCGGCTTCGGGGCGAACGCGCTGGCCGTCGCTCTTCCCTCGCTGACCGAGATGGCGCTCGCCGAGCCGCTCGGCCTCTCCTACACGACTGCCCCCTTCGCCGCCGACGTGCTCTCCGCCGGGCCCGCCAGCCTCGAGCTGCGGCTCTCGAGCACGGCGCCGGAGACTTCGATCTGGGCGGTGCTCTCCGATGTGGCCCCGGATGGCACGGCGCACCCGCTCACCAGCGGGCGGCTGCTCAGCTCCGATCCCGACGTCGACACCGGAAAATCGCTCACCGATCCGCAGACGGGCGACATCGTCCAGCCCTACGGCGTCTACGACCACAAGAGCCCCGCCGCGATCGGCGAATCGCGTCTCTACCGGGTCGAGCTGTGGCCGCTCGGCAACCGCTTCCAGGCGGGCCACCGCCTGCGCCTCGACGTCATCGGCGCGTCGGCCGCTTCGCTGCCGAGCCTCCCCGCCGTCAACACGATCACCGTCGGCGGCCCGCAAGGATCGCGGTTGCTGTTCCCCGTACTTCCCTAGATCCAGGCTGGAATTTGACGCTCTGAGCGGATTCTTTCGTTAATCCGGCTCGTCCCGGGGTATTGCTACGGTACAGTAGCTACGGTAGCGTAGGAAACGATGGGAGACCCTGAATGAGCGGCACAGCGAACACGATCGCGACGATCGCCGCCGGGACCGCCCCGGCCGGCGGGGCGGAGATGGGCCAGGTAATCGGGATGACGGTCGTCCTCTCGATCGCCTTCGGCGCGCTCGCCTGGTTGGGCGAGGCCCACCGTCACGGCCGCCGCACCCCACTCGGCACGCTGGCCGCCTTCTCCGAGCGCGTCTCCGGGCTCCCGTCCTGGGCCGCGATCCCGCTGGCCGTCGCCGGCATCTCGCTCATCGGCGCCTTCTTCGGCTACATGTGGGACGTGTCCTGGCACATCGATCGCGGCCGCGACCCGGGCCCGCTCGCCAACCCCGCCCACTACTTCATCCTCGCCGGCCTCTACGGCGTGATCGCCGCCGGGTATCTCTCGACCGTGCTGCCCAAGGAGGGCAAGCAACCCGGCCGCTCGGCGCTCCGCATCGCCGACGGCTGGGAGGTGCCGCTCGGCGGAGCCCTGATCGGCGCCTCCGGCATCTTCGCCTTCATCGGCTTCCCGCTCGACGACCTCTGGCACCGGATGTTCGGCCAGGACGTCACGCTCTGGGGACCGACCCACCTGATGATGCTCGGCGGCGGCCTGCTGACCCTGATCGGAGTCGCGATCCTGTTCGAGGAAGGCGTGGCAAATTCCCCCCGCCGATACGGCCCACCCCGACCGCGCCCCACCCCCGCCGCCCCCGGACGCGAAGCGGAGGAGGCGGCGGTTGATAAGAGGCCGGTGAGGAAGTCGCGGAAGCTCCTTGTACGCGTGGCGGACTTACTCCCGAACGTTCCACTCACTCCCTCCAGAATGCTGATCGCAGGCGGCTTCCTCACCGGCCTCAGCATCTTCCAGGGCGAGTTCGACTTCGGCGTGCCGCAGTTCGAGCTCGTCCTCCAGCCGCTGCTGATCTCCGTCTCGGCGGCGATCTCGCTCGTCGCCGCCCGTCTCTGGATCGGCCGCGGCGGAGCGCTCGGCGCGGTCGCCTTCTACCTGGTCATCCGCGGTGCGATCTCGCTGCTGGTCGGACCGATCCTCGGCGAGGTCACGCCTTCGTTGCCGCTTTATGTGCCGGAGGCGATCTGCGTCGAGCTCGTGGCGCTGCTCGTACTCCGCGACGGCGCCGATCGCCGGCTCGCCGGCCGCCCGCGGACGCCTGTGCCCCAGAGGGTACGAAGCGGAGCAGGCGGCCTTGTGCTGGGTGCCCTCGCCGGGCTCGCAATCGGCACCTTGGGTTTCGCCGGCGAATGGCCGTGGATCGACGCCGTGATGCCGATCGAGTGGACCCGTGCGCTGCTGCCCGAGGGCCCGCTGGTCGCCGCCTTCGGCGGCCTCGCGGGTGGCCTGATCGGAGCCGTCTTCGGCCTCGGGCTGAAGCGCGAGCTGCCGCGGCCCCGCCTTGCCGGGGGCGTCGCGGTTGCCTCGCTGACGGCGATCATGGCCTGCTTTGCCTTCGGCCTCGCCGACCACACCCCGAGCGGCGCCAGCTCGCGGGTGACCCTGACCGAGGTCGCCCCGGCGCCGAAACGAGAAGTCCTGGCGACGGTGCGCTTTACCCCACCGACGATCGCCGACGGCGCGAGCTGGGTGCGCGGAATCTCCTGGCAGGGCGGCGACCTCGTCGGATTCCCGCTCGAGAAGATCGGTGAAGGCGTCTATCGCACGCCCGAGCCGCTCCCGGTATACGGCGACTGGAAGGCGGGGATCAGGATCCAGAACGGCCACTCGGTGATCGGAACGGCAATCTACGCTCCCGCCGACGCTGCGATCCCGGTCGCGGAGGTGCCGGCGTCGACCAACTTCACCCGGCCGCTGCGGCCCGATCGCGAGCTGCTCCAGCGGGAGCGCAAGCGCGACGTCGCGCCGTGGCTGTGGACCGCCGCCAGCCTCGTCGTCCTCTTCCTCTTCTTCGGCTTCTTCACCCTGATCGCGGTCGCGCTCAACCGCTACTCGCGCGGCGCGCTCGATCCCACGCCGCCGATACGGTCCACCCGGTTGGCGCCCCACCCCCGACAGCCCCGGACGCGAAGCGGAGGAGCTGTCGGTTAATGGCACTGATGGCGCGCTACGAGCTCGACGGCCGCGTCGTTCTGATCACGGGGGCCGCGAGTGGCATCGGGCTCGAGACCGCGAGGAGACTCTCGACCCTCGGGACCAGCCTGGCGCTGATCGATCGCGACACCGATGCGCTCGAGAGCGCTGCGGTTGAGATCGCCGGCAACGGGACTTCAGTCGAGCCGTTCGTCGCGGACGTCACCGACCGGGACTCGATCGAATCGGCGATCGCCGCGGCTCGGAAGCGCTTCGGCGGCGTCGACGTCGTCGTCGCCGGCGCCGGAATCAGCGGCACGCCGAGGCCCTCCACCGACCTCCCGCTCGACGAGTTCGAGCGCGTCATCGACACCAATCTGCTCGGCGTCTGGCGCACGCTGCAGCCGCTCCTCGGCGATGTGATCGAGCGCAAGGGATACGTGCTGCCGATCGCATCGCTGGCCGCCGCCGTTCCGACGCCGCTGATCGCCGCCTACGGCGCCAGCAAGGCAGGGGTCCACTCGATCGGGCGCACCCTCCGCTTCGAGCTCGCCCACACGGGCGCCAAGGTCGGCGTCGGATATTTCAGCGTCATCGACACTCCGATGACCGAAGCCGCCTACTCGGAGCCCGTGGTCGAGCGCTCGCTGAAGTCTTTGCCACGCGCGCTCTCGCGCCCGGCCCCGGTCGGCGCCGCGGCCGCGGCGATCGTCCGCGGCATAGAGCGGCGCTCGCGGCGGGTCTGCCACCCACGCTGGGTGAGCCCGATCGTCTCGCTTCACGGCCTGGGCGCGCCGCTCGAGGCGCTCGCCGCCCGCGACCCGCGCTTCATCCGCAACCTGCACAAAGCCCAGAAGGAGGCCCGCGCGGGCTTGCCCGCCGCGGGAGCCGAAACCGAGACCGGGGAGGTCGCGCGGTGACCGCCGGGAACCCCGACCACGAGGTCGCGATCATCGGCGCCGGCCTCAGCGGCATCGGCATGGGCGCCGCCCTCCGCAACGCCGGCATCGAGGATTTCGTGATCTTCGAGCGCGCCGACGACGTCGGCGGCACCTGGCGCGACAACACCTACCCGGGCATCGGCGTCGACATCCCGGCGTTCGCCTACCAGTTCTCCTATGACCTGAAGCCGGACTGGTCGCGCTTCTTCCCCAAGGGCGAGGAGGTCAAACGCTACGTCGACGACTACGTCGCCAAGTACGAGGTCAAGCCCCACATCCGCTTCAACACGGAGGTCCGTTCGCGCACCTGGGACGAAGGCCTCCACCTCTGGCGGCTCGACGTCGGCGGCAAGGAGGTCACCGCACGCTTCGTGATCAGCGCGATCGGGCCCTTCGTCGATCCGAAGCCGGTCGACCTCGACGGCGTCGACGATTTCGAGGGCAAGGTCATCCACTCCGCGCGCTGGGACCACGACTACGACCTGACCGGGAAGCGGGTCGCGATCGTCGGCACGGGTGCCAGCGCGGTGCAGATCATCCCTACGATCGCGCGCGAGGTCGAGCGCCTCGACGTCTACCAGCGGACCCCGATCTGGGTGGCGCCCAAGTTCGATCCAAAGATCCCGGGACCGCTGAAGCGGCTCTTCGATCGCGTCCCCGCGACCGAGCGCCTCGTGCGCTGGTGGACGAGCCGGGTCGTCGAGATGATCGTCGTCACGCTGCCGCTCAACTACGGCCGCATGCCGGTCGTCGCCCGCGGGATCGAGGCGCGGCTGAAGCACTACGTGCGGCGGGCGGTCAAGGACCCCGACTTGCGTCGCGAGCTGACTCCGCGGTACGGGCTCGGCTGCAAGCGGCCGGCGGTCTCCAACCACTACCTCCAGGCGTTCAATCGCGACAACGTCAAGCTGGTCACCGATCCGATCGCTCGCGTCACCGAGCGCGGTGTCCTGACCGAGTCGGGGGTGGAGCGAGAGCTGGATGTGCTCGTTCTCGCGACCGGCTTCCGAATGTCCTTCGATCCCGAGATCTTTCGCCGCACGCCGGTCCGCGGACGCGACGGCTTCGACCTCGCGACCGACTACGAGCAGAACCGGCTGAGGGCCTACGAGAGCATCAGCATGCCGCGCCTCCCCAACCACTTCATGATCTTCGGGCCCTATGGGTGGACCGGCGCCGCCTGGCACGTGCTGGTGCAGACGGCTTCGACCCACATCGTTCGCGTGCTCGGTGAGGCTCGCCGGCGCGGGGCGACACACGTCGAGGTCTCCGAAGAGGCCACCAATCACTACCACGCGAAGATCATGGAGCGGATGCCCAAGTCAGTCTGGATGCAAAGCAGCTGCTCCCTGGCCAACAGCTACTACTTCGACCACCACGGCGACGTACCGTACATGCGGCCGACCTCGGGGCGCGAGGCGCAGAGGGCGGCCCGCAGCTTTCCGCTCGAGGACTACCGCTACTGGGCCCCGGCCCGCGGCGATGCCGAAGCGGCCGACGCGGAGTCGATCGCAGCGTGAGCTCGGGTCCCGAGAAAACCGGCAAGCGTCCCTACGCCGCGCGGATGCCGCCGGAGGAACGGCGCACGCAGGTCCTCGATGCGACCTTGAAGCTGATCGCCGAGCGCGGCTACGAGGGCGTCTCGATGGAGGGCGTCGCCCGCGCCACAGGTGTCACCAAGCCCGTCGTCTACGACCTCTTCGGCACCCTCGCGGATCTGCTCGAGGCGCTGCTCGAGCGCGAGGAGGAGCGGGCGCTGCTGCAGCTCGCCGAGCTGATGCCGACCCCGCGCGCCGATGCCGACCCCGAGGAGGTCCTCGTCGACGGCCTCAACGCGTTCCTGCGCTCGGTCGAGGCCCGCCCGGACGCGTGGCGGCTGATCCTGACGCCGACCGAAGCGATGCCCGGCCGGGTGCGCGAAGTGGTCGAGACTCAGAGGACCCGGATCGCGGCCCAGCTCGAGTCGATCGTCCGCTGGGGGCTCGAGCAGCTGACCACCGAGATCGAGGACGTCGAGCTGCTGGTCGAGGCGATCATCGTCATGGTCGAGAACGCGGCGCGCCAGCACCTCGAGGACCCAGGGCGATATACGACCGAGCGGCTGACCGAGTTCACGAGCAGCCTGCTGGCCAGCGTCAAGCGCTAGCGGTCCTGTCCCTGAAAGCCGCTAGCTGACGCGGCCGACGGTCCGCAGGTACTCGGCCTCCGGGGCGAACCCGCCGTCTGTCTCGAATGGCTCGAAGAGCTCGAGCATCTTGGCCCGCGACTCCTCCCAGTTGCCGTCTGGCTCGAGCTGGGCCTTGGCGGCGATCACCGGGCCGAGGTTGGCCTCGGTGAAGGCAACCCAGTCCTCGGCGGTCTCCCAACCGCCCAGCGCCGCCATGTTGGCGAGCGGCTTCTCGAACGAGAGCTCGACGTTCTTGCCGTCGAAGAGCTCGCGGACGTGGTCCTCGGAGCCCCAGAGGATCGGCGGCTGAGCGCCTTCCGGCGGGGGCGGCAGCTGCGAGAAGAGCATCCCCAGCATCTGTCCGTTCAGCCCCTCCGGCGTCCAGGCGCAGACGCCGAACGAGCCGCCGGGCTTGGTCACGCGGGCGAGCTCGTCGGCCGCCTGCTGGTGCACCGGCGCGAACATGCAGCCGAAGACCGAGGTGACGGTGTCGAACGAGTCGTCCTCAAAGGGCAGATCGGCGGCGTCGGCCTCGACCCACTCGATGTCGACCCCGAGCTCGGCCGCCCGCGCGCGGGCGGTGTCGAAGAACTCGGGCGAGATGTCGGAGCCGGTGACCTGGGCGCCCCGCTGAGCGGCCGCGAGCGCCGCGTTGCCGCTGCCGGTGCCGTTGTCGAGGACGTCCTGCCCCTCGCCGATCGCGAGCTTCTCGACCAGCTCGTCGGCGACGGGCTGGATCGTCTTGGCGACTTCGGGCCAATCACCCGACGTCCACATCTTGCGCTGGCGCTGGCGAAATTCACCTGTATCGATTGCCATCTCGCTCTCCTCCTTGCCGGGGATCTTGGGTCAAGCCTATTCCCGTCTGGCTCGCCGCGCCGGCGTTACGACCGTCAGGTCAGATGATCGAACCCCAATCCGCGTGTGACCGGGGGCGGGCCTGGCCAAGCAGATCAAGGACGCAGGGCGCAGCCCTTGCTGGTTGCAAGGGCAAGCCCGAGGACGCAGAGATGCGCAGTGCCAGGCGTGTCATCCGGGCGCGCGGGGATTGGGGGTCGGTCATCTAGGGCAGGTCCCGAGCGCGGAGGAGTCGAGCATGACCCGCCCGAGGGCAACCCAAGCGGCTCCGTAGTAGGTCGGCGTCTGCAAGTCCTCGGTCGCGGCCTTGTCGAGCATCGCCTCGCTCGAGCCCTTCTGGCCCGCAGCCTCCTCGGCCGCCGCGGCGCTGACGGCGAACACCGGGTGCCCCTCCCCGTTCTCGACCGGCGCCAGAGCCGCGGCGATCTTGCGGTCGGCGGCGACGCAGGACTCTTCCTGGCGAATCGCCACACGTGCAGCGTCGAGGCCGTAGGCACCACCGCTGGCGCCGGGAGAGCTCGGAGAGGGAATCGGACGAGCGAGCGTGCCGATCTCGGCCGCCGAGGCGCCGGCGTCAAGGGTCGCCCAGTCCGGGGGCCTTTGCGTGCCGTTATCGGTGAGCGAGGCGAGGATCGACCGGCTTGTCGCGGCGAGCTCGTCCCAGCGCGGGTCGGGGCGGGCCGCGTTGAGGTCGGCATAGGCGCGGGGTGAGAAATAGCTCGCGTTGATCACCGGGGGCTGCACCCCCCAGGGCCCGGCTACGAGCACCGAGTGGCCGCCGATCGTCGCCGTCTCGTGGTCGAGCACGGCCTCGCCGATCTCGGTCCCGGCCGCCGTATACGCCGGCGATCCGAAGCGCCGACCCGCGAGCACCAAGGCCCGGGCCGCGTCGAGGTCCGCGTCGGTCGCCGGCTGCGGGTTGACGACCTTGCCCCCCGACCACTGGGTGGCGAGGAGCCCGTCCTGCAGCTGCAAATGGTCGCGAGCCCAGCCCCAGATCGAGCTGAACCTCGCTTGGTCGTCGACGGCGACGGCGAGCAGCATCCCGTAGGCCTGGCCCTCGCTGACCGTGTCCCCGCCTTGGTCGCGGCGCACGATGCGCCCGCCCGGGTCGGCGTAGCGGCCGAAGAACGCCTCGGCGCTGGCGTGGGCCTTCTCCGGCAGGGTCGTCGCGCCGGCGTCGAGGTTCTTCGATCCAACCGCGCCGACCGTGATCGCGGCGAGCAGTGCCCCGGCGAGCGCCGTGACCGCAACCGGTTTGGGCCAGCGGCGGTACCGCCGCACGACCGGCTCCGGCGCCTCGGGCAGCAGCGGCTGCGAGCTGCGAATCCGCAGCGCGGGCAGGGCGGCGGTGAGCAGCACCGCCGCGTGCAGCGAGGCGAAGGCGACGTTGTTGAGCGTCGCCGCGTCCTGGCCCTGCGAGAGGCCGTAGCCGATCGCCCCGAAGAGAACCGCGAGCGTGACGAGGATCGGCGCGACCGCGCGCGGCTGGCGGCCCTCGGCGCCGTGCTTGGGGTGACGACGAAACGCGCCGGCCTTCTCAGCAGCGCGGTGAAGAGGGCCTGGATGTGGATCCAGAAGGAGCCGGCAGCGAGCGCAAAGGCATTGAACGTGTAGGTGCCGGAGCCGGCCAGCGCGACGGTCGCCAGCGCGGCGCAGTAGTAGGGCGCGAAGTGGAGCAGGAACTGGTCGGCGGTCGAGGCGGCGAGGGGCTGGATCCCGAAGAGGATGCGGATCAGCGGCAACGACATGTAGATCAGCAGCGTGAAGCCGCTGAGGAAGTAGGTCGCCGAGAGCAGGTATTGGATGCGCAGACGCCATGGCAGCTTCGAACGCAGAACGGCCGGGATGCCCTCGAGGCAGCCGCGCGCCCATCGCTGCTGCTGGGAGACGTAGGAGGCCATGTCCTCGGGGCCGAGGCCGCTGGCCAGGACCTCCGGCACGTAGGCGCTGCGCCAGCCGCGCTCGTGGAGCCGAACCGAGAGCTCGAAGTCCTCGGTCAGCGAGTCCTCGGCAAAGCCGCCCACCTGCTCGAGCGCCTTGCGACGGAAGACGACGTTGGTTCCGCAGCAGAACGCCGCCCCGACCCCGTCCTTGCCGCGGCAGATCGGCCCGAAGAAGAGGCCCTGCTGCGAGGCCGCGGCCGCCGCGATCGGGCTCGAGCCGGCGTTTGCGTAGTACTGCGGCGTCTGCACGTAAGCGACGAGGTGCTCCTCGAGGTGGCCGACGGTGCGCTCGAGGAAGTCCGGGTGGGGTACATGATCGCAGTCGAGAACGGCGACGATCGGCGCATCGGTGATCGTCAGAGCGTGGTTGAGGTTGCCGGCCTTGGCCCCTCCTGACTCGAGGCGGACGATGTAGCCGACCCCGTGACGGTCGGCCACCGCCTGCATCTCAGCGCGGCGCCCGTCGTCGAGCAGCCACACGCGCACCTTGTGGCCTCGGATTCGCGCGGCGGCGGCGACTGTGGGCTCGACGACATCCACCGGCTCGTCGTAGACGGGGATCATCACGTCGACGGGGATCCGCCGGTAGCGTCGCGGCCGATGCTCGCGCACCTGTTGGTGTGCACAGGTCCACCAGAAGCCGAGCGCCTGGGCGAGGTTGAAGCCCTCTGCGGCGATCAGCAGACCAAAGAGGATCGGGACTCCAACCCGCTGCCCCTGGAGCAGCCACGACAAGTACCAACCTGCGAGCGCGACGCAGATCAGCCCCATCGCCGCGGCGCGGCGGCGTGCCGAGCGCTGGCCCGGGAGCGGCCAATAGACCGGGCCGAGACGGGCGTCGTCGCTGGCAGCGACGGTCGCGACGCTCATCCGAATTCCCAGACCTGGATCTGATGGTCGTCGTTGGTGGAGATGAGCCGGCGGGCGCCGTGGCCGAGATTCCAGCGTGCCGAGCCGACCTCGGTCGCGAGAGACGGGTCGTCCTGGAGGAAGCTGGCTATGAGAAACACGTGGCCCGACCCCGGCACGTTTGGCTGCGGAGACCCGAGCGGGCGGAGGCTGAGGCGGGGGCCGTAATAGCCAACGACATCGCGGAGGAAGCTCGGCGCGAAGAGGACGGTGTCGCCCGGTCGCGCCTGCGCGTCGATCTTCTCGATCGCCCCCCGGAAGTCGTAGTCGCGTGGATTGTTATTCGAGAGCTGCTGGTCCGCGAGTCCCACGAACAGGGAGGCAAAGACCGCGAGCGTGGCTACCGCGAGCGGCAGCTTGCGAACCGCCTCCGAATTCAGCACCCTTGCGAGCAGCAGGAAGAGCATCGGCACCGCGACCGCGAAGTAGCGAACCTCGAACAGCTCGCGCTTGAGCAGACCGATGGTGAACAGCGTCAGGATCGGAACGACAGCCATCGCGACCAGGTAGCCGGTACGAGGCGAGCGCCCGCGCCCGAGGAAGAGAAGCGCGACGAGCATCAGCATCGGCCACAGCGCCGCGATTCGCAGCATCGTCGAGTCGGCGTGGTAACCCCAGATCGCCCAGACCACGTTCGAGATCAGGGCATAGACGGAGAGGCCCGAGCCGGCGCCCGCGCCGGGCGCCCCGGCGCTGGGCAGATTCTCGAAGCCGCCGGCCTGGTTGTGGTGGAACTGGTCGAGCGCGAAGGGCGCCAGCGGCGCGATTGCGGCGACCAGCGCCACCCAGGTGATCCAGATCCCGGTGACGAGGTGGCGGACGTCCTCGCCGCGGTGGGCCCGGCGCCAGACCGCGACCCCGAACGCCACCTGCTGGATCGCGATCGCGATCGCCGCGAAGTAGTTCGTGTAGATCAGCGCGATCGCGAAGACCGCGTAAGCGACCCAGTAGCGCGGGCGGCCATCGCTGAGAATTCTCGCCTGAGCCCAGACGGCGAGCGTCACGAACAGCATCACCAGCGCGTACATCCGCGCCTCCTGCGAATACCAGACCACCAGCGGCGCGACTGATCCGAGAGCAGCTGCAAGCAGGCCGGTGCGCCGGTCGAACAGAGCCCGCCCCGCCAGGAACAGCGACGGGACCAGCAGCGTCCCCGCGACGATCGAGGGCAGACGGACGGCGAGCTCGCCGTAGCCGAGCGCCCTCGTCGTCGCCCAGAGAATCAGGAAATAGAGCGGCGGGTGGTTGTCTGTTGCCCGCAGGTCGGCGAGCATGCCGGGCAGCGACATGTGCGCCTGGTGAATGCTGATCGCCTCGTCGACCCAGATGCCGCGAACCAGCAGCAGGCGGATCGCGACCGCGACGCCCATGAGCGCCGCGACCACGATCCACGGCCGCCGGGCGAGCCGACCCGCGGGTGCATGCGCGATCTGTTCGCGGTCCCCGAAGCGAACCGCTCGGGGATCGAGCGTGGCGGATGTTCCTGCCACTTGGCGCTAGTGCTCGGCCGAGCCGCTACCCGAGCCAGATCCCGAGCCATAGCTGTAGGTGCCGGTACCCGATCCGGAACCCGTGCCCGACTGGCCGGAACCAGAACCCGGACCCGAAGTCGAGCCGGAGCTGGAGCTCGAGCCGGACGAGTCTCCCGGCGAGCTACCGGAACCCGAGCTCGAGGTGCCCGGCGACGAGGGAGCACTGGGTCCGTCGTTGCCAGCGACCGGCATTGTCGGCGCCGCGGGCGGCGTGGCGAGCGGATGGCTGACGGGCTTCACGGCAGGCGGGTGGGCCGGAGCCGACCGACCCGGTTGGCGAGCGTGGCCGCCGGAGGCGGGATCGGCCGCAGGCGCCGAGTGCTTGGAGCTCTTGGTGTAACCCTTGACCTTAGGTACAGGCTTGGCCGCTGGGGCGACCCCGGTGGCGCCGCCGCCGTCGAGGCCGGTGGTTCCGGTGAGGCCACCCAGTCCCGGCGCGGAACCGCCGGCCCCGAGCGCAAACCCTGCAAGGACGACAACGCCGATCGCCGGCGCCGCGAGCGCCATTGCCGTCTTGACCATCGGCCGGTGCCCGCTCCGCGTCGCCGGCCGGTTTCGGCCTGTGCTCGGCGCCGTCAGAGGAACCTCGGTTAGCCACTGCTCCATCGTCACGACCTCCTTGTCGGTTTCAGGTTGCGCGAAACCCGGCGGCCCGACCCGCCGAGACATGGTCCCGCTCGCTAAACGAATGGGTGGGTTATGAGCAATTCTTCATAGCTCTAAACCTGGATTCACCGGAATATCACCGTTGTGTGACGATGCCCACACAACGGACGGGCCGCTAATCGACGCTTCGGTCGGGGTCGCGGACGTAGTCGAGGCGCGCCTCCTCGAGGTCGAGCTCGCGCTGGATGCGCCGCATCACCTCGTCGGAGATCCTGCCCTCGCTGCGGAGCGCCGTGAGCGCCTGCCGCTGGGAGTCGTAGAGATCGAGCATCATCTTCTGGTAGCGCTGCGAGCGCTCCTCGATGCCGGGGTCGTCGTGGTCGTCGATGCGGCTCGCGAAACGCCGCTGGCGGAAGTCGTAGGCCCGGCGCACACGCTCGATCGTGTCGTCGTTGGTCCACTCCTCTCCCTCCAGCTCCTCGAGCCGGGCGAGCGCCGCCTCGGCGATCGCGATCCGCGCCAACACCTCCTCTTCCTCCTCCTCTTCGTCATCGGCGATGAGCCCGACCCTGCGCACGAGGGCCGGCAGGGTCAGCCCCTGGACCACGACCGTGACGAGCACCACCATGAAGGCGATGAAGATGATTAGATCGCGGCCCTCGACCGGCGCCCCGGCGTCTGTCCTGAACGGGAGGGCGAGTGCCGCCGCCATCGTCACCGCGCCGCGCATGCCCGACCAGCCGCCGACGATGCGGAAGCTGGCGCTCACCCTGCGGGCGCGCTGGGCCTCGCGGCGGTCGAGAGCCCGGATCAGGTACGGCGTCGTGAACAGCCACAGGTATCGGACGCCGATCACCGCGGCGATCACCGCCGCCGAATAGCCGGCGAGCTCGCCGGCCGAGTAACCGTGTAGCTGGCCGGCGATGATCGGCAGCTGAAGGCCGATCAAGAGGAACAGCAGCGCGTTGAGAAGGAATGTCAGCACCTCCCACAGCGGCAGCGTCTGCAACCGCGTGCGCGCATCGGTCAGCTCGGGGGCGTGCCAGCCCATATAGATGCCGGTGGTGACGGCGGCGAGAACGCCGGAGGCGCCGATCGCATTGGCCGGCAAGAAGGCGGCGTACCCGGTCAGGATCGAGATCGTGATCTCCGTCAGCGGGTCGAAGACCCGGCGGCGGATCGCCGCGATCGCGAACCCGACCGCGAGCCCGATGGCGATACCGCCGAGGGCGCCGCCGACGAACTGAAGCAGCGCCTCGCCTGCCGAGAAGCTGCCGCCGATGGCGACCGCGACCGCGACCTTGTAGGCAACGAGCGCCGAGGCATCGTTCAGCAGGCTCTCGCCCTCCGTAACGTTGACGAGCCGGCGCGGCACGCCCAGGCGCCGCATGATCGTGGTGGCGGCGATCGGGTCGGTGGGCGCGACGATGGCGCCCAGCGCGAACGACATCGCCCAGCCGAGGCCGATCACCTCATGGGCGATGACCCCCACCGCCGCTGTCGTCGCCAGCACCAGCCCGATCGCCAACAGCGAGATCGGGCGCAGGTCGGTGCGCAGCGCCCGCAGGTCCGCGAAGAACGACGCCGAGTAGAGAAGCGGCGGCAGGAAGACGACGAAGATCAGATCGGGGTCGAGCTGGATCTCGGGGATGCCGGGCATCAGCCCGAGCGCCAGTCCGCCGAGCACGAGGGGAATCGGATACGGGATGTCGAGCCAGCTCGCCAGCGCGTTCAGCCCGGCGATCGAGACGAGCAGGGCTGCGAGCAGGATCTCGAGGTTGTGCACGCCGCCATTCTTACTCTGAGCGGAAAATCACACGGCGACGCCCGCCCCCGTGAGAGCATGCGCACTAGTGGGTACGGAGAGCCTGTACAAGGAGGAGAAGCTGCTGCGGCTCGGTCTGCGGATCGCCGCGGTGATCTTCACCTGCGAGACGCTCGTCTACCTGGTCCCCACCTTTGTCGGCTCGACCCAGGCCGATTGGATCCAGCTCCCGTTCGTCGTCAACTCGGTGGTCAAGGCGGCGGTGCTCGGCGGCGTCTGCTGGATCGCCGGCGCCGACGTGCGCCGCTTCTCGCCGGTGATGCCGGTCCTCTACGTCGGGACGATGGGCTGGGTCGCGGTCGGGACGGGGGTCGCGCTCTTCGGCGAGGTCACGCGCCACTTCGACATCTTCGGCGTCGACGTCTGGGTCGGCTGGATCCTCTGGGGCGGCGTCGCGCTCGAGGGCTCGCTGACGGCGCTGTTCTTCTTCCT
>JAWVFN010000102.1:0-4120 GCA_033855935.1 Solirubrobacterales bacterium | reverse complement strand
AGGACATCCAGGGCCTGGTCAATTACCTGCTGACGAGCGTCAAGGGCGGCAAGTAGCCGCGGTTCTCATTCGTCGGGCTTGGAGATCGCCCGGCGGGTCCAGCGCCAGACGACGACCAGCGCGGCGCCGATCAGGATCAGGCCGACCACTGCTCCGGCCCGGGCGCTGATGGCGCTGACGGCGATCACGGCGATCGCCGCGATGCCGATCACGATCACCAGATAGAAGGCGTCGCCCTCGCGCTGGAACGGGTTCCGCTTCACCGGCCCGGCCCCGGCAGACCGGTGAGGAAGTCGACGCGCAGCAGCTTCACCTGCCTCGCGATCCGCGGCGATGTCAGCCAGTCGAGGAAGCGGCGGAAGACGTTTGGCTTGACCGCGGTATCCGAACATCCATCGCAGACGCGGTGGAAGACGTACTGGACCCAGCCTCCGCGCAGGCCCAGGGCGTGCTTGCGGGCGCTGATCACGTAGCTCTTCAGCGCCTTGAGGCCCTGGTGGGGCACGTAGAGCGGCACGGTCACGGTCGCGTAGAGGTCGACCGGGGGGCGGCTCTCGGCGGGGCGGCAGCCGGCCGCGCACGTCGCCGGCGGGGTGATGCCGCCGGCGGTGCGGCCGCTGTTGTAGCCGCAGTTGGCGACGATCGCCTCGATCATCGGGTTGTAGCTCCCGTTGGGATAGGCGAAATCGTGGGCCGCGAGGTCCTCGCCGATCAGCACCTGGCGATCGCCGCAGATCTCGTCCATCGCCATCGAGGCGCTCAGGTCAGGCAGGTTGTAGTGGTGGCGCGTGTGACCGGCCATCTCGTGGCCGTCGCCCTGGAGCTGGAGGAGCTGGCCGACGCTCAGGTAGCCCTTGGTGCCGATCAGGGCGCTGTTGATGAAGAACGTGGCGCCGACGCCGTGCGTCTTCAGCGTGTCGCGGATGTTCCACTGCTCGGCCGTGGCGTCGTCGAACTCGATCGAGACCACGGTCCGCGGCTTGGCCGACGCGGTCGAGCAGAGCGCCGGGACGAGACAGACCGTCAGCAGCGCGAGGGCGAAAAGGTGCCTCAATTACAGGATGTAGACGGTGGTGAAGACGATGATCCACATCACGTCGACGAAGTGCCAGTAGATGCCGGGGACTTCGACGCCGAGGTGGTCCTTGGCCTCGGGGCCGAAGTGGCCGCGCCAGGCGCGGATGTTGGCGAAGGCGAGCAGCGTCAGGCCGACGAACACGTGGGCGCCGTGGAGGCCGGTGAGGCCGTAGAAGATCGTCCCGAACGAGCCGTCGCGAGCGCTGAAGCCGAGGTGGACGTACTCGTTGAGCTGGATGAAGAGGAAGGTCGCGCCGAGCAGCCAGGTCGCGGCCAGGCCCATCTTCATCGCGCGGCGGTTGCCGCGTTTGATCGACTCGAGCGCCCAGTGCACGGTGAAGCTCGATGAGATCAGGATCGCGGTGTTGACGCCGGCGACCGCGACCGGCAGCTTGAAGCCGTCGGGCGGCCAGGGGCCGGTGTTGGCGACGACGCGGAGGAAGAAGTACGACGCGAAGAACGCGCCGAAGAGCATCGCCTCGGTGATGATGAAGAGATAGATCCCGAGCGTCTGGCGGTCGATCCGCGAGCTCTGGTTGGCCTCCGGCGGGCCGTGGTGATGCTCGGCTGTTACCGATGCGCTTTCCATGGCTCCTAGGCCGCCGCTCCTGCCTTGGACCGGCGCTTCGGCGACGGGCTGGCCTCGAGGTGCTCGACCGGCTTGTCGGTCAGTGACTTGACCTTCTCTATCAGGCCGTCCTCGACCCACTTCGACTTCTCGCCCTTGAGAGTCGAGATCAAGATGTCGTCGACCCGGTAGTGCTCGAGCGCGTTCTTGATCGCCGGCAGCGGCTCGGGGCTCAGCGGAGCGCCAGTGGCGTCGATCTCCTCGCGGTAAAGCTCGGCGAGGGTCGCGGCGAGGCTGGCACAGACCTCCTCGCGGCTGATGGCGCCCGAGCGGGGCGAGATGAAGGTGTAGCGGTGCGGCCCCGACTTGGCGCGCTCCTTGAGCCGGGCGAGCAGGTCGGGGCTGTTGACGGTCTGGGTGGCGACGACGAGCGTGTGCGTCAGGCCCCACTTGACGGCGTCGTCGTCGACCCGCACCGGGATGTGCTCGACCCGGGTGCCGAGGTTGTCCTTGGCCCACTCGACCAGGTCGCGGCGGCGCAGGCCGTAGCGCGATTCATAGAGCGCCGAGAGCAGGACGATGTCAGGGCTGGTGGCGCGGACGGCGTCGCCGATCGCGAGGAAGGGGTCGGGGTCCATGACCGCCGACTCGGATTCGATCCCGAACTCGAGCAGCACGGCCTGGGTCACGTCGACCCGGCTCTGGGCGGCCTCGTGGGTCTCCTCGGGGGTCGCGACGAGCTGGCCGACAGCGGGCTGGTTCTGAGGCGCGACGACGGCGAAGTAGGAGGCGCCCTTGTCGGCGAGCTCGCGGCAGGCGGTGACGAGCTTGCGGCCGCCGGCGACCTCGTTCAAGAAGATCAGCACGCGGTTCACGCCTTCGTGGGATGGCGCCGGGTCCGGGTCGCCGCTCGAGGCCGGCTCGCGCTCGGCGACGACCTCGGAGGCGTGTTCGGAGGGAGTGCCGATGTCGGTAAATGGGGTCTCGCCCTCCCGCGGCTTGACGTCGGGGTCCTGGCGGATCTTCTCCTCTTCGGGCGTGGTCGTCGGCGTCTCGGTCACGATGGCGCTCCAGCGGTCGCCTCACCGGGGTTGCGGACCTCGGCCTTCTCGCCGGCCATGATCGCGTGGCGGGCGCCCGGCACGCCGTACTCGTAGGGGCCGCCGACGACGCGCGGGATCTCGTCGAAGTTGAAGATCGGCGGCGGCGAGCTGACCTGCCACTCGATCGTCTTCGCGCGCCACGGGTTGGACGTCGCCTTCGGGCCCCACTTCCAGGAGACGATCATGTTGTAGAGGAAGATCAGCTGGGCGGCGCCGAGCAGGAACGAGCAGCAGGTGATGAACAGGTTCCAGTTGCCGAACTGGGCCGAGTAGTCGGCGACGCGGCGCGGCATGCCCTCCATGCCGATCCAGTGCATCGGCACGAAGGTGCCGAGCATGCCGACCAGGGTCAGGTAGAAGTGGAGCCGGCCGAGCTTCTCGTCGTACATCCGCCCCGTGATCTTCGGGAACCAGTGGTAGATGCCGGCGAAGATCGTGAACACCGAGCCGCCGAAGAGCACGAAGTGGATGTGGGCGACGATGAAGTAGGTGTCGGAGACGTGAATGTCGATCGGGATCATCCCGAGCATCACGCCGGAGATGCCTCCGATCGTGAAGGTGACGATGAAGCCGAGGGCAAAGAGCATCGCCGTCGACGTTAAGTGGATGACGCCGTGGAACAGGGTCGCTAACCAGGAGAAGATCTTGATCCCGGTCGGCACGGCGATCAGCAGCGTCGTGATCATCATCGGCACCCGCAGCCAGCTGAACATGCCGGCGACGAACATGTGGTGCGCCCAGACCGAGTAGCTGAGAACGACGATCCCGATCAGCGCCAAGGCCATGAGTCTGTAACCGAAGATCGGTTTACGCGAATGGGTCGATATGACCTCGCTGACTATCCCGAACCCGGGCAGCATCATGATGTAGACGGCTGGGTGCGAATAGAACCAGAAGATGTGCTGGTAGGAGATGACGTCGCCGCCCATCGCCGCGTTGAAGAAGTTGGTGTGCAGCGCGCGGTCGAAGAGGACCATGAACTGAACGCCGGCGATGAACGGCGTCGCGGCGACGACCAGCAGCGAGGTCGAGAGGTTGGCCCAGACGAGCAGCGGCATGCGCCAGAAGTTCATTCCCGGCGCGCGCATGGTGATGATCGTGACCAGGAAGTTGAGCGCCGTCGCCACCGATGAGGCGCCGGCGAACTGGACGCCGAGGTTGAAGAACGACTGGCCGAGCGGGGCGCCGGTCGAGAGCGGCGCGTAGCCGGTCCAGCCGGCGTCGAAGGCGCCGCCGGGGACGAAATAGCTGGCGAGGAACATGCAGCCGGCGATCGGCAGCATCCAGAAGCTGAGCGCGTTGAGGCGCGGGAAGGCCATGTCCGGCGCGCCGATCATCAGCGGCAGCACGTAGTTGGCGATGCCGGCGAAGA
>JAWVFN010000101.1:0-18181 GCA_033855935.1 Solirubrobacterales bacterium | reverse complement strand
CCCACTCCTACCTGGCGATGACCAAGCGCTCCGCCTACTCCGAGCAGGAGGTGCGGCCGGAGATCTGCGTCTCCGAGCGCAAGTACCTGTTCGTCTATCCGTTCTGGAAGAAGCGCGAGTGGTACGCGCTGCCCGCCGAGGAGCGCGGCCGGATCATGCGCGACCACATCGAGGTCGGCCGCAAGTACCCGCAGATCTCGATCAACACCGCCTACTCGTTCGGGCTCGACGACCAGGAGTTCGTCGTCTCCTTCGAGGCTGACGACCCGGGCGACTTCCTCGATCTCGTCCAGGAGCTGCGCGGCACCGAGTCGAGCTCGTACACGCTCCAGGACATCCCGATCTTCACCTGCGTCGCGACCTCGGTCGCCAAGGCGCTCGACGCGCTCGACGGCACCGCAGCCGGCGCCGTCCTCCCTTCGCCCGCGTAGCCCCGCCGGTACCCTTACGCGCTCGAAATGATCGGTAGCGAAGAACAACCCCTGCGCGTCGCCATCGTCGGCGCCGGCCCCTCTGGCTTCTACGCCGCCGAGGACCTGCTCAAGGGCAAGGAGGACGGCATGGTCGCCGAGGTCGACCTCTACGACCGCCTGCCCACCCCCTTCGGCCTGGTTCGCGGCGGCGTCGCCCCCGACCACCCGAAGATCAAGTCGGTGATCAAGCGCTACGAGAAGACGGCGAAGATGCCCGGCTTCCGCTTCTTCGGCAACGTCACGATCGGCGAGGCGCTCAAGCACGAGGACCTCGCGGCCCACTACCACGCGGTGATCTACACCTCGGGCTCGGAGACCGACCGCAAGCTGGGGATCCCGGGCGAGGACCTGCCCGGCAGCCACGCCGCCACCGAGTTCGTCGGCTGGTACAACGCCCACCCTGACTACGCCGACCACGAGTTCGATCTCTCGACAGAGCGGGCGGTTGTGATCGGCAACGGCAACGTGGCGATGGACGTCGCGCGGATGCTGGCGCTGCCGCGCGAGGAGCTGGTCGGCACCGATACCGCCGACCACGCGATCGACCCGATGGCCGACTCAATGATCAAGGAGATCGTCGTCTTCGGCCGCCGCGGCCCCGCCCAGGCCGCATTCACCAACCCCGAGCTGCGCGAGCTCGGCGAGCTCACCGACGCCGACTGCGTCGTCGACGCCTCGGACCTCGAGCTCGACGAGATCTCCGAGGCCTACATCACCAGCGACGACGCGGACCCAACGCACAAGCGAAACGTCGACGTCCTCCGCGAATACGCGGCGACCGAGCCCTCGGGCAAGCGCAAGAAGGTGATCCTCCGCTTCCTCTCCTCGCCGATCGAGATCAAGGGCGACGGCAAGGTCGAGTCGATCGTGATCGGCAAGAACAGGCTGGTGCAGGACGGGGCCCGCGTGCGCGCCGAGGACACCGGCGAGCGCGAGGAGCTCGAGTGCGGGCTCGTCTTCCGCTCGGTGGGCTACACCGGGGTGCCGGTGCCCGGCGTCCCCTTCGACGAGAAACGCGGCACGATCGCCAACGAGAAGGGGCGCGTGCTCGCCCCCGACGGTAAGCCGATTGCAGGCCTCTACACCGCGGGCTGGATCAAGCGCGGCCCGAGCGGCGTGATCGGCACCAACAAGAAGGACGCCGCCGAGACCGTGGCGATGCTGCGCGAGGACTTCGCGGCGGGCGTCGTCCACGAGCCCGCCAACCCCGACCCCGTCGCGATCGAGGAGCTGATCGCCGAGCGCGACCACGAGGCCGTCACCTACGCCGGCTGGGAGGCGATCGACGCCGCCGAGACCGCCGCCGGCGAGCCCCACGGCCGCCCCCGGGTCAAGTTCGTGCGCATAGAAGAGATGCTCGAGCACGCCAAGGCCGCGGCGAAGTAAGTGGCTCTGGTCGACGACGTCAAGACGCTGATCGAAGAGGCCCTGCCCGGGTCCACGGTCGAGGTGGTCGACGAAGGCGGCGGCGACCACCTGCGAGTCAACGTCACGGCTTCACAGTTCGACGGGTTGTCACTGATCGACCAGCACAAGCTGGTTAAGACAGCAGTGCGAGAGCGCTCCGACACGGGCGAGCTGCACTCGCTCTCGATCAAGACCGCGACGCCCTAAGACCGCGGGGCCCGTTGGGTACCCTGTGTCGAATGACTGAACCCGCACTCAAAGAGAAGGTCGAAGAGCTGATCCGGGACAACCCGGTTCTGCTGTTGATGAAGGGCACCCCCGAGTCGCCGGGCTGCGGCAACTCGATGCGCGCCGTCGCAGCGATCGAGCCTTACGGCGTCGAGTACGCGGCGCTCGACGTGCTCCCCGCACTCGAGCCCTTGCGCGACGCGACCGGCGAGATCGCCGACTGGCGCACGTTCCCCCAGCTCTACGTCAACGGCGAACTGGTAGGCGGCGCCGACATCGTGGAAGAGATGCACGAGTCCGGGGAGCTCGGCGAGCTGCTCGGCGCCAGGCCGAGCGCCGATGCCCCGGCGCCCACTGAGCCACAGGCCGAGCGGCCCGTGACCCAGTCGCCGCCGATGCAGATCGACAACTCCTAGCCCGCTCCATGACACGCGACGAGGCCCAGCGAGCTTGCGAAAAGCTCGCCGCCGAGAGCCCCGATCGCAAAACGCATCGGTTCCTGCCGCGTGAGGACGAAAGCGGGAATTGGTCGGTGGTCAAGGTCAACCTGCCACCGGCGGCAGGACAAGGGCTGACACCCGAAACGCGTGCGGAATCACGACCCCCATCTGAGGATCCACCGCAAACGCATAGCCCGGTTCAGTACCCCGGCGCTTAGGGGCCCGCTAGACCGAAGCGGTCTCTTCGGCCTCTTCCTTCACCTGGAAGGAAGAGCCGCAACCACATGCTGCGACGACGTTCGGGTTGTTGACCGCGAAGCCGGCGCCCTGGAGGCCGTCTACGTAGTCGACCTCGGAGCCGAAGACGAACTGCATCGAGGTCTTGTCGACGACGACGTTGACGCCGTCGCGTTCGAAGACGAGGTCCTCGTCCTTGCGCTTGTCGAAGGCGAGGGCGTACTGGAAGCCCGAGCAACCGCCGCCGCGGACGGCGACGCGCAGAGCCTGCTCATCGGCGTTCGCGTTCTCGCCGAGCAACTCCTTGATCTTGCCGGCGGCTGCGTCGGTGAGGGTGATCGGCTGAACTTCTGTCGGGGTCTCAGGCATCGCTACACATAGTAAAGCTTCGCTTGGTCGGGCCCGGCATTACCGAATCAGGACGGGGGTGCCGACCGGCATCAGGCGCGCAAGGCGGCGGATCGCGGGGTTGGGCAGGCGGATGCAGCCATGGGATGGCCGGCCGGGAATCAGGTCGGGTTGGTCGGTGCCGTGGATGCCGATCACCCCGCCCCCGGGCCAATCGCTTAACCGCGAATAGGCGCTGGTGCCGAACGCCCACGGTCCGTATGGGCCGCTGGGGTTCGCGGACCGGAGTCGCTCACGGATCCAATATCGCCCGGGCGGAGTCGGCGTGCTCGCCTTGCCGACTCCGATTGGCGAGGTCCAGACGGCGCTACCGGCGCTGTAGAGCGTCGCTCGAAGCCGGCGGCGGTCGACGACGAGCTGGGTAGTGACCAAGTGGGCGATGCCGAAGGCGGAAGCGTCGACCCAGCCGACGCGCTCCTTCGGGCGCATCGGGACCCGGACCTGGTACCAGACACGCCCGGTCTCGTCGGTCCAGCTGCGCAGCAGGACGTAGACCTCCGGCAGGCCCTCCTCGGTGGTCAGCGATACGGGAGCGACCAGCCACGAGCTTGGGCGCGGCCATTCGCGAATCGGCAGTACCTGGGCCGCGTAGGCCCAGCGGGTGAAGTCGCGCTCGTTGGAGAGCTGGACGCTGGTCGAGAGGTCGGGGACGCCGGCCCGCGCGCGCGCCGGCGCCTGCGCCGACAGCAACGCCAGCGCCGCGAGCGCCGCGAGCGCCGCGCCTAGCCAGTGAAGCCGATATTGACGGGCGCGCATCGCTGGAAGCTCGTCTTCTTATTCGTCGTGTGACCCGCGCCGTCGCGGGCCTGGACGCTGATCTTGTGGCGCCCGGGGCCGAGCGTCTTGGCCTTGATCGTCACGCTGAACGACGGCTTCGTGCTGCGTTTGATCCGCATGCCGTCGAGGAAGACGTCGGTTCGGCTGATCCCGGCGGCATCGGAGACCGTCACTTGCATCTTGAAGTTGCGCGAAGTGCAGTTGCTCGGCGGCTTGCTGACCGTCACCGGCGGGCCGGTGGGCGCGATCGCGCACACCGAGCGGGTGACGGTGTTCGAGTCGAGCGTGACCGCGGCGTTTCGGGCAAGCAGGCGCCCGTCGACGACGGCTCCGCTGGTCGCCGAGATCGCGGTCAGGGCAAGGATGTTGCCCCGGAACAGCGTGTTGGTGCCGAGCGTGGCCGAGCTACCGACCTGCCAGAAGACGTTGCACGACTGAGCGCCATTGATCAGGTCGACGCGGCTATTGCCCGCCGCGGTGACCAGCGTCGACGCGGTCTTGAAGATGAAGACGGCATTCGGGTTCCCTTGGCCGTCCAGCGTCACGGTCCCTGTGATTGCGAAGTCGCCCGCCGCCGAGTTGTAGACACCTGGGGGGAACACCTGCCCTCCGAGCTCGGAGCCGATCGTCGCCTTGGCCGGCTGCCCGGCGGCGTTGTTGTAGGCGCCGGTCAGGTCGAGCTGGGCCTGCGCCGCCGTGTCGTCGGCCGCGTGGATCGTGCCGTTGACGATCCCCGGCCCACCGCCGGTGCAAGGAGCCGGCAGCCCGGTGCAGGCGCTGCCCGGGCTGATCCCGAGATCGCCGTTGATGATCGTCGGACCGGTGTTGGTCACCGTGGTGCCGCCGAGGACGGCGAAGCTGGAGGTGGTGCCGAGCGGAACCAGCGTCGCGGCGCTCGCCGTGCCCGCCAACGCCATCGGGGCGAGCAGCGTCAGCAGGAACAGGCAGAGCCTGCTCGTGGGGCTGGGCCGCGTCATCGCGCGGGTCTCCCTATTGGCCATATGGGCCGCTTTTCGACGAGACCGATCGCGATCCTTCGCCTGGGACGTAGCCCCCACGCCGCCTGCAGCGCGCTTGTGGTGCACGCGACTACGGACAACTACCGGCGATTGACCGTGGACAACCCCGACGTATGCGGGCGTCAACACGACGATCCCATCTGTAGGCACAAATTTTGTGCCCCGAGTGCGGTGCGCCAACAGGGCAAGCCCTCTCTTACGGAAGGGATTCAATGCACAGATTCACGAAGAAAGGGCTGTTCGCCGCATTCGGCGTTGTCGCCGTAGTCGTCATCGGCGGGCTCGCCCTCGCGTACTGGACAGGCGGCGGTTCGGGTACGGGCACAAGCACCGCCGGCACCAGCGGCACGGTCGTTCTGACCGGCACGTCGCCCGCGGGCATCGCTCCGGGCACCAGCGCGGCGGTCACGTTCACCGCGGCCAACAGCGGCGCGGCCGCCGTATACGTCACCACCGTTCACATGGTCAGCCTCGCCGCCGACGCTGGACACAGCGCCTGCACGACCGCCGACTTCTCGATGGCGGACACGACCCAGAACCATCAGGTCCCGGCCGGCGCAACCGTCGAGGCGTTGCCTGTCACCGGTTCGCTCGTTTACGCGAACACGGGGATCAGCCAGGACGCCTGCAAGGGCGCGACGTTGACTCTGACGCTGACGAGCTCCTAGCCGCTCAGCGACAGGCACCCCAGCGAGCAGGGGCGGCGACTTCGGTCGCCGCCCCTTCCGCCTTAGGAAGCTGCCATGAGAATGACCAACAGACACTTCCAGCGAGTCAGCCGGACCAAGATCGCCCTTTTGGCGCTTGCCGTTGTGCTGCCGGTCAGCGGCGTCGCCTATGCGATCGGCTCGCGGCAGGCCGCCCGATCGGCCAATCCGACGCGAGCCACCGCGTCGAGCCACACTCGCGGCTTCGCACTCCGGGCCCCGGTGCCGACCCAGGTAATCGCGCCCGGTGAGACCGCGACGTTCGACATCCGCGTCCACAGCTCGGTGCGACTGCGGCTGGTCCGTCGCCGCGTCGGGATGACGCTCGCGGACCAGCTCCCAGCCGGCGCTGCCGCATCGTTCGGGGCCAGAACGACGACACGGTCGCGGCGGACGAGACTGACGATCAGAACTTCCGCGCACACTCCCGGCGGCGGCTATCGCCTGCGGGTCATCGCCCGTGTCGGCGCTCGGGGCAGCGCGACGGTGCCCGTCAACCTCGTGATCACCACCGCCGCGAAGAAGCCCGTGCCCTCAGGGGTGCAGGGCAGCTTCTCGATCCGCGGCGACCTCGCCGGGCTGCTCACGCCGGACCTGGCGCTGCCGCTCGATCTCGAGCTCGTCAACCCCAACTCCACACCGCTGAGCATCTCCAACCTCGTCGTCGCGATCGGCGGCGTCAGCGCGCCCCAGGCTGACGCGACCCACCCCTGCTCGGCCGCCGACTTCGCAGTCGGCCAGTTCTCAGGCGTGTACGGGATGACCGTACCGGCCTCGAGCTCGCGCAGGCTCAGCGAGCTCGGCGTCAGCGAGAACCAGATGCCCCAGGTCGCGATGCTCAACCGCTCCGTCAATCAAGACGGCTGCAAGGGCTCGACCCTGACCTTCGCTTTCACCGGCAGCGCCGACGGAGCCTCGTCGTGATCGTGTCGGCCAAACGCCTCCGTGTGCTGCTCATCGCCTCGACCGTCGTCGCCGGGCTCGCCGCCGGGGCTTTCGCCTTCTGGATGGGGAGCGGCAGCGGCAGCGCCGACGCGATCGTCGGCAGCCCCGACCAGCTGACACTCAGCGCCGGGGCCCCGGATGGGCAGCTCGTCCCCGGCGACGTCTCGAGCGTCGCCGTCGTCGCCACCAACCCGAACCCCTACTTCGTCACGATCTACTCGCTGGCGCTCGACAGCGGTGGCATCGACGTCGACTCAGGCCACAGCGGCTGCTCGACCTCGGCGATCCACTTCGTGCCCAAGCCAGCACCGGTGGGCATTTTCGGTCCAGGCTGGAGAATTCCCCCGAGGGTCGATACGACCGACGGCACCCTCGCCTTCACGATCCCCGGCGCGCTGACCATGGATACCGGCGCCGCCAATGCTTGCCAAGGCGCGACCTTCATCGTCCACCTGATCGCGGGCACCTGATGCGCCCCGGTACTCGCAAGCTGGCGGTGCTCCTCATCGCCTGCATCGTGACCGGCGCGGCCGCCTCGGCCGCTGTCGGCTACTGGAACGGATTCCAGACGTCGCTGAGCGGCCCCGGTGCCGGTAGCGCGGCGACCGTCAATCAGGGCTCAGCGCCGAGCGTCGGCGAGGCCGGCAGCCGCAACGTCGTCGTCACCTGGGGCAGCAGCTCGCTTTCCGACGGTTCCGCCGCCAGCGGCTACAAGGTGAGGCGCTACGACGAGGCGAGCGGTCAGGAGGGGACAATCCTTTCCGGCTGCACGGGAACGGTCGCGGGCAATACCTGTACTGAGCCCGGCGCCGCGGTAGGCAGGTGGCAGTACACGGTGACTCCCGTCTTCGCGACGAATTGGCACGGGGCCGAAAGCTCGAAGAGCGGTGTTGTTGACACCGGACCCGGCACGATGACCCTGCAGAAAACGCTGTTCGGGGGAACAGTCGCACCATTGCCGGCCACGGTGAGCGGCACGGTCTCTGGCTTCAGCGCCGGTGAGGCCATCACCTACACGCTCGACGACACAGTGACGCTGGCTGCGTCGCCCTCCCATGTCGGCTCCGACGGCACGGCGACCATTTCGCTGACGATCCCCGCCGGCACCAGCGACGGCCCGCACACCGTGTCCGTGAACGGAAACGACGCCAACTCCACCGTCGGCATCATCGTCGACACAACCGCGCCCACGCTCACCGCATTCACCACTCCAACCCCGAATGCCGCCGGCTGGAACAACACTTCGCCGGTCGAGGTCAACGGCACCGGCGACGACGGTTCAGGGTCGGGGATCGCCTACGCCAAGTCCACCAGCGACGGCACAGACCCTAAAACCTCGCCGACCGCGATTTACGTCACCGCGCCGTTCCCGGTTTCGGTGACGACGACGTTCAAGGCCTACCTCGTCGACATCGCCGGCAACGAGAGCCCGGTGCTGACGCACCAGGTCAAGATCGACACGATTCCGCCGCTCTTCACCGTCGATTTCGTCGACGTGGTCGGCAACGTCTACATCACCCCCACCTCGCCCGAGGGCATCCCCGGCCAGGCCTACTACCGGGGCGCAGCGGCGGGCTCGTACAGGATCAGGATCACCCCGACCCCGATGGGTGGCTCGCCGGCGATCGCGGCAGGGTTCTCGTCGCTCATCGCGGGCACCGACGGCTTCTCCTTCGACTCGACCTCGGTGACTACGCCTGCAGGCGGGCCCTTCGTCTCGGCACCCGTCAGCTGGGTAGCCGGAACGGACAGCAGTCCAAGTGGAACGGTCACGCTCTACAACGCCGCGGGCAGCAGCTTCGGCTCCGCTGGAGGCCAGACCAACGATTCGACCGCGCCGACCGGCGGGTCCGTCGACGCGACCGGGTTGACGGGAACCGGCGGCCGCTATTCGACGTCGCTGAACATCAACCTCAATCTCGCGAAGGGGACAGACTCCCAAACAGGGGTCGCCGACGGCTCGGCGCCGACCGACATTCCGTTGCGCCTGATGCGCGCCTCCGCCCCTCTCAGCTCGAGCAACGGGATAGCCAACGGCAGCTGTGGCACCTATGGAGCCTACGTACAGGTGGGCAGTGACAACCCAGCCGCGACGGTCTCGAACACCGTGCCCAGCGACGCCACTTGCTATCGCTTCCGCTACGACGTCCCGGACCACATCGCCAACGTCGCGCAGTACACGAGCCCTGACATCAAGGTGAAGGCAACCGCGGCGGCCTCGCTGCGACCGACCGACGCCACGATCACCCCGGTGAGCGGCACGAGCGCCCAGTCGGTATCCGGTTCGACCGTGTACTACAACCCCGCCCTCTCGGGAAGCTTCAACGTCGACTCCTCCGCCAGCGCCCCATTCGTAGGAGTCGCCCAGATGAGCTTCCCGGCTCTGGGCGGATTCACCGGAGGCGGAGTTCAGACGACGCCGAACAGCGGCACGACCTACCGCACCGTCTACAGCTGGTCCGGCAATGCGGCCAGCGCCTCGCCCGGCGCGCAGGCGCTGGCCGCGACCGACAACGCCGGCAACACCGCGACGAACTCGACCGCCCTCTCGGTTGTCAAGGACGACGTCGGCCCGACCGGCGGCTCGGTCGACGCCACCGGGCTGACCGGGACCGGCGGTCGCTATTCGAGCGTGACGAACCTCAGCGTCGGCTTCACTCCCGGCACCGATGCCGGCTCGGGGCTCGCCACGACCGGCAGGCAGCTTCTGCGCGCCTCGGCCTCGCTGACCTCAGGGGGGACCACCAACGGAAGCTGCGGCACCTTCGGCCCCTACACCCAGGTCGGCGCCAACGATCCGGCGACGCCCTTCTCGGACACGGTCCCGGTCGATCGCAGCTGCTACAGCTACCGCTACGTCGTCGCCGACAAGGTCGGCAACCAGACCACATATACGAGCCCCGACGTCAAGGTCGACGCCACGCAACCCCCGGCGCCCAGCCTCAGCTTCTCGAATCTCAACAACGTCTATTGGAGCGGCTCCGGAAGCGCGATCTTCTACAGGCCGGGTGCCGCGACCGGTGGCTTCAGGCTCACCGCCAGCTCGGTCGACACCACGGCCGGAATCGCCAGCTACACCTTCCCGACCCTGCCCTCCGGCTGGACCGGCGCCTCGGGCGGAACGGGAATCCGCGACTACAGCTGGAGTCCCGCGAACCCGACCGCGCCCAGCGGCGCCCAGAGCGTGGCAGCGAATAACAACGCCGGGCGCCAGTCGAGCTCGACCTTCACGGCCACCCCTGACAGCACGTTGCCGAGCGGAGGCACCGTGACCTACACGAACGGGTACAGCACCCTCAGCGCGATCAGCGTGGCCTTCACGCCGGGGACCGACGCGGGCTCGGGACTCGCGACGAGCTCCGGCCTTCTCGAACGCGCCTCGGCGACGCTGATCAACGGCGTCTGCGGAACCTTTGGCGCCTTCACAAACGCTGCGACTAATCCGACAACGCCGAACTCGAACGCCGTCGTCACAGGCAACTGCTACCAGTACCGCTACCTGATCTCCGACAACGTCGGCAACCAGGCCATCTACACGAGCGCCTCGATCGTCAAGGTCGACACCGTCGCGCCGACCAACACGCTCAGCCTCAGCACGCCGGTCGGCGCCTCGCTCACCGCCCCGGCGATCGTCTACTACAAGAGCAACGCGGTCGGCTCATTCAAGCTGGTCGACACGGTCACGGACGCCGCCTCCGGCCCAGCCTCGGCGATCTTCCCCGCGATCGCGACGACGGGCTGGACCCACAGCGCCGAGACGATCAGCACCCCCGCCGGCGGTCCCTACACCTCCGCCACCTTCAGCTGGACGGCAAACCCGACCAACCCGACCGGGATGACAGTGACCGGTACCGACGCCGCGGGTAACGCCACCAACACCTCCGTCACCTTCGTCAGCGACATCACGGCACCCACGGGCGGCAGCATCGCTTACACCAACGGCGTCCTCACAGCCCCTTCGGTCCCGGTCACCCTGGTCGACGGCACGGACGCCGGATCCGGGATCAGTTCGCTGGTCGTCAAGCGCGATGTCACGACACTCACGAAGGCGACAGATGTGTGCGCCGCGTTCCCGGGCACGTTCGCCACCACCGTCACGCTCGTCGGCGGCGCCGACACAAGCGTCTCCGACGGCAACTGCTACCAGTACCGCTACGTCGTCACGGACAAGGTCGGCAACACGATCACGTACACCTCGGCGAGCGTCGCCAAGGTCCACCTGCCGAACAACTACTCACCGACCGTACTTGCGACTCCTGGCCTGCTCAACTACTGGCGCCTCGGCGAGACCGGCACCGCAACGATTGCGGTCGACAGCAAGGGCACAAACAACGGGACCTACTTCAACCTGCCGACGCTGGGAGTCGCCGGCGCGATCTCGGGCGATGCCAACACCGCCGCCGATTTCGACGGTGCCAGCGACTACGCCACCGTCGCACGCTCGATCCAGGACGACTTCTCGATCGAATTCTGGTTCAAGTCGACCGCCGGTGCGGGCGCCGGCGCCCAGTGGGATGCCAACGACTCTCTGATCGACGCCACCGTCAGCGGCGCGGCAAACGACTTCGGGATCTCGCTTCGCCACGACGGCAAGATCACCGCCGGCATCGGTACACCGGACGTCTCGGTCTTGTCCCCACTCGCATACAACAACGGGGCCTGGCACCACGTCGTCTTCACCCGCACCAAGGCCACCGGCGTGATGACGCTCTACGTCGATGGCGCAGCGGTCGGATCGGCGATAGGCAGCACGCTCTCGCTGACGAGCCCAACCGCGGTCAGCTTCGCCCGCAGACTGGGTGGCGGCGGCACCCTCGCGACCACCCTGGACGAAGTCGCGTTCTACAACTCGGCGCTCAGCGCCGCGACGGTCGCCGACCACTACAACCGGCAGTAGGGCCTAGGCGCTCTTCGGGCCCTCATCGTAGGCATGCTCGAGCCATTGCCTGATCCTGCGCGAGTCGCTGATCACTTCCTCGCCATCGACGAGTACGGGCACGTGGCGCTGTCTGGTCAGCTCGACGATCTCGGGCCGGTCGGGCGCGCGCAGGGCCACCCGCTCGGTGCCATGCTCGAGGTCGCGGCGGCGCAGCGCCCGCTCGACCGACCCGCACGGGCAGAGGAAGTTCGTCGGCGTCTTGCAGCGATAGAGGACGCGCTGATCGCCGGCCACGGCTCAGTGGCCCTTGCGGAACGGCATCGACGGGCGGGGGAGTTTCGAAGCGGCGCCGGCGACGACCCCGCCGGCCCGCAAGGCGGCGTCGGTCGCCCGCTCGCGGGGGCCGCCGCCGTCGCCGAGCTGCTCCAGCTGCCACTCGACGGTGTCGGCGAGCGTCTGCTCGTGGGGGCGGGTCTTGAAGCCGAGCTCGCGCTTGGCCTTGTCGTTGCGGTAGGTCCACCAGAGGTTGCCGGCCTTGACCTCGTCGGTGGCCGTCGGAATCGGGATGCCGACGCGCTCGAGCGCCGCGACGGCGCTCGCTGCGAGCTGGCCCGGCAGCTTCATCGGCGGCGGCGGCACATTGGCGATCTCGCCGAGGTCGGCGAACAATCGCTGCAGGGTGAAGTTCTGGCCGCCGAGGATGTAGCGCTCGCCCTCCGCGCCGCGCTGGTCGGCGAGCAGGTGGCCCTCGGCGACGTCGCGGACGTCGACGACGTTGAGACCGCCGTCGATGAAGACCGGGATCTGCCGGGTGAGGAAGCGGCGGACCAGCTCGTTCGAGGTCCCAGTCGGATCGTCGGGGCCGAGCACGAACGAGGGGTTGACGATCACCAGCGCCAGCCCCTTGGCCGCGGCGCGTAGGGCCTGGGTCTCGGCCTCGTGCTTCGAGTTCATGTACGCGATGCCGAGATGCCCGGCGGTGAACAACTGGCGCTCGTCAGCGGTCTCGCCCGGCTTGGCCGGCCCGACCGCGGCGATCGAGGATGTGTGGACCATGCGCTCGACCCCCGCCCGCAGCGCCTCCTCGCTGACGATCCTCGTGCCGCCGGCGTTGATCTCAAAGACTCGCTCGCGGTCCTGGGTGCGGTGGGAGGTGGTCCCGGCGACGTGGAAGACCTTGTCGACGCCCGCCATCGCCTTGCGCACCGAGGCCCGGTCGCAGATGTCGCCGAGGGCGGTCTCGAACTCGACCTCGGCCAGGTGCTCGGCGCGCGAGGGGTCCCGGAGCAGGAGCCGGAGCTCGTCGCCGCGCTCGGCGAGGGCCCGGGCGAGGTGGGAGCCGAGGAAGCCGCTCCCGCCCGTTATCAAAGTCTTGGTCACGCAGGAATGGTACGTCGGTGATAGAAACGCCGCCGTGAGCAACCCGACGGCGATCGTCGCCGACACCACGTCATACCTGCCGCCCGAACTGAACCGGCAGCACGACATCCATCTCGTCAGCCTCTACGTCCAGCTCGAGGGCGAGCAGCAGGCCGAATCGGAGATCACCGACTACGACGCGTTCTACGAGCGCCTTCGGGCCAGCGGGGACTCGGTCACAACCTCACAGCCCTCGATCGGCGACTTCATCGAGGTCTATGAGCCGCTGCTCGCCGAGGGCCGCGACATCGTCTCGGTCCACCTCTCCGCGGGGATTTCCGGCACCTTCGAGGCCGCCAACCAGGCCCGCGAGAGATTGATCTCCGACGGCAAGGGCGGCGAGCGCATCCACACAATCGACAGCCGCAGCGCCGCGGGGGGGACGGCGATGGTGCTGCTCTCGGCGGCGATGGCAGCGACAGCGGGCGGCGCCGCCACCGAGGTCGTCAAGCGCGCCGAGTTTGCCTGCGACAACCAGAAGATCTGGTTCTCGCTGGACACGCTCGAGTACCTCCGTCGCGGCGGCCGGATCGGCAGCGCCCAGGCCTGGATCGGCTCGACGCTGAAGATCAAGCCGATCCTCACCTTCGAAGAGGAAGTTGCCCCAGTCGAGCGCGTCCGCACCCGCAAGCGCGCCGTCGCCCGCCTCGTCGACTTCGCGCGCCAGCGCCACGGCGAGGGCGCGGACGGCTGGGTGGTCCAGCACATCCGCGACCCGCAATCGGCAGCGGAGATGGTCGAGGCCTGCAAGCCGATCTTCGGCCGCGAGCCGGAGTTCGTCTCCGAGCTCGGCCCCGTGCTCGGCGCCCATGCCGGCCCCGGGATGATCGGCGTCGGCTCGGTGCCGGCCAGCGCCTTCGAGTAGCGCCTAGGCGGTTTTCGGCTTTGGTTTCCGCTTCGCCGCCGGCTTGGCGCGCGGCTTTGGCTTCCTGCCCGCGCCCTCCTGACGGAACTGCCACCAATCGAGGACGATGCTCTGAACCGCGGCGGCGATCGGGATCGCGACCAGGGCGCCGAGAATGCCGAGCAGCGAAGCGCCGATCAGGATCGCGATGATGACGATCAGAGGGTGCACCCGGACCGCCCTGCCGTAGACGTAGGGCTGGACCAGGTAGTTCTCGATCTGCTGGTAGACGATCGTCACGACCGCCCAGATGATCAGATCGGTGGGGAAGTTGAAGAAGGCGACGACGATGCCGACGAGGATGCCCCCGATCGTCGCACCGACCAGCGGCACGAGATCGAGGAAGGCGTAGAGGAAGGCGAGCGGAACCGCGAACGGGATGTTGAGAACGGACAGGGTCGCGTAGGTCATCAACCCGGCGAGTACGCTGATCACGAAGTTGCCGAACACGTAACCCGAGATCGCCTCGGAGACGTCGGTGGCGATCTTGCGCAGTCTGCGTTCTCGGTCCTTCGGCATCTGCGCGTATAAGAAGCCGAGCATTCGCCCTCCCTCCATCAAGAAGAAGAAGGTGATGACGAGGATCGCGAACAGCTTCACAAAGCTCGAGAAAACCCCGACGGTGACGTCCTGAAGCGTGCTGGCGGCGCTGCCCAGCTTGCTCGGCAGCTGGTCGATCTGCTGCTGGAGCTTGGGCGTGATGTGGTAGCGGTCGTCGTACTTGCGGAAGGTGTCGTTCTTGCGCAGGTCGCTGATGTTGCTCGGCAGATCGGCAGAGATCTTGTTCACCCCGCTGACGACCGGGGGCACCAGCAGCAACCCGATGCCGAAGATCGAAGCGGCGATCGAGAGGTAGACCAGCAGGACGGCGGCGACTCGCGGCACGCGGCGCTTGTCTAGCCAGTTCACCGCCGGGGCGACGGCGAGGGCAAAGAAGGCCGCGATCAGGAGCAGCCCGATCACCGAGCGCACCAGGTAGACCAGGTAGAGCCCGAGGAGGGTCGCTGCTGTGACCAGCACGACCTTGGCGACCAAGCGCCAGGAGACCGCAGTCTCGTCCATTGCCGGGAGCGTAGGTAGACGGCCGGACATCGCAGGACGCCCCGCCATTCATGAACGGCAGCGCCAAGGCGGTGCCGGACGCGGGCTCTAGGAGCGGCGCGAGAGCCAGGCGGCGCCGGCGGCCAAGAGGCCGATCCCGACGGCGCCGACGATCAGCTCGGTGCGGTGCCTTCGCACCTGGCCGCGCCAGTCGGTGAGCTCGTTGATCCGGCCGCGAAGCGTCTGGACGCTGGTGCCGAGCTCTTTACGGCGCTCGACGATGTCGTTGCGGATCTGCTCCGGAGAGCGGCTACCCGGGGGCGGCACTGAGGCGATGCCGTTGCCGTTGGCTCCGGCGACCTGCGTGGGTGTCGTCTGCGCGCTCACTTGGGCTGCTCCGAGGAGTCAAGACTTGCACGAATCTCCTTCGCCTGCTCGATGGCCATCTCGGGCACGGGCGGGGTGCCCTTGCGAATCGACTTGTACGCGTAGAACCCGGCGCCGGCGGCGATCAGCAGGAAGGCGACGGCCTCGGTGAAGTAACCGAGCCAGATCCGGCCGTCGAAGGCGTTGTCGCCGAGCAGGATCGCGATCCCGTGCATGACCAGGATCAGCGCCGCGAGCAGGAAGATCCCGGCGACGACGCCGACCACCGAGCCGGCGAGGAGCCGGTTGAGCTTGTCGCTGATCTCGGCCTTGGCGAGCTCGACCTCCTCGCGGATCAACACGGTCGCCTGTTCGGTGACCTCGAGAAACAGTTCGCCGACCGGCTTCTCGGCCGCGCCATTTACCGCCGCCTCCTCCGCCACGAATTCCGGGGGCTGCTCGGCTTTGCCTCCGCTGCCTCCGGTCGGCTCCGTTGTGGTGGACGTCGTCGGCCGGGTTTCGTCGCCTGTTGGGCTCATTCCGGCGGCTCCTCGTCGAAGACCCTGACCCAGATCGCCTCGGCGCCGCGGTGGGCGACGATGCTCGCCAGGGCGCCGATCGCCGCCACCAAGCCGGCCCAGATCAGGCGCCTGACGACATCGTTCTCCACGATCTCGTTGTGCTCACTCACTCCTCGGAGTAAACCAACTTGCCGTTGGCGCGGTCCGCCAAGCCGCCGCGCTCGGCATATACCGCCCAGCGCTCGAAGAAATCGCGGTAGACCGCGTGGGTCCAGGCAGGGTCGGAGGCCTCGAGCAGGCCGTGATTGCCGTGCGGCACGATCCAGACGCGGACGAGGTCGTTCCCGGCCGAGGCGATCGCGAGCTTCTCGGCCTCCTCGACCTTGACGATCGGGTCGTCCTCAGGATGGATCACCAGCAGCGGCACCTTGGCGGCGCCGATGTGGCCGACTCCGGCCGCGTTGCGCCAGATCTCCTCGGCGCTGACCTCGTAATACGGCGCCGAGATCGCCTCCATCACGTTTGGCATGTCCTCGGCCTCGGCCGGCCAGCGCCCGGAGCGCACACGCGAGGTGAGAGCGGCCTTGAACGCTTTGTGAATCGGGTAACGGGGGTGGCCGCGGGGCACGGGCTCCGAGAGCCTCGCCCAGACCGCCTCGGGCTCGGCCGGGGGCGAGACGGCGAGGATGCCGCCGTCGAGCGCCCTCTCGGCCCCCGCGGGGTCGCTGGCGTTGAGCACCGAGCTGCCGCCGAGCGATATGCCGATCGCGCCGACGCTGGTCGAGCCGAGCTGCTTCATGTAATCGCCGAGCGCGATCAGGTCGAGGCCCTCCTTCCAGCCCGCGGTCGAGGGCGCCGATGAGGTGATCTCGGTGAGGCCGAAGCTGCGCAGGTCGAGGACCGCGACGTTGAATCCCCACTCGTAGAAGGCCTTGACCGCGATCCGCCGCACGTAATCGAAGCGGCTGGTGGTGAAGACGCCGTGGACGACGATCAGCCCCGGCCGCGCCGCCTCCTGCAGGGCGATGGTCGCGGCGATGCGCTCGCCGTCGGCGCCCTCGAAGACGTGGTCGTCGAACTGCGCCGGGTAGGCGTAGCCGAGCACCGCGCCTTCGCGCGACTGGGCGAGAACGAAACTCGAGATGTCGCGCAGACCGAACCGCGCCTCTCCGAGCTTGTGCTCGGCCAGGTGCTGCGGGACCTGGCTCAGGTCCGACATCAGCGCCTCCATCGAGTGCTCGCGTTCGGGCGGCACGGGCAGCTGGCGCCTGCCGCGCTTCTCGAAGAAGGTGAACATCCTCCGCAGCCGCTCGCCGAGGAGCTGCCCGAACAGCCACATCGGCAGCGCGATCAGGCCGAGGAAGACGTTCGCGACCTTGGCACCTCCGTGCAGGACACGGTCCTGGCGGGACGTGCGGGCGAGTCCCTCCCACATGGCCTAGCTCCCGACCGCGGCGCCGGCGGAGACGCGGGGCTCGAGCCCGGCACAGATCGTCTCGACGACGAGGGTCTTGGCGCGCTCGTAGTCCTCGTCGGCGCCGGGGACGACGCCGAAGATCCAGCCCGTCAGCAGCTGCTCGATCGCGCCGTAGAAGAGCATCGAGGCGAAGGCGGCGTCGACGTCGTCGCGGAACAGGCCCTGGGCCTGGCCGTCGGCGACGATCTTCTCGATCGCGTCGTAGGCCTTGCGGATCTCGGACAGGTGGGTGCGGCCGAAGCTGTTCGCCGCCCGGGTCACCTCGACGATCACGACTTTCATCAGGTCGGGGTCGTGGCGGTAAGAGTCGATGATGAAGCCGGCGACCTGGGCGAGCTTCTCGCGCGGCGTCTCGAGCGCGCGGTCGGCCTCCTCGCTCGCTTCGATCAGCAGCGCCCAGCGCTCGCTGAAGACCTCGTTCAGCATCTGCTCCTTGGAATCGAAGTAGTGGTAAACGAGGCCGTAGGCGACGCCCGCTTCGCTGGCGATATCGGAGACGCGGCAGTTGTGGAAGCCCTGGCGGGCGAAGACGCGGATCGCGGCGTCGAGAATCTGGCGGCGCTTCTCGGTCGCGGCCATCAGGCGATCGACTCCTGCGCCTCGTAGACATGTGCGTCATAGACATGCGGCCTGCGGTTGGCGAGCGAGGGCAGGCTGGCCCGGATTCGCTCCTGCTCGTCGAGATCGAGGTCCGCGGCGGCGAAACCCTCGCCCACGGGCACCTCGGCGAGCACCCTCCCCCATGGGTCGGCGATCAGCGAGTGGCCGTAGGAGTCGTAGTGGGGAGGCGCGTCGCCGGTCTGGTTGGCGGCGACGACGAAGGCCTGGTTCTCGATCGCGCGGGCGCGGAGCAGGACCTCCCAGTGGTCGCGGCCGGTCTCGGCGGTGAAGGCTGACGGCACGGTGATGATCCGCGCGCCGCGCACGGCCAGC
>JAWVFN010000100.1:0-6380 GCA_033855935.1 Solirubrobacterales bacterium | reverse complement strand
TGCCGACGCTCAACAAGGTGCTGCTGCCGGCGATGAAGGAGGTCGGCGACAAGTTCGGCGCCGGCGAGCTGATCCTGCCCTTCGTCCTCCAGTCGGCCGAGGTGATGAAGCGCGCCGTCGCCCAGCTGGAGAACTACCTCGAGCGGATCGAGGGACACACCAAAGGCAAGGTCGTGATCGCGACCGTGTTCGGCGACGTCCACGACATCGGCAAGTCGCTGGTCAACACGATCCTCACCAACAACGGCTACACCGTCTTCGACCTGGGCAAGCAGGTCCCGGTCGACACGATCATCGACGCCGCCGTCGAGCACGACGCCGACGCGATCGGCCTCTCGGCGCTGCTCGTCTCGACCTCGAAGCAGATGCCGACCGCCGTCGCCGAGCTCCATGAGCGGGGTCACGAGTTCCCGGTGCTGATCGGCGGCGCCGCGATCAACCGCGACTTCGGGCGCCGCATCCTCTATCCGGGCGGCAAGGACTCCGACGAGATCTACGAGCCGGGCGTCTTCTACTGCAAGGACGCCTTCGTCGGGCTCGACACGATGGACGCGCTGGTCGACGAGGACAAGCGCGCCGAGCTTGTCACCAAGATCCGCACCGAGGCCAAGGAGCTGCGCGAGAAGGTCGAGAAGGTCGACGACGGCCCGCCGGTCACCGACGCCTCGGTCCGCTCCGCTGCGCGCACCGACGTCCCGGTTCCCGAGCCTCCCTTCTGGGGTGCCCGCGAGATCGAGGTCGACCTCGATGACGTCTATCCCTACCTCGACCGCCACGTGTTGTTCAAGCTGCACTGGGGCGGCCGCGGCAAGAAGGGCGAGGAGTGGCGCCAGATCGTCGAGGGCCACGACGGCGAAGAGGGCTTCGCGCCGAAGCTCGAGCGCATGTGGCGCGAGCAGGACTACCTCCACCCCAAGGCCCGGCTGGGCTACTTCCCCTGCAACGCCGACGGCAACGAGCTTGTCATCTTCGACCCCGAGGACCCGGAGAAGGAGATCGAGCGCCTGGTGTTCCCGCGTCAGCCCAAGCACGACCGGATCTGCCTCACCGACTTCTACCGGCCGCTGGACTCCGGCGAGCGCGACGTCGTTGCGCTCCAGGGCGTCACTGTCGGCCCCGAGGTCACCGAGCTGATCGAGAAGCTGGAGAAGGACGGCGAGTTCGCCGAGCAGCTCTTCACCCACGGTCTCGGCGTCCAGGCCGCCGAGGGCTCGGCCGAGTGGCTGCACGCCGAGGTCCGCCTCCAGCTCGGCATCGACCTCGACCAGGGCCGCCGCTATTCCTGGGGCTACCCCGCCTGCCCGGACCAGTCAGAGCATGAGAAGGTCTGGCGCCTGCTCGACCTCGAGCAGATCGGGATGACACTCTCGAGCGGCTACGCCGTGATGCCCGAACAGTCGACGGTGGCGATCGTCGCCCACCACCCGCAGGCCGTCTACTTCGGCATGAAGTCCGGCTTCATCCCCAAGGACAAGACTCCCGACGAGCTGATCGCCGGCACCGACCGCGGCGGCGAGCTGCCGCCCGAGGACGATCCGCCCGACGGCGCCGTCGAAGAGGAAGACGCACCCGAACCCGCCTCGGCCTAGACGGCCCAGGCGGTAATCCGAGGGCGCCGGTAGCCTCCCCTGGCGCCGATGAACTTCCCGATCGTCGAGCACAGGCTGGAGCTGGGCGGCTCGCAGACGAGGGCGCTCGAGCTCGACGGCGAGGGGCCGCCGATCGTCCTCCTGCACGGATTCGGCGACAGCGCCGACACATGGCGGCTGGTTCTCGACCGCCTGCGAAAGCGCGGCCAGGCCGCCGTCGCCCTCGACATGCCCGGCTTCGGCGCGGCGTCGCGCCTGGCGCGCGAGCCGGAGCTGATCCTGCCCCAGCTCGACGCCTTCGTCACCGCTGCCGCCGGCCACTGGGCGACGGGGCGCGGCGTGGTCGTCGCCGGCAACTCGCTCGGCGGCTGCATGGCGCTGCGCGCCGCCCAGAACGAGGAGCTGCCGATCGAGGCGGTGATCCCGATCGCCCCGGCCGGCCTCGACCTCGCGCGCTGGATCGCACTGATCCAGCGCGAGCCGATCGTCCGCAATCTGCTCGCCTCGCCGATGCCGATGCCGCCCGCCGCCGTACGGGCCGCGGTCGCTCGTGCGTACCGGGTCCTCGCCTTCGCCAAGCCGCGGGCGGCCGACCCGGGCGTCGTCGCCGCCTTTGCCGCCCACTTTCACTCGAAGCGCGACGCCCGGCGCATGATCGAGACCTCGCGGCGGCTGCTGACCGAGATCCAGGACCCCTTCGAGCTCAGCAAGATCTCCTGCCCGGCGATGGTGATCTGGGGCGACCGCGACCGGATGGTCCCCGTCGGCGGCAGCGCGCGCCTGGCCACGCAGATCTCCGGCACCCGGGTCGAGATCTTGAAGGGCATCGGCCACTGCCCCCAGGTCGAGGACCCCGACGCGACGACCGGGCTGTTTCTCGACTTCCTTGCCGACACCGGGATTGCCGGCGGCGAGCGCGCCTCGGCCGTGTCCGGCTAGGGACCCCGATGCTCGTCGACCTGCACGCGCACTACCCGATGCAGGTGATCCCGAAGGAGCACCGCGGGACCCATAACCAGATGCAGCGCTGGCACCAGGCCCGGGGCCGGGCCCAGCTGATCAAGACGATCTCGCGGTTCAAGAACTTCCAGGGCGACGACAACACGCCCTCGGTGACCTTCGAAGGCATGCGCAAGGGCGACGTCGGGATCATCCTCTCGGTCCTCTACCTCCCCTTCGACGAGATCGACGCCGACTACGGTGCGCCGCCCGCGGAGGATTCGCTCGGCCACATCACCGACCAGATCACGGCCGTCGAGGAGAGCCTGCCCGGCGACCCCGGTGCGCCACGGGTAATCGTGGTCAAGGACCTCGACGACCTCGAGGACGTCCTCGCCGGCGAGGGCCTCGGCCTCGTCCACTGCATCGAGGGCGGCTTCGTCCTCGGCCCCGACGAGACGCAAATCGACGAAGCCGTCGCGGCGCTTTCGCGACACGGCGTCAGCTACATCACCCTCGCCCACCTGTTCTGGCGCCGGATCGCGACCAACGCGCCGGCGCTGCCGTTCATGCCGGACTGGTTCTACCGCGGCTTCTTCTCGCAGCCGAAGGAGGGGCTGAGCGCCCTCGGGCGGCGCGCGGTCGAGGCAATGATCGGCGCGCGGATGCTGATCGACGTCAGCCACATGAGCGACGCCTCGTTCGACGAGACGCTGTCGATGATCGAGGCGCATCCGGGAACGCCGGTGCTGGCGACCCACAGCGCCTTTCGCTTCGGCTACGCGCGCGGCGGCCTCGGGTACAGCCTCGATCCGGCGCAGGTGCGGCGGATCCGCGATATCGACGGCGTCATCGGCCTGATCATGTGCACCCACTACATCTCCCACGGGCTCTACCCGCCCGAGCGGCTCAGCCATTCGCTCGACCTGCTCTACGCCCACATCGACGTGATCGCCGAGCTCTGCGACTGGTCCTACGACCACATCGCCATCGGCAGCGATTTGGACGGGTTCATCAAGCCGGCGCTGCCGGGCCTCGAGCGTCTCGAGTACATGAGCGCTCTCCAGGAAGGTCTCGTCCGCCGCTACGGGCGCGAGATCGCCGACAAGATCTCCTCGGGCAACGCGCTGCGGATGCTGCGCTACCGGTTCGGCGGCTAGCCGGCCGCTGAACTGCCGGTCTTGGTCGTGCCCCTGTTCTCGGGGCGCGGCTCGAGGTGAACCGGCGCGGTGCTCAGCGCCCTGATCCGCATGTCGGACCAGGTGACGCCCTCGCGGACGAGCGCCGGCACGCCGAGGATCACGGCGGTTGAGATCTCGACCGCCTGGAGGATGATCCCGTAGGCGAGCGCGTCGGCGCTCGAGACGCCGAAGCCGCTGTGGAGGACGCTGATCACGGCGAGCTGGAAAATGCCGATGTTGGAGGGGGTCGCGGGGACGACCGCGGTGACGTTGACCGCGAACAGCACCGCCGCCGCGGCGCCGATGCCCGCCTGGTGATTTAGCCCGAGCGCGAACAGCAGCGCCCAGCAGGCGGCGAGCTGCAGGCCCCACGCACCGAACTGCGCCAGTGCCGCGATCGCGCCGCGCTTCGGCTGCTTGAAGACGATCAGCCCGCGCCGGACCTCGAGGAGGGCACCACGCGCAGCCTTGCCGAAGCGGGCAACGCGGCCCTCACCGCTCGAGCGCAGCACGATCGGGGCCAGCAGGACCGCGATCAGCAGCAACAGCGGTGCGAGGCTGAAGAGGAAGAGCGTCTGCGTGCTGGTGTGGAAGAGGTCTGTGGTTGAGATGATGATCACGCCGAGCCCGAGCAGCGCCGCGATGTTGAGGACCGTCTGCGACACAAGGGTCCCGAGCAGAACCGGGAAGGTCTCGCGCATTCGCCCGATCCGGCGTGAGAGGACCATCGCCCTGGCGGGCTCGCCCAGGCGCGCCGGCAGCGTCGCCGACATCAGCACCCCGATCATCGTCGCCGAGGTGACATCGCGGCGGCGGATCGGCCGATTGGGCAGCGCCGCGCGGGCGATCGACACCCACGAGATTGCCCGGAAGAACAGCGATGCGCACATCAGCGCGATCGCCGTGATCACCCAGCTCACATCTGAGCGGACGACGCTGGCGACCACGTTGTCGACGCCGATCCGCTGGGCGGCGAGGAAGGTGAGCCCGACGGCGAGCAGGCCGGCGGTACCGAGCGCGACACGGCGGCCGACGCGGGCGCGCTTGGCCCCCTTGGTCTCGGGAACCGGGTCGAGCGTCGGCAGCCTGCGGGCGGGACGCCGCGGACCGCCGTCGGCGCGGATCAGCCCGGTGGCTCGGGCGGCGCGCTCGGCGGTGCCGATCGGCGCCGGCACGTCGACCGCGCGTTCGTAGACCTTCTCGACCTGGTCGGCGACACGCGGCCAGGCGAAGCGCTTTGCCTTCTCGCGGCCGGCGGCGCCCATCGCGGCGCGGCGCTCGGGCTCGAATGCGAGCAGCTGCAGCTCCTCGGCCAGCCTCTGGGCGTCGGCCGGCGGCACGAGGATGCCGTCGAGGCCGTCACTGACTACATCGCTGTAGCCCGCGATCTTGGAAGCGATCACGGGCGTGCCCGAGGCGAAGGCCTCGATCAGGACCATGCCGAAGCTCTCGCCTGCGAGCGAGGGCGCGCAGACGACGTCGGCCTGGCCGAACTCGCGCCAGAGCTGGGCGTCGGAGATCTTTCCCACTGTGTCGATGTGCTCGGCCATCTCGGGGTCGGACAGGAAGCGCGCAACCTCGTCGGCGTCGGCGCCGACGATCGTCAGCCGCGCGGGCACGTGTTCGACCAGCGCCTCGAAGGCGGTGAGCAGCACCGGCAGCCCCTTGCGCTCTTCGGCGCGACCGACGAAGGCGATGCGGAACTCGTCGCCGGACTCCTTCGGGCCGGTGGGCGCCGCGGCGATATCGACTCCGTTGGGAACGATCGTGTACTCGCCTCCGAACCAGCGCCGCGCCGTCCACGCCGCCGCCTGCGAGACGGCGATCCGGGCCGAGAGCTGGTTGAACTTGCGCCGCGCCCCGAGCAGAGTCGCGACGTGGTTGGGGAAGGCCTTGGTCGAGTACGCGTGGAAGGTGCCGACGACCGGGGTCCCGCGCCACGAGGCGGCGTCCCAGCCGACCGTCGGCGCCGCAGGCTCGTGCACGTGGACGACGTCGAAGTCGCCGTCGCGGAGCGCGGTGCGCAGACGGGTCGCGCCGGCGGGGAACGTCGAGAGGTTGGACACTGCGCCGTTGGCGCCGACGCCGAACGAGCGGCCAAGCGGGACCAGATAGTCGGGCATGGGCCGGTCGACCGGCGGGCCCCTGTGAATCAGGCCGCTTATCCGATCCGGGGGGTCCCAGGGGGCCAGTACGCGGGTCTCGTGGCCTCGGGAGATGAACTCCTCGGCCAGAGACTCGACGTGCCGGTTGACGCCGCCCTGATAGGTCCAGGAATAGGGCGAAACCAGCGCAATGCGCATTAATCCAGGGTAGCCGACGCCAGGGCCATGTCAGCGCTCGGAATCGACCGAAATCAGGAAGATCCCGCAGGCGAGGAGAAAGCCGGTGCCGATCATCAGCAACACGGCTCCGGAATCGTTGGCGACCGTGCCGAGGAGCGTCGCTGCCGCCGCCCCGCAGAGCCCGGCGAAGGCGTGGTGGTTGCCGAACAGCTCGGCGAGCCGGCGCCGGTAGACGACGGCGACCACCATCGCCAGCGCTGTTATGTAGAGGTAGGGCGAGGTCGCGGCGCGCCCGAAGCTCTTGACCGAGAGCTCGATGCGGCGCTGGGCGACGTCGGCGACCCCCGAGGCGCCGCCGGCGCGCAGCACCGAGCTGGTCAGGTGCG
>JAWVFN010000099.1:0-3353 GCA_033855935.1 Solirubrobacterales bacterium | reverse complement strand
TGCCGTGCAGATGGCCGATCTCGTGGCGGCCGACCTTGAACGACCACTCGCCGCGGCGACCGGTGCCGGCCTCGACGCCGGGCCACGAGGTGACCTCGTCGGTGATCCGCTGGTGGACGCTGTGGGCAATCTTCTCTTGGGCTTCTGCCTGCGTCATTTGGTGCTCCTTTTGGGTTCGGAAGGTCTTCGCCGGTCAATGTACAAGTTCAAGTAAGCTTGAAGTCAAGTGCCCGACGATGTAATAACGATCAGCGAGGTTTCGCACCGCAGCGGCGTCGCCTCCTCGGCTCTGCGCTTCTACGAGCAGAAGGGGCTGATCGAGTCCGAGCGCGCCGGCTCCGGCCACCGCCGCTACCCGCGCTCGGTGCTGCGCCGGATCGCCTTCATCGTCTTTGCCCAGCGCGTCGGGCTTACCCTCGAGGAGATCAAGGTCGAGCTCGAGAAGCTGCCCCCCGGCCGCGTGCCGACCAAGGGCGATTGGTCGCGCCTCTCCAGCGGCTGGTCGTCGCGGATCGACGAGCGGATCGCCGAGATGGAGCGCCTCAAGGGCAGCCTCACCGAGTGCATCGGCTGCGGCTGCCTCTCGCTCGACAAGTGCAAGCTCTCGAATCCGAACGATCGCGCAGGGCGTGCCGGCCCCGGGCCGCGCTACTGGATCGGCGATCGGCCGGGGTAGCCGAAGTAGGCCCTCCGTAATACTTGACTGGTGAAAGACTTTCTAGCTCAGCCCGAGACGCCGCAGGGTTCAGCCTTCTTCGAGGAGCTGCTCTGGGTCCACAGCCGCCTGCGCAAGGACCTGGCCACCGTGAGGCGTCTTGCGGAAGAGTGCCGCGAGGGGCGCCCGGCCGAGGAGCTGCAGGACGAGATCGCGAGCCTCGAGGCCAACAGCCCGCTCTGGAGGCTGAAGATCGGCTGCCTGCACTACTGCCACTTCGTCCACAGCCACCACACGGCTGAGGACATGATGCTTTTCCCCCGGTTGCGCATCGCCAACCCGGAGCTCAACCCGGTCATTGACAAGCTCGAGGCCGACCACAAAGAGGTCGCCGACCTGCTGCGCAAGATCGAGGCGACGGCCCAGGCGCTGACCGGAAGCGATTCAGACGCCGCCCGCGAGCGGCTTTCAGGCGAGCTCGACAGCCTCGGCGACCACCTGCTTGCCCACCTCGACTACGAGGAGAAGAACCTCGAGCCGAGCCTGCGGCGGATCGAGAGGCTCTAGCCGCCCTGGCGGTCGCGGTCTCGGATCGGGGGCCGGATCGCCTCCGGGACGTATTCGAGAAGGTCGCCGCCTCTCTCGAGGATCCCCTTGGCGCGCGCCTCGCGACCGACCCGCGCCTCCTCGGGCAGCTCCCTCGCGAGCAGGAAGTCGAAGCAGGTGTGCCCCTCAGGCATCGGCTTGGTCGCGATCCGCTCCCAGCTCGACGGTTCGATGAAATCGCCCTGCGGGCTGAGCTCATACGGGGACAGGCCGAGCGCCTCGTACTGATCGAGGATCTGGGCCGGAGAGTGACCTGTGTGGCTGTCGTGGTGCGGATCGAACTCGACGGTCACCGCCATCTTTGGATTCGACTCGAGCAGGCCTCGGGCGCTGTTGACGACGACGTGGTCGGTGGACTCGCAATCGACCTTCAGATAGTCGACCGGCCCCGCGATCGTCTCGTCAAGACGAGCGGCCTCGACCAAGCGCTCGACCTCGCGCTTCTGCGCGCTGACCTGGGTAGTGGCCCCCTCGGCCTCGGGCCGCTCGATGTAGAGCTGGGTCCGCTCGGTCCACGCCGCCATCGGCAAGATCGTGACGTTCTTGGCGCCGTTGCGCTCGATGTTCGCCTTGAGGATTGCCAGGTTCTTTATGTCGGGCTCGATCGCATAGACGCGGCCGCTTCGGCCGACGATCTTGGAGGCGAGGAGCGTGAAGTAGCCGATGTTCGCTCCGGCGTCGACAAATGTCATCCCGCGCCGCAGAAGCATGCGAATCAAGCGGCTGATCTGCGGGTCCCAATAGCCGTGCTCGACCAGGGAGTCGGTGAGGATATGGGCCGATCGCTCGACGAAGATCTTCCCAACCTTGGATTTGAGCTCGACCACCTGGTCCGGGTCGGGCTCCGGAATCTCGCTGATGGCGGGCAGGTTCGCCGGGGCGGCGGGTCCGGTCACCGGGCGACTGTAGCCAATGGCCGTTTGGTGCTCAGCGGTCGTGGCTATGATCCCGCGCTTCATGCGACCGCTGCGTGTCGGCATCGACGCTCGGCTCTCCGGCGACGGTCACGGCGGGGTCGAGCAGGTTGTGATCGGTCTCGCCGCAGGGCTGGCGGCGCTGGGCGACGGCGATGAGGAGTACCTGTTCCTCACCATTCCGGGCCACGACGCGTGGCTGGAGCCATACCTGGGGGGGCCGTGCCGTTCCATCGCTCAGGAGTCACTGGCGCCAAGGCACGGACTGGGCGCTCGGATCGCCTGGCAGTTCAAGGCACGCGCCCCCGGCTTTCTGAGGCGCAACTGGCCGCCCCCGACGGCCGGGCACGAGGCAGGGCTTGCCGCCGGCGCCCTCAGCCCCTCGGACGGCACGATCGAGTCCGCGGGCGCGGACGTGATGCACTTTCCCCTCGCCGGCGGGTTTCTGACGAGGGTGCCCAGCATCTACCAGCCTCACGATCTCCAGCACCTCCACTATCCGGAGTTCTTCAGCGACGACGTCCTCGCCCAGCGCGCCTTCGTCTATCGGACCTACTGCGAGGAGGCGTCGCTGATCGTGATGATGACCTCGTGGGGAAAGCGGGACCTCGTCGCGCAATTTGGACTCGACGCGGACAAGGTGGCGGTGATCCCCGGCGGCTCGGTTATCTCCAGCTATCCCGACCCGAGCGAGGATCAGGTGTTGGCCGAACGCAACCGCCTCGGGCTGCCGCCGCGCTTCCTGCTCTATCCGGCGCAGACTTGGGAGCACAAGAACCACATCCGTCTGCTCGAGGCGATCGCTGTGCTCCGCGATCGCGACGGGATCGACGTCGCCCTGGTCTGCCCGGGACGCAAGCTCGAGTTCTTCGAGACGATCGCTGCACGGGTAGATGAGCTCCGGCTCGGCGATCGGGTTTTCTTCCCGGGGTTCGTCAGCCCGCTTCAGCTTCGGTCCCTGTTCAAGCTCGCCACGGGGCTCGTCTTTCCCAGCCTGTTCGAGGGATGGGGACTACCGCTCACGGAGGCGTTTGAGACCGATCTCCCGGTCGCCGCTTCGTCGGCGACCGGGAACCCAGACGTCGTCCACGACGCCGGGTTGATCTTCGATCCCGAAGACGTCGAGCAGATCGCAAATGCGGTGGCCCGGTTGTGGACGGAGCCCGATCTCCGCCGCG
>JAWVFN010000098.1:0-4580 GCA_033855935.1 Solirubrobacterales bacterium | reverse complement strand
AGCAGCTTCGGCTCGGCGAACGGTCCCTTTTTGGTCGAGCGTCCCATCAGCCGCGCTTGCCCCTTCTGCGACCACGGACGATCATCGCGTCGGAGCGCTTGCCCTTCTTGCGGGTCCGGTAGCCGAGCGTCGGCTTGCCCCACGGCGTCTTCGGGTGTCCGCCCGGGGTCTTGTGGGCCTCACCGCCGCCGTGCGGGTGGTCGACGGGGTTCATCGCGACCCCGCGGCTCTGCGGGCGCTTGCCCTTGTGGCGGCTGCGGCCGGCCTTGCCGACCGTGACGTTCTGGTGCTCGGAGTTGGAGAGGCTGCCGATCGTCGCCCGGCACTCGCGGCGGACGAGCCGGGTCTCGCCTGAGGGGAGGCGGACGCTGACGGTGTTGCCCTCCTTGGCTACGACCTGGATCGCGGCGCCGGCGGCACGGCCCATGCGCGCGCCCTGGCCCGGTATGAGCTCGACGCCGTGGACGACGGTGCCAGTCGGGATCGCCGCCAGCTCGAGCGTGCAGCCCGGCCGGATGTCGGCGCCTTCGCCCGAGCGGACCTCATCGCCGACCTTGAGGCCCTGCGGAGCGAGGATGTAGGCCTTCTCGCCGTCGGCGTAGTTGATCAGCGCGATGTAGGTCGTGCGGTTGGGGTCGTACTCGAGGGTCGCGACCTTGGCCGGGACGCCGTCCTTGCGGCGCTTGAAGTCGATCTTGCGGTAGCGCTGCTTGGCGCCGCCGCCCCGGTGGCGGGAGGTGACCCGGCCGTTGGAGTTGCGGCCGCCGGTCTTCTTCTTGCCCTCGATCAGGCTCTTCTCCGGCGCGTCGCCGGTCAGCTCCTCGCGGATCTGGTACGTCGCGAAGCGGCGCCCGGGGCTCGTCGGCTTTGTCTTTCGCATTGCCATCGGACTAGCCCTCCACCGCTGCGCCTTCGAACAGCTCGATCCGCTCGCCCGGCGCCAGCTGCACGACGGCCTTCTTCCAGGCACGGCTGGTGCCGACGTTGAGGCCGCGGCGCTTGGGCTTGGCCCGCACACGCGAGGTGTGGACAGAGCGCACGTGGACGTCGAAGACCTCTTCGACGGCGTGCCTGACCTGGGTCTTGTGGGCGCGGTCGGCGACTCGGAAGGTGTACTTGCCCTCTGCCATCAGGGCGTAGCTCTTCTCCGAGACGACGGGGCGGATGATTATCTGGCGCGCGTCCATTACTTGGCCCTCTCTTCGAGCGACTTGAGCGCTTCCTCGGAGACAGCTAGGGAGGCGGAGCCGATGACGTCGGCGACGCCGGCCCCGGTGGCCTCGAGCACGGTGACGCGGGGGATATTGCGGAAGCTCTTGGCAATCGCGGCCTCTTCGGGGCCGACGAGGACCAGGACCGGGAGCTTGGCGCCCCACTTCTCGAGCGCCTGGGCCGCGGTCTTTGTCGAGGGAGTCTCGTAGGCGGAAGCGTCGATCACGGCGACGGAGTCACGCGCGGCGTGGACCGAAAGGGCGGCGCGCAGCGCCCGGCGGCGGGCCTTACGGTTGACCTTCATCGTGTAGTGCCGCGGCTTGGGGCCGAAGGCGGCGCCGCCGCCGTAACGGTGGGGCACGCTGAGGGCGCCCGCGCGAGCGCGGCCGGTGCCCTTCTGGCGCCAGGCCTTCGCGGTGGTCATCGAGACCTCGCCCCTGGTCAGGGTCGAAGCGGTGCCGCGGCGGCGGGCGTTGAGGTCGGCGCGAGCCGCCTCGTGGACCAGCGACTCGTGAAACGGCTCGCCAAAGACGGCAGCCGGCAGGGTCGCGGTTCCCGTTGCGCCGAGCTTGGGGGCGTCACTAGCCATTGCTGCGCACCTCCACCGTCGCGTTGCGAGAGCCGGGAACGGCGCCCTTGATCAAGAGCAGGTTGCGCTCGGCGTCGACTTCTATGACTTCGAGGCCACGCGTGGTCACTCGCGTGCGGCCGGTCTGGCCGGGCATCTTCTGGCCCTTGAAGACGCGGGCGGGGTCGGCGCTGGCGCCGATCGATCCGGGGGCGCGGACGTTGTGCGAGCCGTGCGAAACCGGGCCGCGGCTGAAGTTGTGGCGCTTGATCGTGCCCTGGAAGCCCTTGCCGATCGAGGTGCCGGAGACCTTGACCTTCTGGCCGGGCTCGAAAGAAGCGACCGTCACATCGTCCCCGACCTTCGGACCGGCGTCATCCGAGGTTTCGGCATTCTCGCCGTCGGCGTCGCCATCCCCGCCGTCGGACGCCGGGGCGGAAACGTCGGCGTCGCGGAACTCGACCAGCGTGCGCGACGGCGGAGCGCCGGCCTTCTTCAGGTGCCCCAACTCCGCCTTGGTCAGTTTGCGCTCGGCGACCTCGTCGAAGCAGAGCTGGACGGCGTCATAGCCGTCGCGGTCGGCCTTGCGGATCGCGGTCACCTTGCAGGGACCGGCCTCGATCACGGTCACCGGAACCGAGGAGCCATCCTCGGTGAAAACCTGGGTCATGCCGAGCTTCTTGCCGATGATCGCCGCCATCAGCACCCCTAGAGCCGGATCTCGATGTCGACGCCGGCCGGCAGCGCGTCGAGCCGCTGCAGCGAGTCGACGGTCTTCGGGCTCGGCTGGTGGATATCGATCAGGCGCTTGTGGGTCCGGATCTCGAAGTGCTCGCGCGAGTCCATGTCTTTGAAGGGGCTTCTGATCACGCAGTAGACGTGCTTCTCGGTCGGCAGCGGGATCGGCCCGGCGACCGTCGCGCCGGTGCGCTCGGCGGTGCCGATGATCTCCTGGGCGGCCCGATCTATGGCGTCGTGGTCGTACGCCTTGAGACGGATCCGGATCTTTCCTGTTGTCAGTGAAGCCAATTTCTTAGGTGCTTTCTGTTCTGGTCCTTAGCGCGCAGTTGGGGCGCCGCCCCTGTGGTGCTGGGGGCGCCGCCCCGGTCGTATGGTTTTCTGTGTTTGCGCCGCGGCTCTTTGCGGCCGCGTCGTCACTAACGTCATACGGGGCGGAATGTTTCCCGCCCCCAAGTGATGCTGCCTACTCGATTACTTCGGTCACGACTCCCGAACCGACGGTGCGCCCACCCTCGCGGATGGCGAACCGGAGACCCTGGTCCATGGCGATCGGAACGATCAGCTCGACTTCCATCTCGACGTTCTCACCCGGCGCCACGAACTCCCGGTCAGAAGGGAGGTTCGAGACTCCGGTCACGTCCGTGGTCCGGAAGTAGAACTGCGGCCGGTACCCGGAGACGAAGGGGGTGTGGCGTCCGCCCTCCTCCTTCTTCAGGCAGTAAACCTCGGCCTTGAACTTGGTGTGTGGGGTGATCGAACCGGGCTTGCAGAGAACCTGGCCGCGCTCGATCTCCTCCCGCTTCGTCCCTCGCAGCAGCACGCCCGCGTTGTCGCCGGCCTGCCCCTCATCGAGGGTCTTGTGGAACATCTCGATCCCGGTCACCACGGTCTTGGTGGTGTCGTGGATGCCGACGATCTCGACCTCGTCGGAGGTCTTGACGACGCCTTGCTCGATCCGGCCGGTGGCAACCGTGCCGCGGCCCTGAATCGTCATGACGTCCTCGACCGGCATCAGGAACGGCTTGTCGAGATCGCGCACCGGCTCCGGGATGTAGTTGTCGAGCGCCTCGGCGAGCTCGAGGATCGCCTTGGTCGACTCCTCGTCGCCCTCGAGCGCCTTCAGCGCCGAGCCCTTGATGATCGGGGTCTCGTCACCGGGGAAGTCGTACTCGTTGAGGAGGTCCTTGACCTCTTCCTCGACCAGCTCCAAGAGCTCCTCGTCGTCGACCATGTCGACTTTGTTCAAGAACACCACGACCGACGGAACGTTGACCTGGCGAGCGAGCAGGATGTGCTCACGTGTCTGGGGCATCGGCCCGTCCGGAGCGGAGACGACCAGGATCGCGCCGTCCATCTGCGCGGCGCCGGTGATCATGTTCTTGACGTAGTCGGCGTGGCCCGGGCAGTCGACATGGGCGTAGTGCCGGTTGTCGGTCTCGTACTCGACGTGCGAGGTTGCGATCGTGATCCCGCGCTCCTTCTCTTCGGGCGCGTTGTCGATCTCCTCGAAGCTTTTTACCTCTGTCCCTCCCTTTTCGGCAAGGGTCTTCGTGATAGCGGCCGTCAGCGTCGTCTTTCCATGGTCGACGTGACCAATGGTCCCGACATTTACGTGCGGCTTGCTGCGGTCGAACTTCTCTGCCATCTCGGTCTCTTGCTCCTTTGGGGTCTGGTTTTTCTCGGAAAGTGGTTAGTAGGCGAACCGTCGGAATATAGCTAGCTTGCGGCGCCCACGGGCTCGCCTGCACGGTGCTCGACGATCTCCTCGGCGATGTTGTCGGGTACGGGCTCGTAGCGCTCGAACTGCATCGTGTAGTTGGCGCGTCCCTGGGTCGAGGAACGGAGGTCCGTGGCGTAGCCGAACATCTCCCCGAGCGGCACATATGCCTGGACCGCGAGCGCGTTGCCGCGCTGCTCCTGCCCTTGGACCCTGCCACGGCGCCGGGAGAGGTCGCCGATGACGTCGCCGAGGAAATCCTCGGGGGTGACGACCTCGACCGACATGACCGGCTCGAGCAAGACGGGCTTCGCCTTCTTGGCGGCTTCCTGGACCGCCATC
>JAWVFN010000097.1:0-13670 GCA_033855935.1 Solirubrobacterales bacterium | reverse complement strand
CTTCTCGGTGCTGATCATCCTCCACGAAGCCGGCCACTTCGTCGCGGCGAAGGCCGTCGGCATGCGGGTCGAGCGCTTCTTCCTCTTCTTTCCCCCGAAGCTGGTTTCGATCAAGCGCGGCGAGACCGAGTACGGGATCGGCATGATCCCGCTCGGCGGCTTCGTCAAGATCACCGGGATGAACCCCGACGAGGTTCATCCCCCCGATCATCCGCGTCAGGCGGGGAGGACGACTCGGCTGACGGCGATGATGGAGGGCGACGCTGCCGGGGGCGAGGACGACTTCAAGCCGTTGCCACCCGAGCTGGTCAAGCGCGCCTACTACAACCAGCCGGTCTGGAAGCGGATCGTCGTCATCGGCGCTGGGCCGGCGGTCAACATCGTCCTCGCCTTCTTCGTCCTCTTTGGGCTCGGGCTCACAGCCCAGAAGGCCGACGGGCCCGGCCTCAAGATCACCAACGTCGAGAGCGGCAGCCCCGCCCAGGGCCAGCTCAAGCCGAACGATGAGATCGTCTCGGTCGACGGCATAACCGCGACGAATCTGTCCGCCAACGATCGCGCCAAGCGGTTCAGCGAGCAGATCAGCTCCCACCACTGCGCCGGCACGGCGAGCGAGGGCTGCCAGGCGACGACGCCGGTCCACCTCGTCGTCAACCGCGACGGCACACCCGTGCCGCTGACGATCACGCCGAAGTACGACGCGAACACCAGCCCACCGCGGACCCGCATCGGCTTTGCCCAGGACGCACTGCACACGGTCCCGGCGAACCACTCGGTGTCACGGGCCGCGGACGACGCTGTCGATCAGATGTGGTTCGTCGCCTCGCGCACCGTTTCGGTGATCGGGCGATTGTTCAACTCGGAGCAGCGCAAACAGGTGTCGGGCGTCGTCGGCACGGGCGACGCCCTCAACCAGGCGATCAGCTTCGACTCTCGCCTGGCGCTTGGCATCCTGGCCCTGATCAGCCTCTCGCTCGGCATCGTCAACCTCTTCCCGTTCCTGCCGCTAGACGGCGGCCACATCTTCTGGAGCATCGTCGAGAAGGTCCGCGGACGACCGGTTTCGTTCCTGACCATGGAGCGGGCGGGGATGATCGGCTTCGCCCTGGTGATCATGCTGTTCTTCATCGGCTTATCGAACGACATCGGCCGGATCACGGGCGACGGCATCAACGTCAGATAGTCAGATAGCCTTCAGCGCAGGATGGAGAGCGCTACTGCGGAGAGGTACGCGACCGGAGGTCCGGCGAAGCCGATCAAGGCTGAGAACCTGTTCCGCGCGCTCGAGCAGACGGTCGCAAAGCACGGCGATGTCGCCGCGATTCGCACCGTCGACGACGAGGTCTCGATCAGCTGGAAAGAGCTGCGCGAGCGCGCCGGGGCGATCGCCGGCGGCCTCAACCAGCTCGGGGTCGAGAAGGGCGACTGCGTCGCGATCCTCCTCAACAACATCCCCGAGTTCATCCCGATCGATCTCGGCGCCGTAGCGCTCGGCGCCGTCCCGTTTTCGATCTACCAGACCTCGGCGCCCGAGCAGATCGAATATGTCTGCGGCGACTCCGAGGCCAAGGTGGCGTTCGTCGAGGCGGAGTTCCTCGACCGCTTCAACGAGGCGCGCGCGAACCTGCCGAAGCTCGAGAAGGTCATCGTCGTAAACGGCGAGGGCGGCGACCTGACCCTGGCCGAGCTCGAGGCGATGGACCCGGACTTCGACGTCGAGCCGACGGTTTCCGAGCTCGCTCCCGACGATCTGCTGACGCTGATCTACACCTCGGGCACCACGGGGCCGCCGAAGGGCGTGCAACTCACACACCGCAACCTTTTGACGCTGACGAGCTCGGTAGACGGCATAGTGCCCTTCCCCGAGAACGGGGGCAAGGTGATCTCGTGGCTGCCGGCCGCCCACATCGCCGAGCGCGGCGCGCACTATTACCTGCCGGTGACGATGGGCCTGACGGTGACGATCTGCCCCGATCCGCGCAAGATCATCGAGTTCCTGCCCCAGGTCCGCCCGAGCTGGTTCTTCGCCGTGCCGCGGATCTGGGAGAAGCTCAAGGCGGGACTCGAGTCCTCGATGGCGGCGCTTCCCGACGAGCAGCGGATCCCCGCCGAAAAGGGCCTCGAAGCAGCGCTCGCCGTGGTCAAGGCAAAGCAGACGGGTGAGGAGGTGCCCGCCGAGGTCGCCGCCGCGGCGAAGGCAGCCGACGAGCAGATGTTCTCGCTGATGCGCAAGCAGCTCGGCCTCGACGAGCTGATCGCCGTCAACGTCGGCGCCGCCCCGACGCCGCTCGAGGTGCTCGAGTTCTTCCACGCAATCGGGATCGAGGTCGGCGAGCTCTGGGGAATGTCCGAGACCTGCGGCGTAGCCACGCTAAACCCGCCCGAGGCGGTCAAGCTCGGCACCGTCGGCCCGCCCGTTCCCGGCTGCGAGATCAAGCTCGCCGCGGACGGCGAGGTCCTCGTCAGGACACCGGCCAACATGCCCGGCTACCGCAACATGCCGGAAAAGAACGCGGAGACGATCGACGACGAGGGCTGGCTGCTGACCGGCGACATCGGCGAGCTCGACGAGGACGGCTACCTGAAGATCGTCGACCGCAAGAAGGAGCTGATCATCAACGCCGCCGGCAAGAACATGTCGCCGGTCTCGATCGAGTCGAAGCTGAAGGCCGCGAGCCCGTTGGTCGGCCAGGTCTGCGCGATCGGCGATCGGCGCCCTTACAACGTGGCGCTGATCGTCCTCGACCCCGACTACGCGCCGGCCTGGGCGGCCAAGAACGGCTTCGAGGGGATGGACGCCGAGGCGCTTGTCGCTGAGCAGAAGCTGCTCGAGGCGCTCCAAGCCGGCGTCGACGAGGCCAACGCGAAGATGGCGCGCGTCGAGCAGATCAAGAAGTTCAAGATCCTCCCGGCCGATTGGGCTCCGGGCGGCGACGAGCTGACCCCGACGATGAAGCTGAAGCGCAAGCCGATCTCCGAGAAGTACGCGTCGGAGATTGAGGATTTGTACGCGAAGTAGACAGATGGCTGTTGTTGCGGAGGGATGCTTGCCCTATGGTCGCCGTCCGCTGCATGAATTTCGGTCGCCTGCCAAGAATTGTGAGTTCAACCGTTGCCCTGGCAGCGCTCGTAGTCGCCCTCGCCATCCCGACGCTATCCGTCGCTCAGACCGTCGATCCCGCCGGCAGCGGGTCGGTGACGCCGGGTCAAGGCATCGGCGACGCCGTGCAGCAGAGCTGCGGCTTTGGCAAGAAGGCGGCCAAGGCCAAGGCCCGCGGCGCCAAGAAGAAGCGGTCTTGCTCACGCAGACCGAAGCACAACTAGAAGCGCGAAACGTAGAAGCGCCGCAAGGCCTCTACGGCTTCTTGTGCTTCTTCTTGATGCACTTGCCCTTCTTCAGCTTCTGATGCTTCTTGCACTTCTTCGGCGCCGGCGTGGTGGGCGCCGGGGTCCCCGAGCCTGCTGTGGTCGGGGAAGAGAAGTTGGCGATCGCTGCGTGGTTCGTCGCCATGTTCAGCACGCAGGTGGTGCCGGGCGAGCCGCCGCAGTCGCCCGCCCAGCCACCGAACGTGGCCCCGGGAACCGGGGCGGCAGTCAAGGTCACGGTGGGGCCGCCCGAGTAGGACTGGGAGCAGTCGCCGGGGCAGTTGATGCCGGGGCCGTCGCTGGTGACGACACCCGGTCCGTTGACGGCGACGCTCATCGTCGGGCAGGTCGCCTCGGTGATCGTGTCGGCGTTGACGCGGGGCGCCGGCGCGACCTCGCTGAAGTCGGTGGCGCTGCTGTCGGTGTCGTCACCCTGCTCGAGCAGGGTCGGGCAGCCCGGCGCGATCGAGCGCTGGATCGCCTTGCCCGCGCTGATGCCGCTCGCTGAGACCGGCGTGCCCGCCGGCGACGGAAGCGTTCCGGTGAAGTTGCCCCACGACGCACAGTCGATCGGCGCCGAATTGGTCGGCCAGCACACCGCTCCTCCGGCCGAGCTCATGTCGAGGGACGCGTCGGTGAAGTCGGCCGTCTTGGTGGGGAATTCCGTGTGGAAAGCCGGCCCCGCGATCAGAAAGGTGGCGTTGTTGGCGCCACTCGCTACGTCGCCCGTTGGGGTGTAGGCATGATTAAGCGTGCCGTTCGCGTTGTAGACCGATAGCTGTCCGTTGCTGACGAAATTCTGGCCGGCGGCCCACATCTCCAGCTCGACGTAGTCGGCGGTGGGGTTGGTCGCGCTCCCCGTGTAGACCTCGCGCACGTCGACCTCGTGGAAGCTCGCCTGTGCGGCCGGCACCAGGAGCAGCCAGACCCCAGCCGCAACCGCGACCGCAGAGATCTTGCTCCTGGCACGTCTCCCCACAACCGTTCTACGGGCAGGGCGGGTCTAGCGGATGGGTGCGGCTACTTCTTGTGCTTCTTCTTCTTCACGCACTTCTTCTTGCCGTGGACCTTCTTCAGGTGCTTGCCCTTCTTGCACTTCTTCTTGGGGACGACGGGTGGACACGCAACCTCGGTCGGCGTGACCGAGTTGCCGCGCGGAGTCCCGGTGCCCACGGTGAAGTCCGCGACGCTGTTGTTCGTATCGTCAGCGGCGTCGAGCGTGGTCGCGCAACCGCGTGAGATCGAGCGAATCAGCGTATGGCCGTCGAGGTTGCCCCCGGGAAGGGAAACCGGGGTCCCGAACGGCGAGGGCGGCGTCGCGGGGAACATGGTCAGCCCACTCGTATACGCGACGCAGTCCAGCGCGGGCGCGGTTCCCACGGGCGATGTCGAGTAGCAGACGGTCCCGCCCGTGTCGACGGCGTGGACATCGGTGTTGACGACGTCGGCGCCAGTGACAGAGGCATCGTCAGCGAGCAAGATCGTGGCCTGGTTTGCACCGTTGGCGACGTTGGACGGAATCAAGACAGACTTGTAGAGGCCGCCACCACCGTCGTAGAAGTTCACGTACTTTCCACCAACGAGGTTCTGCCCGGCGGAGTAGGACTGGAGCTCGACGTAGTCACCGGTCGGGGTCGTCGAGTCGTGGACCTCGCGGATCAGGTTCTCGTGAAAGGTCGCGCTCGCGGTACCGGTCACCGCCAAGATCCCCACGAGACACGCGATACCGCCAACTAGGCCCCTTGTCCTGCTCTTCATTCCCGGCTCCTTCGTCGCTTGCAAGGTTGATGTGAGCCTATCTCCTGCCGGGCTGTTGTGCAGCGTTTACGGCGGTTTCACGGGGGCGGCGAAGCGGTAGCTAACCTGCTGTCTGCATGGCATCGAAGCGCCAGATATGGGTCAAGGATGTGCCGATCGGGGGTGGGGCCCCCGTCGCGGTGCAGACGATGACCAAGACCGAGACGGCCAACCTGCCGGCGACGATGGCTCAGATCCACACCGTCGCCGAGGCGGGCGCCGACATCGTCCGCGTCGCGGTCCCGCGCGAGAAGGACGCCGACGCGCTCAAGACGATCGTCGCCGAGTCGCCGATCCCGATCATCGCCGACATCCACTTCAACCACACGCTGGCGCTGAAGGCGATCGAGGCGGGAGCCCACTGCATCCGCCTCAACCCGGGCAACATCGGCGGCCCCGAGAAGGTCGCCGAGGTCGCCGAGCTGGCGACCGCCAAGGGCGTGCCGATGCGGATCGGCGTCAACTCGGGGTCCCTGCCCAAGCACCTGCACGCGCTCGAGCGCGAGAACTCGGTGGAGGCCCTTGTCGCCGCCGCCGTCGAGTTCGTCGAGATGATGGAGCGGCTCGAGTTCGAGAACTTCAAGATCTCTATCAAGTCGACCAACGTGCCCAACACGATCGCCTCCAACCGGCTGCTCGCAGAGAAGGTTCCTTACCCGCTGCACCTCGGGATCACCGAGGCCGGCACCAAGTGGTCGGGCTCGCTCAAGTCCGCTGTTGGCCTTGGAACCCTGCTCGCTGATGGGGTGGGCGACACGATCCGGATCAGCCTCTCGACCTTTCACGCCGAGGAGGAGGTCAAGGTCGCCTGGGAGATCTTGAAGGCGCTGCAGTTGCGCGAGCGCGGCCCGGTGCTGATCGCCTGCCCGACCTGCGGCCGGCTCCAGTTCGACATGGACACCGTGGTCGCCGAGATCGAGACCCGCCTCGAAGCCTACGTCGAGCCGATCGAGGTCGCCGTGCTCGGCTGCGCGGTCAACGGCATCGGCGAGGCCTCGCACGCCGACTTCGGCATCACCGGCGCCAAGGACGAGGGCCTGATCTTCGCCCACGGCAAGCCGCTGCGGAAGGTCCCCCAGGACCAGCTCGTCGACGCCCTGTTCGCCGAGATCGACAAGTCCTTCGACAAGGGCAAGGTCGAGGTCGACGAGCACAAGGCCTCCGAAGGCGCCGAGTGGCTCGCCAAGATCGAAGAGGAGAACGCCGGCGAGCTCACCCCCGAGCGGATCGCGGCGATGGAGAAGGCGAAGACCCCGGACGAGTCCGAGAAGGTCCTACTCGACGAGGAAGCCTCGCCGACCGCCGGTCGCCGCTTCACCCGCGCCTAGCGCGCGAGCTCCACGCCCGCAATTGCAGCGGCCCTATCTGAATTCGTACGCCCGGATTGGCGGGCCGACGCAGTCACCGGAACACGCGTTTGGCCTTCCATCCGCCGAGTCGAACCAGACGAGCCGGAAGCGGCGCCCGCGCTTGTAGGCGAGCCGCCGCTGAAAATATCCGCGAGCGTCTGTCCTGAACATCGGCGTTGCCGCAACCCAGCGTTTGCCGGCGCTGCGGAGGATCTGGACGTGGGCCGAGCCGGTGGGGCGGACCTCGCCCCAGGCTGAGACCCGATGCGGCGCACGCCCCTTGCGGCGGATCACGAGCGGCGTGCGGAAGGCGTCGAACGAGGGTTTGGCGGTGCCGTCGCGCAGGCGCAGGCCCGACTGGAAGCCGCCGATGTCGGCATCGTCGCGCAGCAGGTACTGGGACCAGGCCGAGACGCCGCGGTTGCGCCAGGCCAGGTATTCGGCGATGCCGAGGTACTCGGCTTGGGTCCGGAAGCTAAGGCCGAAGGTCGGGTCGGGGGGGCTGGTCTGGACGCCGTACTCAGTCAGCAACAGGGGCAGACGGTTGATCGCCTTCGCCCGCGCGGCCTGTCTGAGCACCCGGACCAGCGAGCCGACGTTGCCCATCGTCACGTCGTTCTTGGAAACTGGCGCCCTCCATGGCGGGTCAACGCCGGTGTGCGGATGGAGGGCGAAGCCGTCGGCGCGGAGTGGGGGACAGGCTGCTCGAAGCCGCCCTCGCTTCCCCTGCCTCAGGCAGAAGAGCTGTTTGGTGAAGGCGAGCGCGCCGAGGGTGCTCGCCGTCCCCCTCGGGGCGAGCTCGCCGATCAGGATCTGGCCCTTGAAACCGCCGGCGAGCAGCCCGGCGCGACCGGCCGAGTAAAGCCGCCGGTAGAGGCCCGGCGTGTAGGGCGCGCCCCCCTTGACCTGCGGCGCCAGCTGAAAGGGGCTGTTGGGCTCGTTCCAGACGCCGACGTAAGCGGCCCCGGGATAGCGCCGGGCGAGCGCCTTCAGAAACGAGCCGTACTCGGCCGGGTCGGGGTCGGTGCCGTCCTTGCCGGGAGCGTTGCTCGCCCAGCGCGGTACGCGGCCGTCGGGGAAGCGGCCGGTTGGAACGAGCATCGCCCGCATCCCGCGCGCCGCGATGCCCTGGACAACGAGGTCGTACTTGCCCCAGCCCCGGCCGGGGTCGCCCGGGCTGGGCTGGGCGTACCCGGCCCAGGCAGGATCGCCCGAGTCGCCGGGCGGCTTGGCGGTTGAGTCGGGCGCGGCGACGATGTCGCGCCAGTAGACGAGGACGCGGACCACGTCGGCGCCTTCGCCGCGAGCGTCGTCGAGCGCCGAGCCGGTGAGTGGGCCGCAGCAGAGGCTGCCGCTCAGCTCCTCCGAGGCATCGAAGATCGTGACCTGGCTGCGCGAGGCGTGAGCCGGGGGCACGGCGAGGAGGGCGACGAACGCCGCCAGCGATACGAGAAGCGATAGCCGCGTACGCATCGGGCCTGGAACGCTAGAGCCGCCCGGGAGTTGCGGCGCCGGTAGGCCTAGTACGCCTTGGCGAAGATCGCCTCGACCGTCGCCGGCTTGCCCGAAATCACGCATTTGGCACCGGCCCCGAGCTTGCCGTCGAAGGGGATGCAGCGGACACTGACGCCGAGCTCGGCCATCAGCGTCTCGGTCTCGGGGTCCTCACTCCACGGGGCCCTGACGAAACCGCCTTCCCCCGAGCCCTCGGCCGAGAACCAATCGCGGAACTCCTCGACCGTGCCGACGTCTGTAGTCGTCCGCTCTCGCAACCGCTCGGTGGCCTCGGAGAGGTAGCGCTCCTGGATCTCGCCGAGCGCCTCGACGATCGCCTCGGTCCCGCCTTCGCGCTGCAACGGCTCGCGACCGAGCCCGGGGTCGTCGCGGCGAGTCACGGTCAGCACGCCTTGATCGAGGTCTCGCCCGCCGAGCTCGATCACGACCGGAACGCCCTTGCGGATCCATTCCCAGCGCTTGTCGGCGGGCTTGCGGTCGCGTTCGTCGACCTCGGATCGAACCGGCGCTCCATTCCAGGTTCTCTCGCCGAGCTCGCTCGCGATAGCGCGTGCGGCTTCGAGCACGCGTTCGGGGTCATGGCGGGTGATCGGGACGATCACGACCTGGCGGGGAGCGGCGGCCGGCGGCAGCCGCAGGCCGTTGTCGTCGGCGTGGGTCATGACCAGCGCGCCCATCATCCGAGTCGAGACGCCCCACGAGGTGGTGAAGGCGTGGCGCTTCTCGTCGTCCTCGCTCGTGTACTCGATCCCCATCGCCTTCGAGAAGTTCTGGCCCAGGAAGTGCGAGGTCCCGGACTGGAGCGCCTTGCCGTCCTGCATCATCGCCTCGATCGTGAGGCTCGATTCGGCGCCGGGGAAGCGCTCGCTCTCGGGCTTCTCGCCTTCGATCACCGGCATCGCCAGGACCGTCTCCGCGAACGAGCGGTAGACCTCGAGCATCTCCCGGGTCCTCACCCGCGCCTCCTCCTCGGAGAGATGAGCGGTGTGGCCCTCCTGCCAGAGGAACTCGGTCGTCCGCAGCAGAACGCGGGGGCGCAGCTCCCAGCGCACGACGTTCGCCCACTGGTTGATCAGCAGCGGCAGGTCGCGGTAGGAGTTGATCCACTTTGCGAACGAGCGGCCGATGATCGTCTCGGAGGTGGGGCGGACGACGAGCGGCTCGCTCAGCTCGCCCGCGGGCTGGAGCCCGTCCGGGCCCTGCTCGAGCCGGTGATGGGTGACGACCGCCATCTCCTTGGCGAAGCCCTCGACGTGCCTCGCCTCTTCCTCGAAGTAGCTCAGCGGAATGAATAGAGGGAAGTAGGCGTTGGAGACGCCGGTCTCCTTGATCGCGTCATCGAGCGCCCTCTGCATCAGCTCCCAGATCCCGTAGCCCCAGGGGCGGATCACCATGCAGCCGCGCACGTGGTCGAGCTCGGCGACCTCGGCATCGCGGACGACGCTTTGAAACCACTGCGGAAAATCCTCCGCGCGGGTCGGTGAGATACCGGGTTTGGCTTTGCTTTCCATATCCTCGCTGCCGTGAAGGGCGGGCGACGGCGACAATCCTCGCGCATTGGGCGCCGTAAGCCTGGCTTCCGTCGCCAGTTCGGCATCGACCGCTCCGGCCCCAACCCGAAGGAGACCCGCCCCGGCCAGCCGCTGCGCCCGTGGACGCTTCCCAACCTGATCGGGTACCTGCGGCTCGCGGGGCTCCCGGTCTTCCTCTACCTGGCCTTCAACTCGGGCGACGGTCGCAGCTTCGCCGCCGCGGCGCTCTACTGGCTGATCGCCGCCGGCGACTACTTCGACGGCTTCGTCGCGCGCGCCACCGGCCAGTACAGCCGCATGGGCGCCCTGCTCGACCCGGTCGTCGACCGCGCCACGGTCCTCTCGGGAGCGGCGGTCTGCTGGCACTTCAACCTGCTCCCGCACTGGGCGCTCGCGGTGCTCGCGGTGCGCGAGGTCGTCACCCTGGTGCTCGCCCAGCTCGCCCTGCGCCACGGAGACGAGATCGAGATCAACTGGCTAGGCCGGATCGCGGTGTTCGCGGTGATGGGCGCCATCTTCTGGACGATGGTGATCGACAGCGGGATCTGGAGCATCCTCTTCGTCTTCGGCCTGGGCTGCGCGCTGCTCTCGACCGGGCTGTACGTCCGCGGCGGGATCAGCAAGCGCCGCGCAACGTAAGCTGCAAACCCTCAAGCCCGGGTAGAGCCTGGCTCTGTGCGGCTATAGTTGCTCGCGATGGACGACACGTTTCCCGACATCGGTGCGATGAGCGACAAGGAGCTGAAGGAGCTGATCGAGTCGCTCACCGAAGAGGAGCAGGAGATCTCATACAAGAGGCGGATCCTGCACGGAAAGATCGACATCCTCCGCGCCGAGCTCGTCAACCGGCTGCGCTCGAAGCGCGAAAAGGGCGACACCCTGATCAAGGGCGACGATGTCGAGCGGCTCAGCAAGATCCTCGCCGGTCAGACCGAAGAGCCGGTTAAGCCGCCCAAGGACTCCTAGGCCGGGAAAGGGAGGAGGAGCGCGTGGCTGTTCACTGCCCAGAGTGCGGCTTCGTCAACGCCGAAGGCGCCAACTACTGCCAGAAGTGCGGGGCCTATCTTTCGCGCCCCGAGGGCACGGACGAGCCGACGACGATGACCTATCGCGTCGACGAGAGCGGCGAGATGCAGGTCGTCGACATCGACGAGGTCGTCGACAACGCGGGCGCGGCGATGGTGATCCGCGCCGGCGGCGGTCGAGCCGGCGAGAGCTTCCCACTCGGGGAGGACCGCCTCTCGATCGGCCGCAGCCCCGACGCGGGGATCTTCCTCGACGACGTCACGGTGTCCCGCAACCACGCTTTGGTCGTCCGCCGTCGCGACGGCCGCTACATCGACGACCTCGGTTCCCTCAACGGCACCTACGTCAACCGGCGCCGGATCGAGTCCCACGCTCTCGAAGATGGCGACGAGATCCAAGTTGGGAAATACAAGCTCAGCTATCTGGAGAAGGAATGAGCACTCAGACACAAGCCTCGGACCGAAAGGCGCTGACAATCGGCGCGGTGGCCAAGATCCTCGGCCAGGAGTTCGACGACGTCTCGATCTCGAAGATCCGCTACCTCGAGGATCAGAAGCTGCTCTCGCCGCGACGCACGCCCGGCGGCTATCGCCTCTACAGCCAGAACGACGTCGAGCGACTGCGGACGATCCTGCGGCTGCAGCGCGACGAGTTCCTGCCCCTGCGGGTGATCCGCCAGGAGCTCGCCGCCGGCAGCGAGCGTGACGAGCTCAAGGCGCGCAGCGCGGGCGCCCGCCGCGCCGTCAGCGTCGAGACGGCCGCGTCGCCGAAGCTGACGATCGATGAGCTCGTCGACGACACCGGCGCCCCCGCCTCGCTGATCGGCGAGCTCGAGGACTACGGAATCGTCCAGCCCGAGGGACCGATGGGCCAGAAGCTCTACGGCGACACCGACCGCGAGATCGTCCAGGCGGCTGCCGAACTTGCTCGCTACGGCGTCCAGGGCCGCAACCTCAAGGTCTTCCGCACCTCCGCCGACCGCGAGGCGGCGCTGCTCGAACAGGTCCTCGGGCCGTCGCTGGCCTCCTCGAACCAGGTCACGCGACGCGACGCGATCGAGAACCTCGAGACCTTGGCCGCCGCTTGCGGCAACCTCAAGCACCTGATGCTGATCAGGGACCTCCGCCGCCTCACCGGCGAGTAGTGCCGAACGTAGTCCGGCGCCGATCGGTTGCCGCGCCGGCTTCCGATGTCTGGCGAATCGTCTCCGACCCCGAGCATCTGCCGCGCTGGTGGCCGCGGACCACGCGTGTCGAGAACGTCCAGGGCAGCGGCGCCGGAGGCTCCTGGACCCAGGTGCTCGAGACCCGCGGCGGCCGCGGCATCCGCGCTGACTTCCGCTGCATCGCTTCCGACCCCGACCAGCGCTTCGCCTTCGAGCAGGAGCTCGCCGGGACGCCGTTCGAGCGCGTCCTGCGCAGCTCGACGGTCGAGGTCAAGCTGACTCCGGCGGGGGAGGGGACCGAGGTCGAGCTGGCCCAGCGGCAGAAGCTCCGTGGCCTGTCGAGGTTCGGCGCGCCGATGATGCGCCGGGGCGCCGCGAAGATCCTCAACTCCGCGCTCGACGGCCTCGAACAGGCGCTCGGCAAGCGACGCGACGGCCGATGAACGACTGCCCGCGCACCGACAGCAAGTGGTGGGGATGGGGCGCAAACGACAAACGACTGCCCCTGTCCGAGGAGCAGCTGGCGCCGCTTCGCGACGAGCTCGGCGTCGATGCCGAAGCGATGGTCGCAGTCCCTGCGATCGAGCAGGTGAAGCTCCCCGAGCCGACGCCGCTGCCGGCCGCCATCACCACGGCTGTTGGCGCAGACGCCGTGCTCACCGGCCAGGAGCAGCGGATACGCCACGCCGCCGGCAAGAGCTACCCCGACCTGGTCCGCATGCGCTCGGGCTCGCTTGCGCACGCCCCCGACGCAGTCGTCGTTCCTGCCGAGCCCAAGCAGCTCGAAAGCGTGCTCGCCGCCTGCGCCGCCGAGAACGTCGCCGTCGTCCCCTTCGGCGGCGGCACCAGCGTCGTCGGCGGGGTCGACCCGAACAGCGGCGGACGCGACCGCGTCATCGCCCTCGATCTCTGTCGCCTGCGAGACGTATCGGTCGACCGAGTCTCGATGACGGCGCGGCTCGGCCCGGGGCTCCGCGGTCCGGAGGCCGAAGCCGCGCTCGGCGCCGAGGGAATGACGCTCGGGCATTTCCCGCAATCGTTCGAGTACGCGACGATCGGCGGCTTCGCCGCGACGCGCTCGGCGGGACAGGCCTCGAGCGGGTACGGGCGGTTCGACGAGGTCGTCACCGCCATCGACATGATCGCCCCGGCCGGGCGGCTGTCGACGCTGCAGACGCCGCACACGGCGGCCGGTCCCTCGATCCGCGAGCTGGTTCTGGGGTCGGAGGGCGTCTTCGGCGTCATCGACGAGGTCACGGTGCGGGTCCGGCCCTCGCCGCAGGAGCGCCGCTACGAAACCTGGTTCGCCTCCGATTTCGAGGCCGGCCGCGAGATCATCCGCTCGCTCGCCCAGAGCGACTGCCTCGCCGACATCACCCGCCTCTCGGACGAAGAGGAGACGCGGTTCTCGCTGGGGCTCGCGGTCGGCGAGGGCGGCCGCCGCAGCGCCCTCGACGCCTACCTGCGGCTTCGGCGCCGGAAGGGCGGCTGCATGATGATCCTCGGCTGGGAGGGGGAGGGAGAGTCGGTTCGCCGCCGCCGCGCCCTTTCGGTGCGGACGCTCCGCGACGGCGGGGCGGTGCCGCTGGGCCAGTCGGCCGGGCGCTCGTGGGAGCACGGCCGCTACGACGGTCCCTACCTGCGCGACGAGCTGCTCGACCGCGGCGTCATGGTGGAGACGCTCGAGACCTCACACACCTGGAGCCGCGTGCCCGAGCTCTACGAGGCCGTGCGAGGAGCGCTGAGGGGCGCCCTCGAGCGCGGCGGGACGCCGCCGATCGTCTTCTGCCACCTCTCCCATGGGTACGCAGACGGCGCCTCGCTCTACTTCACCTTCCTTGCCCGCCAGCGCCGCGGCGAGGAGATCGAGCAGTGGCGCGAAGCGAAGACGGCGGCGTGCGAGGCGATCGTCGGGGCGGG
>JAWVFN010000096.1:0-6083 GCA_033855935.1 Solirubrobacterales bacterium | reverse complement strand
GGGCAAGGGCTTCGACGAGGTCAAGAAGCTGCCACACGAGCAGCGCAGCCGCTTCGGCGAGATCGTCTTCCGCTTCTGCTTCGGCTCGATCTACCACCTCCAGCACTTCAACGCCGACTCTCACCCCGGCAACTACCTGCTGATGCCGGACGGCCGCGTCGCCTTCCTCGACTTCGGCATGACCAAGCGGCTCGAGGAGCGGCAGATCGGGCTCGAGCAGCGCACACTGCATGCCGCCTTCAACGACGACGCCGAGGAGCTCCGCGACGGCCTCTCCGAGCTCGGCTTCCTACGCAACAAGGACATCGACGTCGCCCGGCTGCTCGAGCACGTCAAGATCGTCGGTGGCTGGTACATGCGCGACGAGGAGATCGAGCTCAGCCCGCGCTACGTGATGAAGGTGATCGAGGTGACCTCCGACCCGCGCTCTGAGTACTACGACCTGATCCGCCAGGAGAGCATGCCCGCCGAGGAGCTGATGGGCCGGCGGATGGAGACGGGGCTGCTCGCGGTCCTCGCCCAGCTCGGCGCCAGGCGCAACTGGCACCGGATCATGCGCGAGTGGCTGTTCGCAGAGCCGGCGTCGACCGAGCTCGGCGAAGCCGAGTGGGCGTACTTCGAGGAACGCGGCACCTCGCAGACGCCCGGCGTGGCGAGAGCCTCCTAGTTCAGAAGACGCGGATCGTTGGAGACGATCCCGTCGACGCCGAGCGCAGCGAGCTCGGCTACCCGCTCGGGGGTGTCGACGGTCCAGGCGTTGAGCTCGAGGTCGGCCTCGTGGGCGGCCTCGACGGCGTCCGCCGTGACCAGCGGGTGGTAGGACCAGATCGCGTCGACATCGAGCCCGGGGGCTCGCTCGGCGATCAGCTTAGGGAGCCGGCGGCGCATCAGGGCGAGGCTGGCGCCGAGCGCCGGGCGCGCCCAGCGGTCGCGGGTCCAGTCGCGGCGAGTCTTGGGGATCGTCCAGCCGAGGCGCAGATCGGAGTCGATCGAGCGCAGTTTGACCAGGCTCTCGATCTCCATCGTCGAGACCATCGTGCGCTCGGTCAGCCCGTGCCCGGCGATGACGCCGGCGAGCTCGGCCTCGCGGCCGGCGAGCTTCAGGTCGCAGTCGATCTCGACCTCGTCGAGGGGCGGATAGCGAAAGGCGTCGAGCGCCTGGCTCAGGGTCAGCGGCCGGCGGTCGGCGGCGTCGACGTAATCGTGGGCGACGATCAGCCGGCCCTCGCGGGTACGGAGCACGTCGAGCTCGACCATGTCGACGCCGACCTCGACCGCCATCTCGAAGCTCTCGATCGTGTTTCCCTCGACGATCATGTCGGCGCCCTTGTGGCCAATGCGCCGAAAGTCGCGCGGCGGCTCCTCGGTCTTCACCGCGGCGCCCTCGCCCGTTTCTTGTGTTTCTTGGGTGGCCATTAGTGACCGTATGCAGGCTACCCCGCTCTGTTAGGTTGCGCGCGGCGGGGTCCTCTGGATGCACCGAACACTGACAACCGTCGTTTGCATCGCCTTTCTGGGGATTCTCGGCGGCTGCGGGCGCACCGACGAGGGCAAGGTGCGCAACGTCGTCGACGACTACGTGCACGCCCGGGGGGCCGGCAATACCGCGGCGGTCTGCGAGATCTACACCTCCGAGTTCCGCCGCCAGCAGGGTCTCGATCCCGGCTGCCCGGCGAAGCTCAAGACCCAGTTCGCTGCCCAGCCGAAGCCGTCGGGCACGACGATCGTCGCGGTCAAGGTCCACGACGGCCAATCACGCGTCGACCTCAACGTCGACCAGGGCGGCGGCCCGAGCCGAGTCACCCTCGGCCTGATCGACAAAGACGGCCACTGGCGCATCGCGGCAATCAACTAAGAGTGGGTATGGAACCCGTCAGGCCTCTGGGAGATACTGCCCGCGTGGGTGCCGCAGAGCCGATCGCAGTGATCCGGGAGGTGAATCAAACCTGGAAGACACGTCCGTTCGAGACGGTCCGCGAGGCCCTGCTCGCCTCGGTGGATTGGGACGACGCCGTTGCGAAGTTCGAAGCGGCCGGACTGCCGATCGACCCGATCGACCCCGATGTGGAAGTGGTGGTGGACGCCTTCCCGGGCGCGCCCGGCCCGATCGGGATGCGGGGAAGGGATTCATGGATCCGCTTCTGGCAGGAGTGGGCCGGGCCGCTGGACGATCTGCTGCTCGAGGACTCGAACTACGAGCAGATCGGTGACCACGTCGTGGTCGACATACGCATCACCGCGCGGCCACGGGGCGGCGGTACGCCAATCGAGGCCTCGGTGGTCCAGCTGTTCGCGGTACGAGATGGCGTCATCCAGCTGTACGCGGTCTATCCCAACAGGGACGAAGCGCTGGCCGCGATGCGCGCCACCTAGGCGTGCCTGATCCCGTAGCGACTAGTGCTTCTTCTGGAGCTTGACCTGCAGGGTCTGAGTGCCGGGATCGCCGTTGGCGGGCGTGTAGGCGATCGTGACGCTGAGCGTCACCTTGTGCTTGTCCTGCAGCCGCTTCTTCTTCTTGCCGGTCGCCCTGATCGAGACCTGGACCGGTCCCGCGGCGACGGGTGTGGCAAGCGCGCTCCCGGCGGCAGCGGCGACCCCGTCGCCCGAGACGGTCAGCTGACCAGGATTGGGGATCGTCAGGTTGAGCGTCGCGGTGCCCTTCTTCTTGTTGAGCGCCGTCGTGCCGAGGGTGACGGTGTTGGTGGGCGCGAACACAGCGGAGAGATTGAGGCGAGAGCCGGGGAACGACGAGAAGCCCGCCGCGTCACCGTTGTTGAGGAAGCCGGGGGAATGCGCCAGCGTCGTATCCGACGGCGCTCCCGCGAACAAGCAGAGAGGGCCGGCTGTGGTCGCCGAGAGATCGAGGATGTCTCCCGTCTGCACGGGAATGCTGACTGGGAAGTTGTTGAGCAGGTTGGCCGTCAGTAGTCGAGGACCGTCGAGGCCGATGACTTTGTAGAAGCTCGGGCCGACGTTGCGGAGAACCTTCATCGCAAGCATCTGCCCCGAGGCCCCGCCGGCGTTGGTGCTCCAGGAAGTGATCGTCCCGTCCGCAGGCACCTGATAGCTGGCACCTGCTGCGACGCTCAATTGGGCGTAGTCCACGCCAAAACAGCTCCCGGACGGGCTGATACTGACCTGACCGAGCGTCACCGACGCGCCGGCCGAGGAGATCGCGGCCTGGCCGGCCGTCAACAATCCGGCGGCGACAGCGAAGACGACAACCGCGCGTCTGGTGCGAATCATCCGATGCCCCTCTCCTCGTGGAATCCCTGCGAGGGACTCTACCGCTAGAAGAGCTGGTTCTCTCCGGCGAAGATCTCCGAGACCGAGTCGTCGCTGAAGATGCGGCGGATCGAGTCGGCGAGGGTGCCCGCCGCCGAGATCACGGCGATGTTGTCGGGCGCGCCGGGGCGCAGCGGAATCGTGTCGGTGACGACGATGCGCTCGATCCCGGACTCTGACTCCTGCAACCTCTCGTACGCGGGACCTGAGAAGACGCCGTGGGTGGCGCAGGCGATGACGCGCGCCGCACCCTCGTCGAGCACGGTCTTCGCGGCGGCGCAGAGCGTGCCCGCGGTGTCGATCATGTCGTCGACGAGTACTGCGGTCTTGCCCCTGACCTCGCCGACCACGTATCCGCTCTTGGCGACGTTGTGCTCGGGGCGCTCCTTCTCCATGACCGCCCAGTGGGCGCCCACCTTGCGGGCGAAGTTGCGCGCGGTTTTCACCCGGCCTGCATCGGGCGAAACGATCACCGGCTCCTCGGTGAACGCCTGGTCCTGGATCCACTGGGTCAGCATCGGCATCGCCGTCATGTGGTCGACGGGGACGTGGAAGAAGCCCTGAACCTGTCCGGCGTGGAGGTCCATGGTCAGCACCCGGTCGACGCCGACGGCCTCGAGCGTCTTGGCGACGATCCGCGCCGAGATCGGCTCGCGGGGGGCCGACTTCTTGTCCTGGCGGGCGTAGCCGTACCAGGGCATGACGGCGATGATCCGGTGGGCGGAGGCGCCCTGGGCCGCGTCGACCATCGTCAGCAGCTCCATCAGCGCGTCGTTCGGAGTCATCCCCGCGGCCTCATTGCCGGCGGTGGACTGGATCAGGAAGACATCGGCGCCGCGGATGGACTCGCGGTAGCGGCAGTAGACCTCCCCGTTGGAGAAGGTCTTCAGATCGACGTCGCCGAGCTCGACGTCGAGCTTGCCGGCGATCCTCGCGGCGAGCTCCATCGAGGCGCGACCGCCGAAGACCAGCATTCGCTTGCGGTAGTCCTGGACTATCGCCGTTTCTGTGCGGGGGGATTCCTGAAGAGTGCTCACGAGCCCTTGTCTTCTTTCTTGTCCTCTGCGCCGTCCTTGCGTTCGGCGTAGCCCTCGATATTGCGCTGCTCCGCCCGCGCGATGCCCAGAGCGCCATCCGGGACGTCTGTCGCGATCACCGAGCCGGCCCCAGTGTAGGCGCCGTCACCGATGGTTACTGGAGCAACCAATGCAGTGTCAACCCCGGTCCTGACGCCCCGGCCGACGACAGTCCGGTGTTTGCGAGAACCGTCGTAGTTGGCGGTGATCGTGCCGGCGCCGAGGTTGGAACCAGGCCCGACATCGGCGTCGCCGACATAGGAGAGGTGCGGCACCTTGGACCCGGCGCCGATCTCGGAGTTCTTGATCTCGACGAAGGCGCCGGCTTTCGACTCGGCGCCGAGCCTGGTGCCGGGCCGGATGTAGGCGAAGGGGCCGATCGCGGCGCCGTCGGAGACCTCGCACTGGACGAGGTAGGAGTGCGGCACGGTGATGAGCTCGCCGAGCTCGGAGTCGGTCAGGGTCGTCGCCGGGCCGACGACGGTGCCCGAGCCGATCGTCGTGCGGCCGCGGATGAAGCAGCCGGGCTCGATCGTGACGTCGGCGGCGATCTTCACCTCTGCGTCAATCCACGTGGACGAAGGGTCGACGATGGTCACGCCGTCGAGCATGTGGCGCTCGAGGAGGCGCCGCCTCGCCTCCTCCCCGGCCCGGGCCAGATCTGAGCGGTCGTTGACGCCGAGCATCACGCCGTGGTCGCCGGCGCGGTAGGCGGCGATCGGGCCCCGCTTGGCGAGCAGCGGCAGGACGTCGCCGAGGTAGTACTCGCCCTGGGCGTTGTCGTTGCCGATCTGCTCGAGCGCCTCGAGCAGCGGCTTGCTTTGGAAGACGTACGTGCCGGCATTGACTTCCTTGATCGCGAGCTCGTCGTCGGTCGCGTCGCCGGGCTCCTTGGCTTCAACGATCTTCGCGACGCGGCCCTTCCGGTCGCGGACGACGCGGCCGTAGGAGCCGGGCTCGTCGAGCTCGACGGTGGTCACGGTGGCGACGGCGCCGGCCTCGCGGTGGGCATCGAGCAGCTCGGAGATGACCTCGGCCGAGATCAGCGGGTGGTCGCCGGAGAGAACGAGGACGGTGTCAGCGGTGGCGATCACCTCGGAGGCGGCGCGCAGGGCGCCGCCCGTGCCGTCGGCCTCGGGCTGGACGACGGTCTCGGTGCCCTCGGGGAGCGCCGAGGAGATGTCACGCTCGGGCGAGACGATCACGGCGATGCGATCGGCGCCCGCCTCGCGGGCGGCGAGCACCGGCCATGCGACCAGCGGCCGGCCGCAGACCGGATGAAGGACCTTGGGGACGGAGGAACGCATCCGCGTTCCCTCGCCCGCGGCCATGACCAGGACCGTGAGGGCGTCGCTCACTCCGAGAGCGTACGCGACCTAGACTGAGGCTGATTCCGGGGTGGTGTACCTGGCTAGCACGCCTGGTTTTGGTCCAGGAAGAGAGGGTTCGAATCCTTCCCCCGGAGCCTCCCTCATGTGATGAGCCACATTGTCGATAGGAGACGGTGAGCATCATGCGAACCGGGACGACATTGAGGCTGGCGATCGCGATCGGCGCCGTAGCGGCGCTGAGCTGTGCGCCGGCCCAGGGCGCCGTCACCTCCAACGGCAAGACCGTCGCCGTCCAGGTCAACTGCACCGGGACGCCGCCGACGACGCGGCCGCCCGATTCGATCTACTCGGCCCCAACCGTGATTCCCGGGTCGGGTTGCTCGGGGTCGTT
>JAWVFN010000095.1:0-8480 GCA_033855935.1 Solirubrobacterales bacterium | reverse complement strand
GCAGACAAGGCGAGCGGCGGCAATGGAGCCGACGACATTCTCACCGGCAGGGGCAACGACGTCGCAGGCGGGGGCCGAGGAGGCGACCAGCTGTTCGACAACCAGGGGCGAGACCACCTCTACGGCGGTCCCGGAAACGATCGCTTCTCGACGCGCGACGGCAACCGCGATTGGATCAACTGCGGCCCGGGCAAGGACATCGCGATCGTCGACCGCCACGACGTTACGACCGGCTGTGAGTACGTCTTCACGGCGCGCGACCAGCCGAAGAAGTTGCCGAAGGTCTAGTGGTGGGGCAGGCTTGAAAGGGCTGATTCTGGTGTTGGCGGTCGCGGCGGTGGCGTCGCTCGCCGGCGCGGGGACGGCGCAGGCGGGGGGTGACCGAAGCACGTGTGACGCGGTCGGCAACGGCTATCACGGAGGGGTCGGAGAAGACGGAATCGTTTGTTCTGCTTCGGCTCCGGTCCCACCGGAACACATAGGTGCCATCTTTGTCGGCTGGGGTGGCGCGTGCCCAGAAAACAGCTGGATCGGCGGCTCGAACTACTGGCCCACGGCGGGCCAGTGGAACTGGGACTACTGGCGCGAGAGCGTATGGATTACCTGGGGCGGCTATAGCGAATCGACCCCCGACGGCGGCGTGCTTCAACCGTCGGGTCTGCCCGGCTACAGCTCCATGGCGGCTGGGTTCAACAACTGGGCGATTTTCAACTCCTACCGCGTCAAGGTCTGGTGGTACTGCGACAACCAGACGACCAGCACGGCGAGCGCCCTGGGCCGGACACCGGCGCTGGCCCCCGTCACGGGCGCCAAGGGTGACGACAGTCTCCAAGGAGACAGTGGCGACGACACGATGATGGGGCTCAAAGGCAACGACCAGCTCGCCGGTCTCGGTGGCGACGACATCATCGACTCCGGCCCGGGAAACGACACCCTCACCGCGGGCCAAGGCAATGACCAGGTCTTCGGCCGAGGAGGCGACGACCACGCGCTCGGCGGCGGCGGCAACGACACGATCCTCACCGGCAAGGGCGACGACGTCGCGCGCGGCGGCCCGGGGAACGACCGGCTGTTCGACAACCAGGGCCGGGACGTTCTTTGGGGAGGCCCCGGCAACGATGCCTTCTCAACTCACGACGGGAACCGCGACGTCATCCACTGCGGCCCGGGCGAGGACTCCGTGATGGCCGACCGCCTCGACCGCACGATCGGCTGCGAGCACGTCTATCTGCCGCCCGCGCGGTGAGCCGACCGCCCCGATCTCGATCGCTGCGGTACCCCTTCGCCGCTGCCTCCTTCGGCAATGCCAAGACGTCACCACCCCGTTCCAGACTCCTCGACGATCGAAGAGCGACCGCAAACCGAGCGAGGAGGAGTCATGGATAGGCGGCGGCTCGCGTTGTCATGCGGCTGGAGCCTGGTGCTGTCGGTCGTCTTGTCTGTCGCGGCGGTAGAGCCGGCGCCGGCGACGCCGGTGAAAGTGCGGACGAAGCAGATTTCGCCCCCGGGCCCCTTCTCCACCTCGTCTCCGTGCTCGGACGCCGTTCTTCCTGCAATCGCGCCCGGGTTTGCACAAGAGACCTCGGTGGCGGTAAATCCGCGCGACCCGGACCACGTCATGGTCTCCTGGATCCAGGATGGTCGGGCGACGGACACGGTGATGGCATCCCGCAACGGCGGGCGCTCATTCTCTCGGGTCTTCGTCCCCTCGCTCTCGGCCTGCACCGGCGGCAGCGCCAACGTCGCCAGCGACCCGGGGGTCGATTTCACCTCAAATGGGCGTATGGGCTACTTCAGCGCGATCACCGTCTCCTTCCCGGCCGGCACCTTCCCGTTCCCGGCCACCACGACGATGGTCGCGAGCCGCTCCTTTGACGGCGGCTTCTCCTGGGAGGTGCCGTCCGTGATCCAGCCCCCCACAGCCGAGTTCTGGGATTTGCCGCGACTGACGACGCATCCTCGCCGACCGAAGACGGCCTATTACATCTACGACCTGCGGAAGCCGCCCGATTTCATCGATGGGTACAGCCTGTTCTCGAAGACCGTGAATGGTGGCCGAAGCTGGTCGCCGCCGCAGGTCGTCTACGACCCCCACACCTCAGACAGCTGGCCGGGCATCAGCAAGATCCTCGTCAATAACGACGGCTCTCTGCTCGACGTGTTCGCGCTCGTTGGCACCACTGCTGACCCGTTCTCCAATCCCACCCAGGAGATGGCGGTCCGCTCCGTCGACGGCGGCCGCACATGGAGTCAGCCAATCGGGATCGGAAGCTCATCCGGGCGAAAGCCCAACGACCCGAATACGGGGAAATTCCTCAACACGTTCGCCTCGTTCCCGTCGCAGACCGTCGCGCCGAACGGAGACGTCTACGTCGCCTGGCCCGAGCTTGGTGCCACGAACGAGTCCTCGCAGATCGGAGTCGCACGGTCAACTGACGGGGGACGCCATTGGCGCACGCGCAATATTCCCGTTAAAGGCCAAGCCGCGCTGCCCGCGATCGAAGTCGCCGGCGATGGCACGGTCGGCGTTCTGCATTATGTGATCGCCCCGTCGAGTACGAACGGCAACTGGCCGGCGCGGGTCGCGGTGGCGACCTCGAGCGATCACGGTCGCCACTGGAAAAGTCATCGTGTCGCTGGGCCCTTCAACCTGCTTACGGCGGGCAACTCAGCTCGCCCCTGCTGCTTCCTCGGCGACTACCTGGGCATCGACCGCGTGGACAACGGCATGGTCGCTGCATTCTCGATGGCAAAGCCGGTCGCGAGGAACCAGGTCGACGCGTATTTCACTCGGATCACGACGTCACGTGCGAAGCGCCGGGGCCATGCTGACAAGAAAAAGGGGAAATAGGTTCGGGCTGCCACAGGCACGACTCGCAATCTCTCGCAGGCGAGCCAACACCATGTCCTCGGAGTTAGTAGTCCAGCTACCACCGTCCGAGTTGGGGGGTCAGATCCTCTGACCAAGGGGCGACCTCCGGTGAGCTCGATGCCCGGAACGCCGTCGCCGCCCGACGTTTAACCTCAAGGCTTGCCCAGCCTCGAGGACAAATACCTGCTCGAGCGCGGACGCGTGTTGATGACCGGCGTCGAGGCACTCGTCCGCGTTCCGCTCGACCAGAGCCGTGCCGACCGTCGGCGGGGCCTGCACACGGGGACGATGATCTCCGGCTACCAGGGCTCGCCCTTGGGAGGTTTCGATCGCGAGCTCGAAGCCAACCAGGCGATCTGCGAAGCAAACGGGATCCACCACGTGCCCGGTCTGAACGAGGAGCTGGGCGCGACCGCGGCCTGGGGCAGCCAGCTGGCCGGTGCGCTGCCCGGAAGCAACTACGACGGAGTGCTCGCCATGTGGTACGGCAAGGCGCCGGGTCTTGATCGTGCCTCCGACGCGCTCAGACACGGCAACTTCGTCGGCACTTCACGCACCGGTGGCGCGATCGCCGCCGTCGGTGACGACCCGAGCTGCAGGTCGTCGAGCATCCCCAGCGCCTCGGAGTCTCTTCTCGCGGCGCTGAGGATCCCGGTCTTCTATCCCGGCAGCGTCCAAGAGGTCCTCGATCTCGGGCTGCACGCCTTCGCGTGTTCGCGCGCTTCGGGCTTGTGGAGCGGGATGAAGATGGTCACCAATGTCGCCGACGCGGTCGCAACGGCCGACGTCGACCCCGGGCGCATCGTCCCCCAAGCCCCGAACGGCGGCCGCAGCGGAGACGGCTACGAGCACGTACCCAGCGGGCACCTGCTCGCCCCGCCATCGCTGGAGATGGAGGCCTCGCTCTACGGGCCGCGTACCGATCTGGCCTTGGCCTACGCGCGCGAGAACGGTCTCAATCGGATCGAGGGCGCGAGCGATGCCTGGCTCGGGATCCTCGCCGCGGGCAAGAGCTACTACGACCTGCGCCATGCCCTCCGCAACCTCGGTCTCGACGGCGCAACGCTCGAACGGGTCGGCGTGCGCTTGCTGAAGCCGGGAATGATCTGGCCGCTCGAGCCGAGCGTCAGCCGCGCGTTTGCCCGCGAGCTCGAGGAGGTCCTCGTCATCGAGGAGAAGATGCCCTTCCTCGAGTCCCAGCTCAAGGACCTGCTCTACGGCGGCACCGATTGCCCCCGTATCGTCGGCAAGCGCGACGAGGCAGGCGACCGCCTGGTTCCCGCCGAGGCCGAGCTGGACGCCGATGCGATTGCTCGGGTGGTCGCGGCTCGGCTAGGTCGACGCGTTCGACTTGACTCGGTGGCCGCCCGGATCCGCCGACTCGATGAGATCGCCGCGCGTCCGATCGCGCTGCCGGTCGCGCGCACGCCGTTCTTCTGCTCCGGCTGTCCTCACAACAGCTCGATCAAGGCCCCAGACGGCACACTCGTCGGCGCCGGCATCGGCTGCCACACGATGGTCTTGCTCGCCCCCGACGGCAAGGGCGAGATCACCGGTCTTACCCAAATGGGGGGCGAGGGCGCGCAGTGGATCGGCCAGGCCCCGTTTACCGACGAGCGCCACCTGGTGCAGAACATCGGCGACGGAACCTTTCACCACTCGGGCTCGCTCGCCCTGCGCGCCGCCGTCGCCGCCGGCGTCAACATCACATACAAGATCCTCTACAACGACCACGTCGCGATGACCGGCGGTCAGCACGTCGAGGGCCAGATCAGCGTCCCCGACCTCACCCGATGGCTCGAGCTCGAGGGCGTCAAGCAAGTGATCGTGACCAGCGACGAACCCGGCCGCTACAAGGGAGTCAAGCTTGCGTCGATCGCGGAGCTCCGCGACAGGCGGCAACTGCTCGCGGCCCAGAAAGAGCTCGCGCGCGAGGACGGCGTCACCGTCCTCATCCACGATCAGGAGTGCGCCGCCGAGCTGCGCCGCAAGCGCAAGCGGGGCGAGGCGCCCGAGCCTGCCGAGCGGGTCTGGATCAACGAGCGCGTCTGCGAGGGGTGCGGCGACTGCGGCGAAAAGTCCAGTTGCCTCTCGGTGCGGCCGACCGAGACCGAGTTCGGCCGCAAGACACAGATCCATCAGGCGTCTTGCAACAAGGACTATTCGTGTCTTGAGGGAGACTGCCCCTCGTTCGTCACCGTCGTCCCCGGGAAGAAGGCAAAGCGCAAGGCGCCGTCGCCCCCGAACGGGATGCCAGAGCCAGAAGCACTGGTCTCGGCCGAGGAGTTCACGGTGCGGATGATCGGCATCGGCGGCACGGGCGTCGTCACCGTCAACCAGATCGTCGGTATGGCCGGCTTGATCGACGGCCTCCACGTCTACGGGCTGGACCAGACCGGCCTCTCCCAAAAGGGGGGCCCGGTGACCTCCGACCTGCGCCTCTCGCGCCACCCGCTCGCCAGCGCGAGCAAGACGCCGGCCGGCGAGGTCGATCTCTACCTCGCCTTCGACCTCCTCGGCGCGACCGCCGAGAAGAACCTCATCACCGCGCACCCCGAGCGCACCGTTGCGGTCGTCTCCACCAGCGCCGTCCCCACTGGGCAAATGGTCACTGATTCCGAAAAGCGGTTCCCCGAGCTCGCCGGGCAGCTCGATCAGATCGAGGCCGCGACGGCGAAGGAGTCGAATGTCTATCTCGACGCCCAGGAGCTCTCAGACCGCCTCTTCGGCAGCGATATGCCCGCAAACATGATCGCCCTCGGCGCTGCCTACCAGCGCGGTGCTCTGCCGGTCTCCCTGCGGTCGCTCGAGCAAGCGATTCGCATCAACGGCGCCGCGGTCGAAGCCAATATCACGGCGCTCGCCTGGGGACGCGCCGTGGTCGGCGCCCCGGACGCAGTCGAGAAGGCGACCTTCGATCCCGGAGCGCAAGCGGACGCCCCCGAGCTGGGCGCGTCAGAGCGCGGACTCGTCGACCTCGCGCTCGGCGCCGAGAGCCCGCAGGTCGCCGAAGTGCGGCTGACCGTCGAGCGCCGCGTCGCCGAGCTGGCCTCCTACCAGAGCCTCGACTACGCTCGCCGCTACGCGGAGTCGCTACGCGGCGTGCGCAACGCCGAGGCCGAAAGGACTCCCGGGCACACCGAGCTCACGGCAGCGGTCGCTGAGCACATGTTCAAGGTCATGGCGTACAAAGACGAATACGAGGTCGCTCGCCTGCACCTCGATGCCGTCGAGCGAGCCAAGCTCGACAGCGAGTTCGGCGACGGCGCCAAGGTCTGGTTCAACCTGCACCCGCCGCTGCTGCGTGCGCTCGGGTTGAAGCGCAAGCTCAAGCTCGGCCCTTGGTTCGTGCCCGCTTTCCGTCTGCTGCGCGCCGCTCGCCGCCTGCGCGGCACGCGGCTCGACGTCTTCGGCTACGCCAAGGTCCGCCGGGTCGAGCGGGCCCTCATCGGCGAGTACGAGCAGCTCGTCGCCGAGGCCTGCAACTTGCTGACGAGCGATAACCACGCGACCGCCGTCGAGCTCTGCGAGTTGCCCGACGTCATCCGCGGCTACGAGCAGATCAAGCTCCGCAACGTCGCCCTCTTCCGCCAGCGCGCCGAGCCGCTGCGCAGGCGCCTACGCGGTCGCTCGCCGGCGAGGGAGACCCAACCGGCCGCCTAAGCGACCGCGGGACTAGTGCGACCACGCCGACTCAACGAAGGCGAAGTCGGTAGCTCGCGACCCCCAAGCGGTAGGTGACGACGAGCGTGATTGTTTGTGCACTGATCGCGCCCGCATCGACCTTCCAGCGACAGCCCGCCTTACCGACGCGGTGGGCCCGGTGAACTTCGACTCGTGTGCCTGGTCGGCCGGACTTGGGGGTTTGCAGTTCGACTCGCGTCGCCGGCGATTTCGCAAGGAGCGTGAGCGACGCGCCTCGCGCTACAGGCAGGCTGGGCGGCCGACCCCGACCGTCGCGGATGCAGGGGGCGGTCACGGGTGTACTTGGGCAGCGGAGGACGGCGCGCAGGCGGAGGCTTCTTGGCGTCTGCGCCCGCGCCACGATCGGGCGGGGCCGGAAAGGGGTGTCGATCACTTGCCGCACCGTTTCCACCCGGGTACCGATCTGCGAGCGCGGGGCCAGCCATGCCAGGAAACCGGCCAGGGTGCCCTCCGAGATCGAATACGAGTCGCACCCATCACAGACGCGATGGAAGATGAGCTGGACCCAGCCGCCTCCGCGGCGCTCGGCCCGCGTGACGTAGCTCTCGATCGTGGACAGGCTGGTGGCGCTGAGCACGGGGTAGATCGTCCGGGTCTCGTACGGATCGGCGGGCGGAATCGACTCGACCGGCGGGCAGGCGCCGTAGCAGCCGCCCTCTGAGCTCAGGCCGCCGTCGTCGCGGGCGCTCTCATAGCCGCAGGCGCGAACGATTCCCGGCGTCTCGGCGGTCCAGTTTCCGAATGGATAGGCAAAGTCGGTGACCTTGACGCCGATGGCTTCCAAGGCTCTCCGGTCATCGCAGATCTGATGCTGCTGGTCTGCCGGTGAGAGCTGCGACAGATCCTTGTGGTCGACCGTGTGCCCGCCGACCTCGTTGCCCTGAGCCTCGAGTCTGCGGAGGTCCTCGGCGGCCATGAAGCCGGGGGTGCCAACCAGGCCGCTGGGCGCGAACAGCGTCACGTTCATCCCGTGACTCGCGGCTATTCGCACGCCGGCCATCTGGTCGCTGGTGCCATCGTCGAACTCGAGTGAGACGACCGTCGCTCCGTTGTGATCCGGCGCTGGCGCCCTGGCGCCAAAGGCGAGCCGGTCGCAACCCAGCACCGCGAGGCAGATGCAAGCGACGCCGACGACCGGCATCAACGGCGACCTCATCACGCTCTCCTCGGCCTAGGGAATGGCGACCGTCAGCTCCCGGTGGGCGGTGGTCCCGGAGGCGTTCGCAACCCATACGTTGACCCGATAGCCGCCCGGCTGGCGGTAGGTGTGCGAGACGTCCTGGCCGTGGGCTCCACTCAGGTCGCCGAAGGACCACCAGGTGTCGCGGATGCCGGCGCCCGCGTCCACAACAAAGCGAGCGGTGTTTCCGTTGGGTTCGACCGTGAGGGTGCCGATCGACGGCGGGGCGTCTCCCGCGACCCGTTGCTCGAACGCCGGCGGCTGCAGGGCATCCGGGGCGATCTGCCACGTCCGGCGTGCGACGGTTCCGCCTCGGGAGGTCGTCAGCGTCGCAGCGAGCTGTCGGTCGACCGAGATCGCCCGGGCCAGCGTGTAGTCGGTCCCGGCTATCCGGCGGTTCATCGCGACGCGCGTGAACCGCTTTGGGATTCGGCTGCGCCCCAGCCACGTCCCCAGGACGCTGGCTGCGTTTGATGCGTTGCAGTCGGTGTCCTGGCCGGCCTGGATCGCGATCCTGATTGTGCGTTCGAGATTGCCCCGGCCGTAGAGCAGGCCGAGCAGCATGTAGCCGCCGTTCAGGGAGGCGGCGACGTTGATGCCGGGCAGCTCGCCCGGATGGGGCGCGGTTGGATCCGGGTGGTCCCAGTTCTGTTCGAGCAGGTTCCACGCAGCTCGCCAGTTCCCGGGGTAGAGCCGATGCCAGCTGATCACGTCGTCGATCAT